>JBKPHT010000380.1:0-12488 GCA_046730015.1 Actinomycetota bacterium
GGTGTTTGGCGTGGTCGACAGGCCGACCCGGTCCGCCAACTCGCCGATGCTCGGGTCGACGAGGTAGTCGCTGTCCGGCGTGACCACCAGCGGGATGCTGGTGACGTCGACCTCGGCGGCGGCCAGCAGGCGGCGGCCCTCCGCATCGTCGCTGCTGAGCCACCGGTAGGGCACGGAGTTCCGGGCGAGGAAGTCCCGCACCTCGAACGAGCGGGCCGACCACCGGTGCCCGACCACCTGGACCTGGCTGGTCGACCGCTCGTCGGTCGCCTGCCACAGCTCCAGCAGGGAGTCGACGACCGGGTAGAGCTTCTCCTCCGGGGGATCCCACGGCTTGAGCAGGTAGTGGTCGAGGTCGACGACGTTGATCGCCTCGATGGCGGCGTCGGTGTCCGCGTACGCGGTGAGAAGTGCCCGCCGCGCGTGAGGGAACAGGTCCATCGCCTCCTCGAGGAACTCGAGCCCGGTCATGTCGGGCATGCGATGGTCCGCCAGCAGCACGGCCACGAGATCACCGCGCAGCTTCAGCTCTCGCAGCGTCTCCAGCGCCTGCGGCCCGGACTCGGTCCGCACCACCCGGTACGCCTCGCCGTACTGGCGGCGGAGGTCCCGGGCGACGGCGCGCGACACACCTGGATCGTCGTCGACCGTCAACAGGATGGGCTTACGATCTGTTTGGACGGCCATGGAGCCATCGACCGTATCCGCGTGCCGGCGCGTGTTCACCCGTATTGATTCGACGGGTGGGCCATCGAGCAGGAACGAGCGTGGCGCGGTCCGATAGGTTCCGGGGTGACGGCGACACCGCGAGGCACCTGCTCGATGACCGTGGACCTGGGACCGGCGTCCCGACGGATGGCTGACCTGATCGAACAGGTCCCCGACGACCTGCTCGACGGGCCGACGCCCTGCCCGGCCTACACGCTCGGCGACCTGCTCGACCACGTCAGCGGGTTCGCGCTGGCCTTCACCGCCGCCGCCAGGAAGGCGACCGTGCCCGGGAGCCCGGACAGAGCGTCGGGGGACGCGTCGCGCCTGGGGAACGACTGGCGCAGCCGACTCCCGCGGGAGCTGGACGCTCTCGCAGAGGCCTGGCGCGACCCGGCGGCGTGGACGGGGGAGACTCGGGCGGGCGGGGTCGACCTGCCCGGGGAGATCGCGGGTCTCGTCGCGCTGGACGAACTGGTCGTCCACGGTTGGGACGTCGCCCGGGCCAGCGGACAGACCTACACCTGTGACGAAGACCTGCTCGAGGCCGTGCACGACTTCGTCGCGCCGCTCGCGCAGCCGGGACAGGAGGCGATGCGGGACGGGATCTTCGGTCCGGCGATCCCGGTCCCCGGCGACGCGCCACTGCTCCATCGCGTGATCGGGCTGACCGGGCGTGATCCCGCCTGGTCCCCGCGCTGAACCCGACGCCCCCAGCAACGCCGCGCGCGCTCCATGTGGGAAGGACTTCGAAGCACGTGCGATGCCGCCGTCGTTCGTTCGGCTGTCGGATCACGCGAGCAGTGTTACCGTCGCTTCGCCACCTTGTGACCTCCGCTTCGGCGCAACGACGAGGTCGCGTGGCATTCGCGGTCGCGTTGTGCGGCACCGTGAAGTTGGCACTGGAGACGCGTTCCAAAGGAGGTCAGGCATGCAGCCCAGGAACGACGCCACCTACAGCGACGCGGACAAGGAGGTCATCGCCAGCTATCCGACGTATGCCGAGGCTCAGCGGGCGGTCGACGCGCTGTCCGATGCCGGCTTCCCCGTGGAGTCCGTCGACATCGTCGGACACGACGTCCGTCTCGTCGAGCGGGTCACCGGTAGGCTCACCAACGCGCGGGCGGCAGGCGCCGGAGCGCTCAGCGGCGCGTGGTTCGGCTTGTTCATCGGACTGCTGGTCGGGCTGTTCACGACCGGCGCTGAGTGGGTCGGTCTGATGCTCGGCGGACTTCTGATCGGGGCGTTCTGGGGCGCCGCCTTCGGCTTCGTCGCCCACTGGCTGACCCGAGGACAGCGCGACTTCTCATCGGTCAGAAGCCTCGTTGCCGGCCGCTACGACGTGGCGGTCCCTCGTGCCCAGGCCGAGCGTGCCCGCGAGCTCCTGGGAGCCCTCCGGTAGGGACGCGAGTTCGGCGTCTCGCTCACCTGGCTGGCTTCCGCCGGCCCACAGCGAGACACCCCAGAGCCTCGGTCGAGGGCGGGTTCAACCTGTGGGAGGGGTCCGAGCACCGCGTGACCCGGTTTGGTCGGGGCCTCTCAGACAGGGGACGCGGCGAGCTGGCGCTTCAGGAAGTCGACCTGCCGGCTCAGCGACAGGGCGCCGATCTCGCACGGGAGCGCCGTGAAGCCGTGGATGGACTCGGGGCAGATCACGAGCTCGGCGTGGTTGCCGGCTGCGCTCCAGCGTGCCGCCATGAACAGCGAGTCGTCGAGCAACGGGTCCAGGTCGCCCACCGTGAAGAAAGCGGGCGGCAGGCCCGTCAGGTCCGCATGCAGGGGCGAGATGTCCGGGTGCTGGCGCTGGTGCGGTGGCATGCCGGGGAGGAAGCAGTCGGCGAACCACTCGATGATCGGCGTCGAGAGGACGAGGTTGCGGTCCCCCCAGCGCCGCACGCTCGGCGTCAAGCCGAAGTCGTACATCCCGAACACGAGGTTCGCCGCCAGGAACCGATCTGCGGCTTGATGCCGATCGCGCAGGCGGAGCAGGGTCGTGGCGGAGAGGTGGGCGCCAGCGGACTCTCCGCCGATCAGCAACCGGTCGCTCCCCAGCTCGTCCCGGGCATACTCGACCAGCCACGCCGCCGCCGCCTCGCAGTCGTCGGGACCGGCCGGGTACGGGTCCTCCGGTGCCAGCCGGTAGTCGACGCTCACCACCGCGACGCCGAGCTCACGGGCCAGGAGGTCGAGCAGGACGTCCTGCTGGTCGGCGCCCCCCAACGTCCAGCCTCCGCCGTGGATGTGGAGGTAGACGCCTCGGACGTCGTCCGGCACGACCAGGCGGAGACGGATCGCTCCGGCCGGCCCGGGGATGGTGCGGTCGATCGCATGGTCGAGCCGCTCGGGTACCGGGAGCACCGAGTTCCCCTCGAGCCGCTGCCGGCGCGTCACGGCCGGCTCAACGGTCTGGATCGGTGGCATCGTGGCGATCACCTGCTCGACCACCTCGTTGAGGGCCCGCGCCTGCTCACGCTGCTCCCCGGTCGCCTCCAGCCAGCCGATCTCCACGGCAGGGACGCTAACCCGCGCTCGCCAGGGGCGGAAGCACCACGAACCTGTGCGACGGCCACCGCCAGCAGAAAGGCCCTCCCGTTCCCCAGGAAGGGGCTTCGCGCTGTGTCTCACCGTCCGGTGCCGGTGAGCTCGGGCTCGGTTTCGGCGGGGGGTCCCTGGTTGGTCCAGCGCACGACGAGCTCGCCGTCGTCGGCGTCGAGGGTGATCGTGGCGCCGTCGTGGATCTCGCCGGTGAGCAGCGCACGGCCGATGCGCGTCTCGACTTCGTGGGAGATGAAGCGCCGCAAGGGCCGGGCGCCGTAGACGGGGTCGTAGCCCTCGCGCGCGATGAGCTCGCGGCCGGCCTCGCTGAGGTCAAGGGTCAGCCGGCGGTCGGCCAGCCGGCGACGGACGTCGGCGATCTGCAGGTCGACGATCTGCTCGATCTCGGGAAGCGTCAGCGGCTTGAACATGACGACGTCGTCGACGCGGTTGAGGAACTCGGGTCGGAAGTGCGTCCGCAGGTCGTCCATCACCTTGTCGTAGGCGTGCTCGGTGATCTCGCCGTTGGGGCCGACACCGTCGAGCAGATACACCGAGCCGATGTTGGACGTCATGATGATCACGGTGTTGCGGAAGTCGACGGTGCGGCCCTGCGCATCGGTGAGCCGGCCGTCGTCGAGGATCTGCAGCAGCGTGTTGAACACGTCGGCGTGGGCCTTCTCGATCTCGTCGAACAGGACGACCGAGTAGGGCTTGCGGCGCACCTGCTCTGTGAGTTGTCCGCCCTCCTCGTAGCCGACGTAGCCGGGCGGGGCGCCCATCAGCCGGCTGACCGTGTGGCGCTCCTGGTATTCGGACATGTCGAGGCGGACGATGTTGTCCTCGGAGTCGAACAGCGCCTCGGCCAGCGCCCGGGCGAGCTCGGTCTTACCGACACCGGTGGGGCCGAGGAAGATGAACGAGCCGATCGGGCGGCGCGGGTCCTTGATCCCCGACCGGGCGCGGATGACCGCGTCAGCGACCAGGTCGACGGCCTGGTCCTGGCCTATCACGCGCTCATGGAGGATCTCGTCGAGGCGCAGCAGCTTCCGGCGTTCGCCCTCGAGCAGCCGTGAGACGGGGATGCCTGTCCAGCGGGCGACGATCTCCGCGATCTCGTCGGCGGTGACCTCCTCGCGCAGCAGGCGGTCGCCGCTCTGCTTCTCGCCCAGGCGTTCCTCCTCGCCGGCGAGGCGCCGCTCGAGATCGGGCAGCCTGCCGTGGCGCAGCTCGGCGGCCCGGTTGAGGTCGTAGCCGCGCTCGGCTTCCTCGATCTGGTGGCGGAGCTGTTCCAGCTCGGAGCGCAGCGCCTGCAGCTTGCGGATGGCTTGGCGCTCGGCTTCCCACTGGGCGGTCATGGCGTCGGCCCGCGCACGCTGCTCGGCCAGCTCCTTGCGCAGAGAGTCGAGCCGCTGCCTCGACGCCTCGTCGTTCTCGTTCTGCAGCGCGGCCTCCTCGATCTCGAGTTGCATGACACGGCGGGTGATCTGGTCGAGCGCGGCTGGCATCGAGTCGATCTCGGTGCGGATCACCGCGCACGCCTCGTCGACGAGGTCGATCGCCTTGTCCGGCAGGAAGCGGTCGGTGATGTAGCGGTGCGACAGCATGGCGGCGGCGACCAGCGCGGCGTCCTGGATCTTGACGCCGTGATGGACCTCGAAGCGCTCCCGCAGCCCGCGCAGGATCGAGATCGTGTCCTCGACGCTGGGCTCGTCGACGACCACCGGCTGGAAGCGCCGCTCGAGCGCGGCGTCCTTCTCGATGTGGCGGCGGTACTCGTCCAGGGTGGTGGCGCCGATGCAGTGCAGCTCGCCACGGGCCAGCATCGGCTTGAGCATGTTGCCGGCGTCCATCGCGCCCTCGGCCGCGCCGGCCCCGACGACGGTGTGGAGCTCGTCGATGAACAGCAGGATGCGGCCCTCGGCGCTCTTGATCTCCTGCAGGACCGCCTTCAGGCGCTCCTCGAACTCGCCGCGGTACTTGGCGCCGGCGACCAGCGACCCGATGTCCAGCGCGAAGATCGTCTTGTCCCGGAGGCCCTCGGGGACGTCGCCGCGCACGATCCGCTGGGCCAGGCCCTCGACGATCGCGGTCTTGCCGACGCCGGGGTCACCGATCAGGACCGGGTTGTTCTTGGTCTTGCGAGACAGGATCTGGATCACGCGCCGGATCTCGGCGTCACGGCCGATGACGGGGTCGAGGGCGCCCGCGTAGGCGGCGGCGACCAGGTCGCGGCCGTACTTCTCCAGCGCCTCGTAGGCAGTCTCGGGGTTGGCGCTGGTGACGCGCTGGCTGCCGCGGACCTCGGTCATCGCCTCGAGGACGTTCTCGTCCGTGACGTGGTGGTCGGCGAGCAGCCGCCCGGCCGCGGTGCGCGCCCCGGTGTCGATGATCGCCAGCAGCAGGTGCTCGACCGAGACGTACTCGTCCTTGAGACGTTCGGCCTCCCGCCCGGCGGCGTCGAGCACCTCGTTGAGCGCGCGCGACGCGTGGATCTGGCCGGACGCACCGGGGCCGCTCACTCTCGGCAGGCGCTCCACAGCCCGTTCGAGCTCGGCGCGCAGGGCGCCGAGGTCGACGCCGAGACGCTCGAGCAGGCGTCCGACCAGGCCGTCGCGCAGGCCGACCAGCGCCAGCAGGAGGTGCTCGACGCCGACCTCGGTGTTGCCGTGGCGCAGCGCGCTGCTCTGCGCGTCGTGCAACGCCTGCTGGGACTTCTCGGTCAGCCGGTTGATGTCCATGCGCTCGTCACCTCCGGGGGTCGGGCTCGAAGCGGGCCAGGCGGTCCTGCAGGGCGTCGATGCGCGCGATCAGGTCGCAGGCGAGCATCGCGCCGGCGTAGTTGAGGCCCAGATCACGGCGCAGCCGTGCGATCCGGGCGAGACGCGCGGCTGCGTCGCGGGGGAAGAGCGGCGTGCGGGGCGTGCCGCCCCGCGGTTCCAGCGCGCCGAGGGCGATCAGCCGCTGCACCAGGTCGGGATGCAAGCCGGCCTCGCGCGCGAGCACCTCGAGCGCCACCAGCGGCGCGCCAACCGGGCCTGTGCTCCGGATGGCGAGCACGCGGCGATCGCGGTCGGTCATCGCCGTGCCTCCCGGGGATCGAACGTCGACGCGGCCGCGAGTTGCTCGTAGAGCTCGCGTTCGCGCTCGTCGAGGTGTTTGGGCACCACGATCTGGACGTGGGCGTACAGGTCTCCGTGCGCGCCGCCGGGGGCGGGCATGCCCTCGCCGCGCAGCCGCAGCCGCCGTCCTGTGGACGACCCGGCGGGGACCCGGACGCGAGCGGTGCCCGTCAGCGTCGGGACCGGCACGCGAGCGCCGAGCGCGGCCTCCGACGGCGACACCGGCAGGTCGACATGCAGGTCGCGTCCCTCCACCCGGAACCGGGGATGGGGAGCGATGCGCACGCGCAGGAACAGGTCGCCGGGTGGCCCGCCGTCGAACCCCGGGCCGCCCTCGCCGGCCAGGCGGATGCGCTGGCCGGCGCGCACGCCCGTCGGGATCTCGACGTCGTAGTCCCGACCGTCGCCGAGGGTGATGTGACGGTGCCCGCCGGCGGCGGCCTCCTCGAGCGTGAGATCCAGCATCGCCTCGTGGTCGCCGCCCCGCATGGCCATGCCACCGAAGGGTCCAGCGCCCCGCCGCGCTCCACGGGCGCTCCGCCGGCCGCCGAACAGGTTCTCGAAGAAGTCGCTGAAGTCGGCGCCGTCACCGAAGTCGACGTGGACGTCGCCGTAGCCACCGTCGCGGAAGCCCTGGGCGCCCGACACGTCCTCGCCTACCCGCCAGTTGGCGCCCAGCCGGTCGTAGCGCTCGCGCTTCTCGGGGTCCCGCAGCACCTCGTAGGCCTCGGCGACCTCCTTGAAACGGTCCTCGGCGCCCGGGTCCTTGTTGACATCGGGGTGGTTTTCCCGGGCCAGCTTGCGATAGGCGCGGCGGATCTCGTCGGTGCTTGCGTCCCGCGGCACGCCAAGCGCCTCGTAGTAGTCGTGGTACCCGACGGCCATCAGCCGTCGCCCGCCGAGCGCCGGGCCACCACGACCTGGGCCGGGCGCAGGAGCTCGCCGTCGCCCAGGGCGAAGCCCGATCGCGCCACCTCGAGCACCGTGTAGTCGGGAGCGTCGACCGCGGGCAGGACGGCGATCGCCTCGTGACGCTCGGGATCGAAGCGCGCCCCCACCGCGTCGAGCCGCTGGACGCCGTGGCGAGCGAGGATCGCCTCCATCTGCTCGTGCACCGCGGTCAGACCCGGGTCCCCGGGTTCCAGCCGCAGCGCCCGCTCCACACTGTCGACCGCCTCCAACCAGTCGCGCAGCAGGGCCTGGCGCGCCTCGCCCACCCGCCGATCGCCCTCGCGCTCCGCGCGCTTGCGATAGTTGTCGAGGTCGGCGAGCGCGCGGTGGTGGCGGTCCTGCGCGCGGGCGAGTTCCTCGCGCAACGCGACGACGTCGGCGGCCTCGGTCGTCGCCTCGCTCGTCTCCTGCGTGTCGTCGGTTTCGCTCGTGGATGGATCAGGACCGGGTGCTGGCTCCTCACTCGCGGGTGAAGTCGGCATCGACGACCTCCTCGTCGTCGCCGGTCTGCGGGCCGCCGCCGCCCGCGTCGCCGGTCGCCGACGACGCCGCGCTCGGCAGACTGTGAATGACCTGCTGCAGGTCGGCGCTCAGCGGCCGCACCCGCTCCAGTGACGCCTGCTCCTCGACGGCCTGCCTGGCGTCGGCGATCAGCTGCTCGGCGCGCGCCTTCTCGTGCACCGGCAGCTCGGCCTGGAGCTGGTTGACGAGCTGGTCGGCCCGGTACGCGAGCGTGTCGAGCTCGTTGCGCGCGTCGACCTCCTCGCGGCGGCGCTTGTCCTCGCTGGCGTGCGTTTGAGCGTCGGCCACCATCCGCTCGATGTCGTCCTGCATGAGGTTGGTCGACTCCGTGATCTCCACCCGCTGCTCGGCGCCGGTGTCCTTGTCGCGCGCCGAGACGTTGAGGATGCCGTTGGCGTCGGTGTCGAACGTCACCTCGATCTGTGGGGTGCCGCGCGGGGCCGGCCGGATGCCCTCCAGCCGGAAGCGAGCCAACTGACGGTTGTCGGAGGCCATCTCGCGCTCGCCCTGGAGCACGACCACGTCCACCGCGGTCTGGTTGTCGTCGGCCGTGGAGAACGTCTCGGCGCGACGCGCGGGGATCGTGGTGTTGCGCTCGATCACCTTGGTCATCACCCCGCCCAGCGTTTCCAGGCCCAGCGAGAGCGGCGTGACGTCGAGCAGCACGACGTCCTCGACCTCGCCCTTGAGCACGCCGGCCTGCAACGCGGCGCCGATGGCCACCACCTCGTCGGGGTTGACCGACATGTTCGGCTCCTTGCCGCCCGTCAATCGCCGCACCAGCTCCTGCACCGCCGGGATGCGAGTCGACCCACCGACCAGGATCACCTCGTCGACGTCGTCGGCGGTCAGCTTGGCGTCCGAGAGCGCCTGCTTCACCGGGCCGCGGCAGCGCTCCACCAGATCGGCGGTCAGCTGGTCGAACCTCGAGCGCGTCAGCGACACGTTCAAGTGCTTGGGCCCCGCCGCGTCGGCGGTGACGAACGGCAGGTTGACGGTCGTCGTGGTGGTCGTCGAGAGCTCGACTTTGGCCTTCTCAGCCGCCTCGTAGAGTCGCTGCAGCGCCTGCGGGTCGTCGCGCAAGTCGATGCCCTGATCGCGCTTGAACTCCTCCGCCAGCCAGTCGACCACCCGCTTGTCGAAGTCATCGCCTCCCAGGTGGCCGTCGCCGCTGGTGGCGCGCACCTCAACCACCCCGTCACCCACCTCCAGGACCGATACGTCGAACGTGCCGCCCCCCAGGTCGAATACCAGCACGGTCTCGGCGCCCTGCTTGTCCAGCCCGTAGGCCAGCGCCGCCGCGGTCGGCTCGTTGATGATCCGCAGCACCTCCAGGCCAGCGATCCGCCCCGCGTCCTTGGTCGCGTGGCGCTGGGCGTCGTTGAAGTACGCCGGCACCGTGATGACCGCCTCGGTCACCCGCTCCCCGAGGAACTTGCCGGCGTCCTCCGCCAGCTTGCGCAGCACCAGCGCCGAGATCTCCTCCGGCGCGAACTCGCGCCCGCGCACCTCGAAGCGCACCGCGTCGTTGGCACCCTTGACCACCTGGTAGGAGACGATCTTGGCCTCCTCGTCGACCTCCCCCCACTTGCGGCCGATGAACCGCTTCGCGGAGTAGATCGTCGCCTTCGGGTTGAGGATCGCCTGGCGTCGCGCGACCTGGCCGACCAGGCGCTGCCCGTCCTCGGTGAGCGCGACGACCGACGGCGTCGTGCGCCCCCCCTCGGCATTGGGAATGATCTCGGCGCGTCCCCCCTCCATCGTCGCTGCCACCGCCGAGTTGGTAGTCCCCAGATCGATGCCGACTGCCTTGGCCATCGCGCGGTTCCTCTCCACGTAGGTTGTCTCTTCGCAGTTGTCTCTACTCGGTCGTCTCCGATCGGCCGGCTCGCGCTTCACCATGGCCGAGATCTCCTCGGCCACGTACAGCTTGCCAGCGCGCCTCGACGCGCACCATGCCCCGTCCGGCCCCGGGCACGACGAGGTACGAGACGGCGGCGCCTTGCCGCCGAGCTGGACGGTCGGACGCCTCGTCCTTGCTACACACGCTGGGGGGCCGGGGGGTGCGGGCCGTCCACGAACGAGAACCTCGCGCGCCCGGCGGAACCTCGTACCACGTGATCGCGTGGATTCCAGCGCCGCTACGACTCCGTGGATGACGCCGTCACACCGCGCGCCCTGTCACGCTCCGGTCCCTGCACCCGGACGTCCCGTGGCGCTGAGTTGGACGCTGGACTCTGCGGTGAGGGCCAGGAAGGTCAGCGATTCCTGGAGGTAGAGCTCGATGTGGTCGGCGTCGTGGGACAGGTAGCCGATCGACAGGTCCTGGCCCAGATGCAGCTCGTAGTCACCGCCGCGGGTGGACAGGAGCAGGGCATCGTCCATGGCGGGCGCCCAGATGATCTCGCCGTCGTGCAGGAGCCGGGCGAGGTGGTCGCGGATCGGGTAGCCGTGGTCGGTGGTCTCGGCAACTGCGGTGTAGAGGTCGGCCGACAGCAGCAGGTTGTACGGCCCGTCGACACCGGCGAGGCGCAGCGCGCTCAGCGCCTGAGCGACGGTGTCGGGGAATTGCCGGGTCTCCGACGGGAGCGACCGCGCGGCGTTCGAACTGGCCGGCGCGATCCCGAGGATCCCGGCCTCGCTGGAGCCGTGGAGGATCGTGCGGTCCTCGGCGACCGCGATCTGTGTCGCCGCATCCTTCACCGGCTGCCAGTCGGAGTCCTTCGCGCCCCGTTCCACGTCGTCCACGGCCTGCCTGGTGACGGAGAAGGGGGCCCGCAGCTCGATGACGGACTGGACCTCGCGCTGGTGGACCCTCACGCCCTCGGCCGGTGCCAGTTCGCGGACGTGTCCGGTGCCCACGGCCGACAGGGTCGGGCCGGCCGGCCCGACCACGTCGACCACGCGCCGGCCAGCGACGTTGCGGGCAAAGGTTCGACGTGCCTCGGCCTCGATCTCGGCCCAGGCGGCATCCGAGACTGGCGCGAGCTCCCGGTGCAGGTTGTTCATGCCGTACCACTCCTCTTCAGGCTGCCGACACCCAATGAGCCGTCTGCGCGCGAGGGGTCCCCCGTTGCGGCGCTGGACCCGACGGTCAGGTGGGGGGACGGGTCCTCGAGGAAATCTGCGGTCGGCACGAAGAACAGGCCGCCCGTGACCGCGGTCGAGAAGTCCAGGATTCGGTCGTGGTTTCCTGGTGGCTTGCCGATGAACATGTTGTGCAGCATCTGCTCGATCACATCCGGCGTGGCCGCATATCCGATGAAGTAGGTGCCGAACTCGCCGGCGCCGATGGCGCCGAACGGCATGTTGTCCCGCACGATCTTCCGCTCTGCCCCGTCGGCGTCGACGATCGTGGTCAACGCAACGTGGGAGTTCGATGGCTTCACCCCGTCCCGCAACTCGACGTCGCCGAGCTTCGTGCGACCGATCACCCGCTCCTGCTCCTCGACCGGCAAGGCATCCCACGCGTCGAGGTCATGCAGGTACTTCTGCACGATGACGTAGCTGGCGCCGGCGAACGCAGGGTCCTCGTCTCCGAGGTGCACCGCCGTCGCCGCAGCCTCGCCCGACGGGTTCTCGGTGCCGTCGACGAATCCCATCAGATCCCGCTCGTCGAAGTACCGGAATCCGTGCACCTCGTCGGCGACGTCGGCGCGGCCGGCGAGCCGAGCCATGAGCTGGCGGGCCAGCTCGAAGCACAGGTCCATGCGGCGAGCCCGCAGGTGGAACAGCAGGTCGCCGGGCGTCGAGACCGCGGTGTGCACGGCGCCGACGCATTCCCGAAACGGATGCAGCCCTGCCGGCCGAGGGGAGGCGTAGAGCCGGTCCCACAGCTCCGCACCGATGCCGACCACGCAGCTCAACGCGTCCTCAGGCGCGCGGAACCCCACGGCACGGGTCAGGCCCGCGACGTCTCCGAGCAAGGTGCGCACCGCGTCCTCCGAGCCTGGACGTACCGTGACCACGAGGAAGATCGCCGCTCTGGCGGGCGGAGCCAACACGTCCTGGGCTTGAGCCTGGCGCGTCATCGCATCGCCCTTGCTGAGGCATCCGCGCCCGCCAGCGTGTGGCGCACGCAAGCGGCCAGCCCTGGCACACCGGCTCGGTCCGTCGCTGCGTCGAGGTCGCGAGATCGTGCGTTCATCGGTCAGGCCCTGTCGGCGCCCAACGGCCGCAGGCCGGTGCTGGACGCCCTCGAACGCCGCGAGGCTATCCCCGGCTCGTGGGTCGGCCCGCCTGTGCGGGAAGACTTTGTCGGCCGCGACAGCGAGGGTTGTGCCTGTGGGCGACAGGCGAGGATGCCCTCCAGGAACCCGGTGATCGCTCACGGGTGGGGACTGGTCCCCCTGTCGCACCGCAAGCTCGCCCACCCGCCGCCGAACTCCTTTCGGGTTGCGACCCTGTGTCGGCTCATCCGTTCAGGTCCGGGCGCGCACCTCGAGGTGTCCGTCGTGGACCCGGGTGTCGTAACACGGCTGCGCGACCGTGGCCGGGCCGCGCACGACACTGCCGTCGGCGAACCGGAAGGTGCTGCCGTGCCAGGGGCAGGTCACGCAGCCGTCGGCGATGCTCCCCTCGTCGAGCGGCCCGCCCGCATGGCTGCAGGTGGCGGCGATCGCGTGGACGGCGCCGTCGTGACGGTAGAGC
>JBKPHT010000381.1:0-10382 GCA_046730015.1 Actinomycetota bacterium
CTCGCCCTCCACGGCGACGACAACCTGGCGCCGCTGCACCTGAGCACGTTCGCCTGCGCCCGGGCGGCCCGGGTCGGCGTCGGCTGCGAGACCGTCGACTACGAGGGCGTCTGGGACGTGGCCACGTCGCGGCGCCGAGACGTCCTGCACCGGTCGACGGAGTTCCTGGCGGCCACCATGCTCGCCCCGTTGGGCTACGTCGAGGGCGCCTCCGGTCCCACCGCGCCCGCCACGCCGGCAGGCCCGACGGCGGACGCCCCGGGCGGCCCGACGACGTCCGCCGCCGGGGCCCGCACATCGGCCCGCGGTTCCCTCCCGCAGACCGGGACGAGCACGACCGGCACGCTGGTGGCCGTGGCGGTCGGGCTCGGCGTGCTCGGCGCGGTGCTGGTCGTCGTGGCCCGGGCCCGGCGCCGGGGCGACGAGGGCGATCTGCGGGTGGCGGGCGCCATCGCCGTCGGGGCGGTGGCCCTGCTGGTGGTGGGCGCGCTGATGACGTTCGGCTCGTCGCCGACCGACCGCACCGCCGACGAGGAGGCCGCCGAGCACGACATGTCGTCCCACGACGGCGACGACGACCACGCGTCCGACCACGACCGGACCGTCACGGGCGACGACCACGACATGTCCGACCACGACATGTCCGACCACGACGACGGGCACGCCGTCGGGAGCGGCGGGAGCCACCGCGGATCCCACGGCACCAGCGGGCAGGGGTCGTCGTCCCGGCACCGCCACGGCCCGTCCGGATCCGGTAGCGGCTCGGGCCACGGGCACGGCACTGGCGGCGACCACGCGGCCGGCGGCGACCACGACGGCGACCACACCAGCACCGGCGGCGAGCACGGCCACGGCCCGACCGCCCCGGGCGAGCCGCCCCCCCACGACCCCGGCGACCCGCCCGACCCCCACGGCCCAGGCGACCCGCCCCATCCGCCCGACGCGCCCGACAACGGGTTCGACCCCGACTGGACCCCCGAGCAGGTGGCCTACGCCCAGGGCCTGATCGACGGCACCACCGCCGCCCTTCCCCAGTACGCGAACACGGCCGTGCTGCCGCTGGTCGGCTACGTCTGGATCTTCGACGGCACCGAGATCGGCACCTACCAGCACTGGATCCACCTGTCCCGCATCGGCGACCCGCGGCGCCTCGACCCGGCGGCTCCCGAGTCGCTGGTGTTCCGCACCACCGACGACGGCCCGGTGCTCGAGGCCGCCATGTACATGCTGTCGCCGGGCTACACCCTGGCCAACATCCCGGCCGACATCGCCTGGCTGCCGGGCTGGCACGTCCACGACAACCTGTGCTTCGAGAACGGGTTCGAGCTCGTCGGCCTCGCCGTCAACGGCGTCTGCGCCCGCGGCACCCTGATCATCACGCCGCCGATGGTCCACGTCTGGATCGTCGACACGCCCTGCGGGCGGTTCGCCGGGGTCGACGAGCACGGCCTGCAGTGCCACCACGAGCACGGCTCGGTGGCGGCCGCGATCGCCGAGACCGTCACGCCGGCGCCGCCAGGGCGTGGAGAAGTGCCCGCTCCGTCTCCGCCAGCAGCGCCGGGTCTGTGACCTTGCGGCCGTCTGCGCCGCGCACGAAGAACGAGTCGACCACCCGGGCCCCCAGCGTCTGCACCTTGGCGCCGACGATGTCTAGGTCGAGGTCGGTCAGGGCGCTGGTGATCCGGTAGAGCACCCCGAGCCCGTCGGGCGCGTGGACCTCGACCACGGTCGTGTCGGCCGACGCCGACAGGTCGAACCGCACCTCGGGCTCGACGTCGTCCTCGAACCGGCGGTTCCGGCGGCCGTAGGTCCGGGCCCGGTCGGCCAGCCGGGCCCGGATGGCCAGACCGCCGGTCAGGGCCCGCTCCAGGTCGACCACCACCTTGTCCCAGGTGAACGTCGGCCCGAAGCTTGACACCACCCGGAACACCTCGATGGCCCAGCCGTCCTCGGTGCCGGCCATGGCGTCGGCGACGTCGAGGCCGTGCAGCGACAGCACGCCGGCCACCCGGCTGAACAGGCCGGGCCGGTCGGCGGTGACCAGCGTCAGCCGGTCGGCCTCGGTGACGATCGCCTGCTCGTGCGCCATCAGCAGCTTCCGCTGCGCGGGCGACGGGAACTCGTCGGCCACCTCGACGGCCACGCCCCCGCCGAGCACGTGGTCGACCCGGCTGACCAGCGCCCGGACCAGCCCGGCCTTCCACTCGCTCCACGCCGCCGGCCCGGTGGCCAGCGAGTCGGCCTCGGTCAGCGCGGCCAGCAGCTCGAGCACGTCGCGGCTGCCGAGGGCCGCGGCCACCGTGTCGATGGTGGCGGGGTCGTCGATGTCGCGCCGGGTCGCGACGTCGGCCAGCAGCAGGTGGTGGCGGCACAGCGCCTGCAGCACCCCGGTGTCGTGGGCGTCGAGGCCCATGCGCGGCGCGATCGTGGCGATGAGGCGGATTCCGTTGGCGGTGTGGTCGCCGCCATCGCCCTTGCCGATGTCGTGCAGCAGGCCGGCCAGCACCAGCAGGTCGGGCCGCCACACCCGGCCGGCCAGGGCGCCGGCCTGCACCGCGGCCTCCCACAGGTGCCGGTCGACGGTGAAGTGGTGGTAGGCGTTGCGCTGCGGCTTGCTCCGGACGGCCGGCCACTCCGGCAGGTACCGCTCCCACACGCCCTGCTGATCGAGGGCCTCCAGCAGCAGGATCGCCGGGGGGCCCGAGGCCAGCAGGTCGACCAGGGCGGCCCGCACCGGGGCCGGCCACGGGACCGGCGGGGCCGGCGCCTCGGCGGCCAGGCGGGCGAGCGTCCGCCGGTCGAGCTGGGTGCCCTCGGCGGCGGCCACCGCCGCGGCCCGCAGGGCGAGGGCCGGGTCGGCGGCGACGTCGACGTCGTCACCGACGTGGATCTCGCCGTCCCGCAGGTGGAGCCCGCCGCCCAGCGCCCGTTCCCGCCGGAGCCGGCCCAGCGGGCCCGACAGCGAGCTCTCGATGCGGGCCCAGGCGTCGTCGCTGGTCCAGGCGATGGTCCGGGCCGCCTGCGCGACCGCCCGCATCAGCCCGTCCGCGTCCGGATAGCCGAGGGCGTCGGCCAGGCCGTCCTGTTCCTGCAGCAGCACCCGGTCGCCGGGGCGGCCGGTCCGGCGGTGGAGCTCGACCCGGACGGCGAGCAGCGTCTCGTAGGCGTCGCCCAGGCTGGCGTGGTCGTCGTCCCAGATGATCGTGCGGGCGGCCTGGGCCCAGGCCAGCGCGTGGACGTCGCGCAGCCCGCCCCGGCCCTCCTTTACGTCGGGCTCGACCAGGAACGCGACCTCGCCGGCCCGGTTGTGCCGCTCCCGCACCCGGGCGGCCATGGCGGCCAACCACCGCTTGGCCCGCTTCCGCCACTGGAGCTCGGCCTTGCGGGCGAGCTCGGCGGTGAGGTGGCGGTCGCCGGCGAGGTGGCGGACCTGCAGCAGCCCGGTGGCCGTGTCGAGGTCGTCGGCCGCCAGAGCCAGCGCCTCCTTGATCGTCCGCACCGCGTGGCCGAGCTTGAGGCGGGCGTCCCAGATCGGGTACCACAACCGGTCGGCCAGCTCGCCGACGTCGGTCCGCCCGGTGTGGAGCAGCAGGACGTCGATGTCGGACTGGAGCGACAGCTCGCCCCGCCCGTAGCCGCCCACGGCCACCAGGGCGACGCCCCGGGGGTCGCTGTCCTCGGCCGCGGCCTCGAACAGCTCGGCCAGCCAGCGGTCGACGTCGGCCGTCCACGCGGTGCAGAGCTCCCGCCCGACGAGCGAGTCGTCGGCGGCGAGCTGGGCGCGCTGGTCGGCGATGGTCACCGCGCCCCCTCGGCCGGCCGCGCCGGCGGCACCACCTTCACCACCCAAGCGAGGGTACCGAGCGCTCTCCGCGCCGCCGCCGGAGCGGCGGCGCGGCGGGCGCCTGTTCACATCGGGTTCACACGACGCGCGGTCAGATCGCGTCGGCGTCGAGCTCGCCGGTGCGGATGCGGATGATGCGGTCGACGGGCGTCAGCCAGATCTTCCCGTCGCCGATCTTGCCGGTGCGGGCAGCGTCGGCGATGACCTCGGCGAGCCGGTCGGCGTCCTCGTCCTCCCCCAGCACCTCGATGCGGACCTTGGGCACGAAGTCGATCGTGTACTCGGCCCCGCGGTACACCTCGGTGTGGCCGGCCTGCCGGCCGAAGCCCTGCACCTCGGTGACGGTCATGCCGGTGATGCCGGCGTCCTTGAGCGCCGCTTTGACGTCGTCGAGCTTGAACGGCTTGACGATGGCGGTGATCAGCTTCAACGGTTGTCCTCCGTCTCGGGCGGTGGCGGCTAGTCGGCGTAGGCCACTTCGGCGTGCTGGGTCAGGTCGAGGCCGACATCTTCGTCCTCCTCGGTGACCCGCAGGCCGATCGCGAGGTCGATGACCTTGCCGATGACGAGGCTGAGCGTGAACGAGTAGGCGATGGTCACCGCCGCGGCGACGATCTGGTCGACCAGCAGGTCGCCCCCGCCACCGAGGAACATGCCCTCGTTGACGACCGCCGCGTTGATGGCGGCGTCGGCGAACAGGCCGAGCAGCACGGTTCCGACCAGGCCGCCCACCAGGTGCACGGCGATGACGTCCAGGCTGTCGTCGAACAGGAACGCCTTCTTGAGGCCGAGGGCCAGGTAGCACACGGCTCCGGTGAACAGGCCGATGTAGACCGGCGCCATGCCGCCGACGAAGCCCGCGCATGGCGTGATGGCGACCAGGCCGGCGACGGCGCCCGACGCGGCGCCCAGGGTGGTGGCGTGCCCGTCCTTGATCCGTTCGACCACGAGCCACCCGAGCATGGCGGCCGATGCGGCCAGGAACGTGTTCATGATCGCCTGGGCGGCGACGCCGTCGGCGGCGAGCGCCGAGCCGGCGTTGAAGCCCGCCCAGCCGAACCACAGGATGCCGGTGCCGAGCACGGTCATCGGCAGGTTGTGGGGCGGCATCGGCGTCTCGGGCCAGCCCTTCCGGCGGCCGAGCAGCAGCACGAGGGCCAGCGCGGCGGCGCCCGCGTTCATGTGCACGACGGCGCCGCCGGCGAAGTCCAGCGCGCCCATGTCCGCCAGCCAGCCGCCTCCGAAGACCATGTGGGCCAGCGGGCCGTACACGACCACCAGCCACACGGCGATGAACACGGCGTAGGCCGGAAACTTCAGCCGGTCGGCCGTGGCGCCGGTGATCAGCGCCGGGGTGATGATGGCGAACGTCATCTGGAAGGCGCAGAACAGGACGAACGGGATCGCCACCGCGCCGAAGAACTCCTCCGGGATCGGGCCCGGGCCCACGTCCTTCAGCCACGCGTAGTCGAGGTTCCCGATGAACCCGCCGTTGCCGGCGTCGCCGAAGGCCAGGCTGAACACCAGGGCCACCCAGACGATCGCCATGAGCCCCATGGCGAAGATGTTCTGCATCAGCATCCCCAGCACGTTCTTGCCCCGGACCATGCCGCCGTAGAAGAGCGCCAGGCCCGGGGTCATGAACAGCACCAGGGCCGTGGACGTCAGCATCCATGCGGTGCTGCCGGTATCGAGCTCCATCGCCAGTCCCCTTCTCGCGAGTAAGACAGGCGAAAGAATGCTGAGGCAGTGTTACCCGGCCGGGTCGGTCATGTTTCGTGATTGTGAACGATCACCTGGTCGAGGAGGCGCCGGGCCACCGTGTGCACCGGGTCCCAGACCGGCCCGAACGGCGGCGCGTAGCCCAGGTCGAGGTCCACCACCTGCTCGACCGTCAGGCCCGCCTGGATTGCCGTGGCCAACACGTCGATCCGCTTGGCCGTGCCCTCCTCCCCCACGATCTGGGCACCGAGCAGGCGCCCGGTCCCCACCTCGGCCAGGGCCTTGACCGTGATCGCCTTCCGCTCCGGCAGGTAGCCGGCCCGCGTCTCGCCCTCCACCGACGCCTCCGCCGCCACGAACCCGTACCGCTCCGCCTCCCCGCGGCTCAGCCCCGTCCGGCCCACCTCGATGTGGCACACCCGGGTCACCGCCGTGCCCAGCACGCCGGGGAACCCCGCGTAGCCGCCGGCGATGTTGATGCCGGCGACCCGGCCCGTCTTGTTCGCCACGGTGCCCAGGGCGATGTGCACCGGCGCCCGGGCAACCAGGTGGAACACCTCGGCGCAGTCCCCCGCCGACCACACCCCCTCCGCCGAGGTGCGCTGGCGCCGGTCGACCCGGACCGCGCCCCGCACCCCGGTCTCGATGCCCGCGTCCGCCGCCAGCTCGCCGTTCGGCCGGACGCCGAGCCCGAGCACCACCAGGTCGGTCGGGTACACGTCGCCCCCCGCGTGCACCGCGCCGTCGTCCACCGCCTCCAGCGGCGTGCCGAGCCGGACGTCGATGCCCATGCCGCCCAGCGCGGCGGTCAGCGGCGCGGCGACGTCGGCGTCGAGGCTCGGCATCAGGTGGTCGGACGCCTCCACCAGCATCACCTTCAGGCCCCGCTGGACGAACGCCTCGGCCATCTCCAGCCCGATGTACCCGCCCCCGACGACCACGACCCGCTCCGCCCCGCCGCCGGCGACCTCGGCCTGGAGGGCCGCCGCGTCGTCCAGCGTCTGCACGCCCCGGACCAGCGGGCCGGCGAGCCCCGGCAGGTCGGGGCGGAACGGCCGGGCGCCCATGGCGATGTGCAGGTCGTCGAACCCGATCCTCACGGCCCGCCCGCCGACAGCGTCCCAGGCCTCCACCTCACGGGCGTCGAGGTCGATGCCCCGGGCCTCGTGGCCGAGCCGGACGTCGATGCCGTGCTCGCCCCGGAAGGTCTCCGGGCTCCGGGCCACCAGGTCGTCGAGGCCGCCGACGGACCCGCCGACCAGGTACGGGATGCCGCAGGCCGAGTAGCTGGTCCACTCGCCCTTCTCCAGCACGACGATCTCGCGGTCGGGCTGCCGCCGGCGCACCTGCATGGCGGCGCTCATGCCCGCGGCGTCGCCCCCGATCACGACGAGGCGTTCGGTCATGCCGGCGAGGCTAGGGCCGGCGGGTGCCGGTCACCCGGACGTTCTCCACCGGGACGCCGACGGCGGGCGCCCGGGCGAGGCGGCCGTCGCACGTGAGGACACGGCCCTGCCGAGCCACGGCCACCGCGAGGTAGAGGGCGTCGTAGGCGGTAACGTTCGGCCACCACCGGCGGGTGCCCCGCACCAGCAGCCGGCTGGGGATGCGGTCGGCCGGCCAATCGAGCAGCAGGTCGAGGGCGCGGGAGACCTCGTCCTCGTCCATCCGTCCGGCTCGCTGTTGGCGCCGGATGGCCGACGCGACCTCGACGTCTATGACGTCGGGCGCCGCGACCGCCTCACCGACGAGCCGGGAGGCGACGGCGCGCCCCGTGGGCGACGACTGCACGATCTCGACCATGGCCGAGGCATCGACGACGACGCTCACTCGGTGTCGAGGCCCTGCTCGGAGCGAGCCTCGGCCAACGCCTCGGCCGCGGTGAGGTTGAGGTCGGTCCGCAGCGGTAGGGCGCGGACCCGTTCCAGCCACTCCTCCATCGTCGGCTTGTCGAGGTCGTCGCGGACGAGCCGGATGACGTAGTCGCTCATCGTGATGTCGGCCTTCTCAGCTCGGGCCCGGAGCCGTTCCTTGAGGTCGTCGGGCATGTTGCGGATCTGCATTAGAGCCATACATTGTCATGCTAGCAGCATGACATTGTCATTCTCGCCGCCCCTCCCGGCGGCGCCGGGCCAGGTGGACGTGGGCCTTGGCCGCGCCCCACACCAGCCCCGGCTCGTGCAGCGCCGGGTCGACGTCGGCGAAGCTGGCCGGGCTCAGGTCGTAGACGTCGTCGGGGAAGCTCCGCTCGCTGAACTCGTCCCGGGCCACCGGCCGGGCGCCCGCCTCCCGCAGCACGGCCGTCGGGACCGGAACCAGCGACCGCAGCACCGCCAGCGGGTTGCCGGCCTGCCGGTCGATGTCGGTGGCGAGCAGGCGGCGGACCCGGGGCGCCCCCTCGTCCCGGGCCTGCCGGCCCGCCTCCTCGATCCGGGCGGCCAGCGCCTCGTCCACGGCGATCCCCTGGGCCGCCAGCACGCCCCGCACCGACCGGTCGATCCAGCGGGGCAGCGCCGCCGCCACGGCGTCGGCGAGAGCGCCCGCGTAACGGGCGAGCGCCTCGGCGTCGGCCGGGTCGTCGCGGGGCTCGTCGGCCGCCATCCTCCCCATCGTGCCCGCGGCCCGAACCGCGGTAGAACACGGGCGGTGCGCATCAGGGCGTTGTCGGTGTTCGAGGGCGTCGTCTACCACTGCGTCTGCATCGACCCGTCCGGGCCCTGCCGGCCCATGCTCGAGGTCGACGCCCTGCTCCGTCCCGGCGACGCCGATGCCGAGGCTGGTCCGCTGCTGCTCAGCGTGGCCGAGTACGGGGTGATGGTCGGCGACCCCGCCGAGGCCCGCCGCTGCCTGGCCGACCTCGACCGCCGGGGCCGGCTGGTCGACCACCTCGGCGTCACCCACATCACGTTCCCGACCTGGACCCCCGTCAGCCCGGCGGGGACGTGAGCGAGCGACGCGAGCGAACCATCAGCACAGTGCCCTGGCCGGCCCGAAGGGCGGACGGCTCAGTGGCGCCTCCCGAAGGGGGCGCCGCTGAGCCCCAGCGCGGCGTTGAGGTTGCCCGACCGCAGGCCCTCGAGGTCGAGGGTCACGTAGCGGTAGCCGCCGGCCTTCACCGCCGCCACCACCGCATCGTGGGCGACGACGGCGTCGGCCATCCGGTCGACCGGCACCTCGACGCGGGCTGTGTCGCCGTAGTGGCGGACCCGGACGTCGCCGAACCCCAGCGCCCGCAGGCCGGACTCGGCCCGCTCGACCCCCGCCAGCCGGCCGAGCGTCACCGGCGTGCCGTACGGCAGCCGGGAGGCCAGGCACGCGGCCGCCGGCTTGTCCCAGGTCCGCAGGCCCAGCCGGCGCGACCAGTCCCGGACGTCGGCCTTGCCGAACCCGGCGTCGACCAGCGGGAACGCCGCCCCCTGCTCGGCCGCGGCCCGCTGCCCCGGCCGATGGTCGCCCAGGTCGTCGAGGTTGACCCCGAGCACCACCGTCGCGCCCGCCGCCGCGCCGCCCGCCGCCACCAGCGGGGTGGCCGCCCGCAGCAGGGCGTCCTTGCACCAGTAGCAGCGGTCGGCGTCGTTGACCCGGTAGGCGGCCTGGGCCATCTCGTCGGTCTCGACCTCCCGCCAGTCCAGGCCCCACTCGGCCGCCAGCGCCGCGCAGTCGTCCCGCTCCGCTCCCGGCAGCGACGGCGACACCGCGGTGACGGCCGTGGCCCGGCCGGGCCCCAGCGTGTCGTGGGCCACCCAGGCCAGGAAGGCCGAGTCGGCGCCGCCGGAGAACGCCACCACCACCCGGTCGAGGGCCCGCAGCCGGGCCCGCAGGCGGTCGAGCGATGCAACGCCTCCGCGTCCTTGCGCGCCGTCGGGCATCAGTCGGTGACCTCGATGCGGACGCGCTTGTTGCCCTTGCCCTTCGACTCGGTCTTGACCACCCGGACCCGGCCCACCTCGGCCGTCGACCGGACGTGGGTGCCCCCGTCGGCCTGCTTGTCGAGCCCGACGATGTCGACCACCCGGATCTCGGCCACCGACTCCGGCACCAAGCTCACCTTGGTGCGGATAAGGGCCTCGTCCAGCACGGCCTCGGCCCGGGGGATGAACGACACCTCGATCGGCCGGTCGGCAGCGATCTCGGCCGCCACCAGCTCGTCGACCCGCGCCCCGAACCCCTCGGGCGTCGGGTCGAGCTCGAAGTCCATCCGGGCCGCGAGCGGCTCCATGTTGCCGCCGGTCACCGGGACGCCCCACTCGTTCCAGATGACGCCGCAGAGGACGTGCAGGGCGGTGTGGGTCCGCATCAGCCGGTGGCGGCGCTCCCAGTCGATCTCGGCCTCGACCGCGGTCCCGACCGGTGGGACGTCACCCTCGACGGTGTGCCACACGTCACCGCCCTCCTTCCGGACCTCGGTGACCCTGGCCTCGCCGCCGTCCCACCGCAGCGTGCCGGTGTCGTAGGGCTGCCCCCCGCCGGTGGGGTAGAAAACGGTGCGGTCGAGCACCACCCGCCCGTCCTCCGCGGCGGTCACTTCGGCGCGTGCGCCTGTCTGGTACGCGTCGTTCAGGTAGAGCAATTCGGTGGGCATCGTGACCGTTCCTTAACGCAATTGATCGCGATACCGCAACGCGGCATGGCAGATCGGTGGTACACATGTCGGGGCGCGGAGCCGACCCTCCGCGTCAATTTATTTCCGGACAAGGGGAAGTGCGATGCGACAGCGAAGCCGTTGGTTGCGGCTTTTCGCCGTTCTCCTCGGTCTCTCGATGCTCGCCGCAGCCTGCGGCGACGACGACGACACCGAAGCGAGCGACGAGACGAC
>JBKPHT010000382.1:0-8717 GCA_046730015.1 Actinomycetota bacterium
TGATCGGGGTCACGGGATGGACGCGCGGAGCCCCCGCGTCGTCCACGGTGGCCAGGTACGCGGGCGCCGCCGCGAGCCGCCGGGCGCCGAACTCGGCCAGCTCGGGAGCCCGGGCGGCGAACTCGCCCCACCGAACGCTGAGACCGTGACCGACGCGCTGCTGCAGCACCAGCATCGGTCAGCTCACCGCCTTCTTCACGACGGCGCGGATCTTGGCCTCGACGGCCGGGGTCAGCTCCTTCAGCGCGAACGACGTCGCCCACATGGCGCCATCGTCAAGGTTGGCGGCTTCCTCGAAGCCGAACGTCGCGTACCGCGACTTGAACTTGTCCGCGCTCTTGAAGAAGCAGACGACCTTGCCGTCCTTGGCGTACGCAGGCATCCCGTACCAGGTCTTCGGCGTGAGCCCAGGCGCGGAGGCCGTCACGATCGCATGGAGCCGCTCAGCGATGGCACGGTCCCGTGCCGGCATCTCGGCGATCTTCTCGAGCACGTCGCGTGCCCGGTCCGCCTTCTGCCCTTCTGCCTTCACCTCTCGGGCTCGCTCTCGCATCGCCGCGCGTTCCTCGGCCGTGAAGCCCGCCGATGCCGTGCCCTTCCTGGTGCGCTTCGTGGTGGTGGCCATGGGGTCCTCCTGAGGTCAGTTCCGGGTGTCAAGAGTGATAGTACAACTCTCGATACGAGAGTGCTAGTCTCAACTCATGCCGACGCAGGCCCGGACCCGCCTGGCTCGTCGCGCGGTCATCGACGCCGCCCGCACCCTCTTCCTCGAGCGCGGCTATGGCGCGACGACGATCGACGCGATCAGCGCTCTCTCGGATGTCCCGCCGGCCACCGTGTACCGGCTGTTCTCATCCAAGCGCGGCATCCTCAAAGCCCTCCTCGACATCTCCATCGGCGGCGACAACGACGCGGTCCCGATGGCCGATCGCCCGCCCGTTCAATCCCTCCTCGCCGATCCGAACCCAAAGAACATGGTGGCGGGGTTCGTCGGCATCGCCGCCCAGGTGAACTCGAGGACAGCCGCGATCTATCGCATCCTCGTCAGCGCGGCAGCATCGGACCCCGACGCCGCGACGCTGCTCGACGACCTGACTCGCCAGCGGCAAGAAGGCCAAGGGCGCGTCGCGCGTGCGTTGGCACGAGCGCATGCGTTGCGGCCGACGCTGCGAGAGCGTGATGCCGGTGACATCATCCACGCCCTCGTGTCTCCCGAGGTGTACGGGCTGCTCGTCGTCGACCGAGGCTGGCCACCGGAACGGTACGAGACGTGGCTCACGGAGACGCTCGTGGACCAACTTCTCGCGCCGCCTCGCGTGTAGCCCCGCCCGGCGCAGCTGCATGTTGAGAGCGCACGATCTGTCGCGGCGGACGCCGACGACCGCCGCGGTCCCCGTCGCAGGCAAACGTCGCCCTTACGCCGGGCGAAGCTCGGTAGCGCGATGCGGCCAGCCGTGACATAGATGCCCGATAGGTGCCCCAACGGCCACGAGCCCCGGACAGCAAGAGGCCCGGTCGCTGGGACCGGGCCTGACCTGCGTGTCTGTTGGTGGCGGGGGCGGGATTTGAACCCGCGACCTTCGGGTTATGAGCCCGACGAGCTACCAGACTGCTCCACCCCGCGTCGGTGGGACCGACAACATAGCGTGCCCGGCGGCGGACGCCAACCTGGGACACGCCTGCGTCGCCGGCGGTCAACCCGACGGCGCGGTCGTCGAGGTGGTGGTGGTGCCGTCGGAACCGCCGCCGTCGCCGGAGTCGCCGCCCTCGCCGTCCTGGAGGAGCGCGATCGCCTCATCGACCTTGGCGTTGGCCTCCTGGATCTTGTCCTGGTAGGCCCCGATGTCGCCGTCCTCCCGCAGCGACGCCTCGGCCTCGTCGAACAACGCGTCGGCCTCCGCCAGCAGCGTCGCCGCCCGCTCGGACACCGTGCCGGTGGTCGTCCCGGCGTCGCCGTCGGCGTCGGCGCCGGCATCGACATCGGCGTCGGCATCCGGGGCGGTCGACGGGGCGTCCGGCTGCTCCTGGGTGGTCGTCTGCTGGCCGAACAGTGAAGCCAGCGCCTCGGCCAGGGTGTTCTCGATCACCACCTCGTCGTCGAACACGGCCACGACCCGCTCGAGCCGCGGCAGCTGGCGGGTCTCGCCCTCGGCCACCACGTAGTACGGCTGGACGTAGAGCAGCGCGTTGTCGATCGGGACGAGCAGCATGTTGCCCTTGCGGATCTCGGAGCCGCCCCGGCCCAGCAGGTTCTCCAGCTCGGACACCGTCTCGTCGGCGGAGATGGTGGCCGACGCCAGGTTGGGGCCGTCGGGCAGATCGCGGCTCGGCATCTCGTAGGCCACCAACTCGCCGTAGTTCTCGCCGTCCATCCTGGCGGCCATGAACGCAGTCAACAGCTGGCTGCTGTCGTCATCGCTGTACGGCACGTACGGCCGCATGAGCACCATCTCTGCGGTCGGCGACACCCCGTTGGCGCCCTCGGCGTCGGGCAGCTGCAGCAGCTGGTAGTAGGGCGCGATCCGGGCGGCGCGGGACTCGCCGGTCGCCTGGCCGGCCGTATCGGT
The DNA here is from genome assembly GCA_046730015.1 of Actinomycetota bacterium. GTDB lineage: Bacteria > Actinomycetota > Acidimicrobiia > Acidimicrobiales > VFJN01 > ZC4RG19. The sequence continues at coordinate 2,568 of JBKPHT010000382.1, forward strand.
GACCGGGGTCGACGGGTCGGCGCCGGCGGTGCCGGGGTCCCGGGCGATGCGCCAGGCGTCCTCCTGGGTGAAGAAGTTGTCCGGGTCGGTCAGGTGGTAGCGGGCGTACGCCGCGGTCTGCACCCGGAACAGGTCCTCGGGGTACCGCATGTGGTCGCGGATCGCTTGGGGCATGTCGTCGCCCGACGTGAACAGGTCGGGGAACGCCTTGGCGTACGCCTCGATGATCGGCTCCTCGTCGATGATGTACAGCGTCACCGTGCCGTCGTAGGCGTCGACCGTGGCCTTGACCGAGTTGCGAACGTAGTTGAAGTCGTGGCGCAGCCCGCTGTCCTCGGCCAGCCCGTCGGTCTCGGCCTCCTGGCCGTAGGGGAAGCGCGACGTGGTCGTGTAGAGGTCGACCACCCACGTGACCCGTCCGTCGACCACGACCGGGTAGGGGTCCGCGTCGGCGTCGAGGAACGGTGCCAGGGTCTGTACCCGGTCGACGACGTCGCGCCGGAAGATGACCTTCGACTCGTCGGTCATGAAGTCGGAGATCAGCGGGTTGAGGTCGCCGAACCGCAGGGCGAACGCCGCCCGCCGCACCAGCGAGTTGGCCGGCACGCCGTCGTCACCGCTGTAGGTGGTCGTCTTGGTGTCGTCCTCGTCCTGGTAGTCGATCTCCTCGCGGTTGGTGCCCACCACCACGTAGCCACCGATGTCCTCGCCGAAGTAGATGCCCGACCGGTCGGGGTCGAGGTCGACGCCCGACGCGACCAGCCGCGGGTCGACCCCGGGCGGGATGTCGCCGATCACGAACTCCGGCTCGTTGCCCTGCGAGGCGTTCGACGGGGCCATCACGACGCCGTAGCCGTGGGTGTAGGCGAGATGGTCGGACTCCCACGAGTCGCCCGGCACGGTGTCGGGGTTGATCGACCGGGCCCCGATGTTGACCTGGGTGGGCTGTCCGTCGATGACGTACCGGTCGACGTCGATGTCGTCGATCGCGTAGTAGTCGCGGATCCGCTGGAGCTGCTCGAACGTCTGGCCCGACAGCGACGCCGCGGGGTCCCACAGGCGGATGTTCCTGATCGTGGGCTCCGAGCCGGCGAGGCTGACCTGGCTCGGGTCGGTCGTGGGCGTGAACCGTTCGGTCCGCACCTCCTTGAGGCCGACCGCGTCGCGGGTGGCCTCGATGTTGCGCTCGATGTACGGCCGCTCCTTGGCCGACTCGTTGGGCTTGACCTGCACCCGCTGCACGAACTGGGGGTAGATGCCGCCGACCACGACGGCGACGAACATCCACAGGCCGACGGCCAGCACCGGGAGGGTCCAACCGCGGCGGAAGATGTTGGCCACGAACAGCACGGCGGCCGCCAGTGAGATGAGCACCAGCAGGTTGAGCGCCGGGAGCTGGGCCTTGACGTCGGTGTAGGTGGCGCCGTCGACGACGCCCCGGCTCGACACGGTCAACTCGAACCGCTGCAGCCAGTAGTCGGCGGCCTTCACCAGGGACAGCGCGGCCAGCAGCACCGACAGGTGGGCTTTCACCTGCGGGCTGACCCGGGGCGACGGCGGCTGGACCCGGATGCCGCCGTTGAGGTAGTGGGCCACCGTGACCAGGATCAGGATGATCAGCAGCGACGCGAACAGCCAGTCGACCACGAACGACAGGAACGGCAGCCGGAACACGTAGAAGCCCACGTCGCGGCCGAACTGCTCGTCGGTCACCCCGAAGTCGCCGCCGTTTGTGAACAGCAACCACGAGTTCCACTCCGACGACACGCCCGACCCGGCGATGATCGCCAGCAGGCCGGCCACGATCGTGCGCACCCAGCCGCTTCGCTCGGCCACCAGGTCGTGGTAGCGCTCGAGCAGCTCGTCCTCGGGACCGGACAGCCGGTACGGGGGAGCCACCCGGTCGGCGATCAGCAGGTTGGTCCACGCCAGCGCGAAGAACACGGTGATGAAGATCACCGCCAGCACCACCTTGGCGCCGAGGATGCCGCGGAAGACCCCGCCCTGGTCGAGCGAGTCGAACCACAAGTAGTCGGTGTAGAAGCCGGCGATCCCCCGGAGCGAGGTCAGCAGCACGAACGCCGCGATCACGCCCACGATCAGGATCACGCGCCCCCGGTTGCCGCGGGACGCGCGCCTCGGTCGCCGCGGGAGGTCGTCGGGGGCTCGCATCGCCCGGAGCCTATCGACCGCCCGTGCCCCGACGGCAGCGGATCCCGCGGCCGCGGCCGGCGGAAGGCGGGCGGTGCTGGGGCGGGCCCGTCAGCGGACTCCGACCAGGTGGGCAGGAACGACGAGGCAGCGGCACCCAGGGTGCGCGGGGCTGCACCGGTCGCCGGTGGGGAACGGCTCGCCCTTGCGGACTTCGCCGGCGAGCGCGTTGTCGTCGGCGTCCGGGCAAGCCTCGCCCGTCCGGTCGACCAGCCACCGGAGCTCGGCGCCTTCGGGGGAGGCCTCGTAGGCGCCCCATGCGTAGGCGGCGGCCGTGTAGTGGCGGACGGCGGCGCCGATGTGCTGGCTCTTCCACTCGCGGTACAGGGACCGGAGCCGCTCGGTGACCTCCTCGAGGTCGCCGTCGCAGTCGTCGAACGACCGCTCGATCCGCACCCGCAGCGGGTCGACCAGGACGCGGCCGAGCTGCCCGGCGAGGTCGTCGGTCGAGTCGAGCACCTTTCCCCCGACGCTGGTGGCGCCGTGCTCGGCGGCCAGGTCGAGGTCGGGGGTGGCCGCGATGGCGTAGCGGTCGGCGTGCTCGTCGGGGGCGGGCACCACGTCGTCGAACTCCAGGGTCCGGCCTCGCCGGAGCAGATCGAGCACCTCGTTCTGCTCGTCGGCCAGCACCCGCTTGAGCCGGCGGCCCAGCTCGCGCTCGACGCCGGCCAGGACCGCGTCGCGCTCGCGCAGCGTCACGGTGACCGGGTCGTCGTCCTCGGCGGCGGGCTCGGCGCCATCGTCCGGGCCGCCGTCCTCGGCTCCGGCGTCGGGGGTCGGCGCCACGGCGACCGCCACCCCGCCGCCGTCGGCCTCGGTGCTGCGGTGGGCGTCGCCCTCGGTCCGCTCGGCCCGGATGCGGGCGAACAGCTCGTCGACGTAGGGGCCGGTCTCGCCCTCGTCGCCGGGGCCGGGCTCCGGCTCGGGCTCCGGGGGCTCGGGCACGACCGAGAGGACGACGGCCGGCTCGCCGCCCGCCTCGTCGGGTTTCTCGTCGCCGCCGGCGCCTTCGTCGTCGGCGTCCCCGACCGTGGTGCCCCCGGCCGCGGCGTCCTCGCCCGTGACCCCCTCGTCGGGCTCCTCGACCACGGCCACCACCACGACGTCACCCTCGGCGGGCTCGCCGTCGGGCTGCTCGTCGGCGAGCTCACGCAGCATGTCGTCGAACTCCTCGTCCGACACCGCGGCCGCGGCCAGGTCGTCGACCAGGCCGGTCATCCGGGCCACGGACAGCTCGGCCTCGAGGACCTCGACCGTCTCCTCCGGCTCCCCGGTGACCCGCCGCATGGCCATCTCGCTGGCCAGCCGGGCCTCGGGCAGCGCCACCGTGAGCTCCTCGGTGGCCTCGTCCACCGTCCGACGGACCACCTCGTAGGCGGCCAGCAGCCGCTCCCGGGCGCCGTTGAGCCGCTCGAGCTGCTCGCGGGCGGTCCGCCGCCGGCGCGCCAGGTCGGACAGGATCCGCTCGCGCACGGCCTGAGCCTCGCCGACCAGGCGGCGTCCCTGCTCGCGGGCCGACGCCCGGATCTGCTCGGCCGCCGACTCGGCGTCGCGGCGGGCCCGGTCGGCGTCGGCGAGCATCCGCTCGCACTCCTCCTCGGCCTCCCGCCGCATGGCCTCGACCACCACCCGGCCCTCGCCCCGGCGCCGCTCGACCTCGACCTCCGCCTCGCGGCGCAGCTCGTCCGCCTCGATGAGGATCTCCCGCCGCCGGCTGGCGGCCTCCTGCTCGGCCCGATCGGCGAGCGACCGGGCCTCGACCTGGGCCTCGCGGATGAGGCGGGCGGCCGACTCCTCGGCCTTGGTGCGGATGTCGCTGCCGGCTTCGCGGGCGGCGTCGAGCACCCGGGCCGTCTCCTCGCCCAGGAGCTCGACCAAGCGGTGCTGGTCGAGCCTCTCGGCCAGCTCGGCCCTGCTCTCGGCCCGCTCGGCCCGCTCCCGCTCGTGGGCCTCGCCCCGTTGGAGCCGGCCGACCATGTCGGACAGCTCGTGCAGGAAGGCGCGCACCTCGGCGGCGTCGTACCCCTTGCGCACGGTCGAGAACTGCCGGCGGGCGATTCCCGTGGCATCGAGGGGAGGCTCGGGGGACATGGCCACCGATGGTATGACCCCGCGGCGCCTCGCGCCGAGGGTCAATTTCGCGACCGCCCAGGGTGGCGGATCCGGCCCGGTTGCGCAGGGATTCGGGCCGGTTAGGGGTGGGTCTCCTGCGCGATCTGGGGCAGGTCCGCGGTGTTGCCGCCACGCTCGGCGAGCGCCGCCAGCGCTTCGTCGAGCGTGTCGACCGCCACCACCTCGAGGTCGTCGCCGGCGCGCGTGACGGCGTCCTGGTAGTCGCCCGACGGCACCAGGAACAGCGACATCCCGGCGTCCCGGACGGCCGCCGCCTTCTGCCCCGTGCCCCCCACCGGCCCCACCGTGCCGTCGCCCGAGATCGTGCCCGTGACGGCGACGTCCTCGCCGCCGGTGAGGTCGCCCGGCGTCAGGTCGTCGATGATCGCCAGCGTGAAGGCCAGGCCGGCGGACGGCCCGCCCACGTCGCCGGTGTCGATCTGGACGTCGACCGGGAAGTCGTAGGTCAGCACCTGGGGCACCACCTCGACGCCCATCACTCCCCGGGTGGGGTCGTCGGCGTCGGCGGCGAGCGCCAGCTCGACGGTCTTCTCACCGCTGCCACCCCGGGGGATGACGGTGGCCGACACGGTGTCGCCCGGCGGGTCGTCCGCCAGCAGGCGGCGCAGGTCGCCGGCGTCGTCGAACGTCTCGCCGTCGATGGCGGTGATCGTGTCGCCGACGCGGAAGACCCCGTCGGCCGGCATGTCGGGCAGCACGTCGGCGACGGTCTGGCCGACGGTGACGTCGACCTGGTAGCCGAGCCGTTCGAGGGCGACCTGGGTGGCGACCTGCTTGGAGTCGTCCATCATCTGCAGGTTGACGGCCCGGTTCTCCGACACGTTGCGGCCCTGGAGCACCCGCTCGCGGCCGAAGATGTCGATGTCGTCGTCCATCCAGCCCTGCATCAGGCCGAACAGCGTGGCCTGGCGGAGCGACACCGTCGTGTAGCCGATCGACCCGTCGGACGGGTAGACGGTCGTGCCCTCCACGGCGATGAGCGGCTCGGTGTCGCGGACCGAGCCCGGGCGGAACAGGTAGTACGGCAGCGGGACGAGGCTGGCGCCCAGCACGAACGCCACCAGCAGGAACGCCACCGTGACCAGCGCGATGCGGCCGCGGCGCCGGCGCCGGGACGCGGGCTGAGGGGTGTCGGGGCCGGTGGGCGGGGCGACGGCCGACGCCGGCGCACCCGTGTCCGGGGCGGCGTCCTGCGGAGCGATGTCCTGCGGAGCGACGTCCTGCGGAGCGATGTCCTGCGGAGCGGCGTCCTGCGGAGTGGCGTCCTGCGTGGCCGTGGCCGCGGGGGTCCCGGCGGCCAGGGCCGACGCGGGGCGGTCGGCCGCGGCGTCCGAGTCGGACGGATGAGGCGGCGCGCCGGCTTCGCCGTTCGTTCCGGCCGCCGGAGAACCCGGGGGCGACCCCGTCTCACCGTTGGGCCCGGGGGCCGCCGGGGGCTCGGGCGCGGCGATCTCGGCGGCGTCCGGCGGCTCGCTGCCGGAGATCGCGTCGGCCCCGTGGGCATCTGGTTCGGTCGGCGTTACCATCCGTGACAGCGTGTTGTCGGTGTTACTTTGCGTGGTCGTCTTGGGTGTTTGTGCGTCGGTCGTGATGGCCGAGGCGCGTACGAAGCCGCCTGACCAGCCTGCCACGCCCGGCGCCGAACGCCACGATGCCACCCCGGTCGAGTCCGCTCACGGTCCGGGACCCGCCCGGCGCGCGGCCGTCGCCGCCGGGCACCACGGACGCCGGCTCGGTGCCGCCCTGGCCCTGCACGGCGGGCGGGCGGCGCGGGCCGGACGGGTCGGAGCCGGCACGGCCTGGACC
>JBKPHT010000383.1:0-11205 GCA_046730015.1 Actinomycetota bacterium
GACCTGTTCATGTCGGCTGGCTGAGCGGCGGTCAGCCGGACGGGACGGTGTCGGGGACGAGGTGGTCCTCCAGCAGCGCGAAGCGGAGGCCCGCCTCCTCCACCCGCTGCTTCACGAGGTTGAGCTCCTGCACGAACGACGGCCGGAAGTGCATGAGGATGATGTCGCCCGGCCGGAAGTAGGGCACCTCCCGGAACGCCACCGAGTCGTTGTCGACGGTCTCCTGCCAGAGCACGAGGGCTCGCATCCCGCAGGCGGCCGCCGCCCGCTGCGTGGCCCGGTCGTAGCTGCCGTAGGGCGGGCGGAACAGCACGGGTCGGCGCCCGAAGGTCTCCTCTATCACGTCGGCGTTGCCGCAGATCTGGTCGCGCTGAGCCGACTCCGACAGCGAGCGGAAGTCGGGGTGGGTCCGGCTGTGGGACTCGACCAGCGTGCCGGGGAGCCGGCGGAACCAGTCGGCGCCGGCCTGGATGGGGCCGTCGACGAGGAACAGCGAGGCCGGGATGCCCAGCCGCCGGAACTCGGCCAGGGCCTCGGGGCTACGGGTCACGCCGTCGTCGATCGTGAGGAACACGACGGGGTCCGTCGTCTCCACCCGGGTCAGGACCGGGGCCTCGTGCCCAGGCACCGCCAGCGGCTGCGACCCGACGGGGGGCAGCAGGGGCGCCGGAGCGGTCGTCGCCGTCGGCGCCGCGGCGGTGGTCGTGGTTGTCGCCGGCGGCGCGGTGCTGGGCGGCGGCGCGGCCGTCGTCGGGGGCGTCGGCGTCGTGGTCGTCGTGGCGGGCGGCGCCACCGACTCGCCGAGGACCGAGGGCGGAGGCACCGACCCGGCGCCCGGCTCACCGGTGGCGGTGGGGGCGGGCGCGCCGGCCACCAGGCCGTCCAGCCCGATCACGACGGCGAGCACGACGGCCGCCCCGACGCTGAGGACGCCCAGGCGCCGGCGCCGGAAGGTCCGCTCCCGCGCCGCCATGTGTTGTGGCGTGTACCGCGGCTGGTGGCGGCGGCGGTCGACTGGTCCCGCTCGTGGTCCCCCGGCCATGGCCGGGAAGTTTTCCTGCGGCGCCCGCGGAAGTGGTGCATGGTCGCGCCGCCCGAGGCGATCAGATTGCGCGAGGCGAGAGGGGTCGGCGGCCTGGGCAGCCGGTGGGTGCGGTGGGTGCCGGGGGCTCGATGGGTGCGGTGGGCACGGTGGGTGCGGTGATCAGGCCCCGATCAGGCCCCGCACGTACGCCGCCTGCCCCGCGTGCTGCAGGCAGTCGTCGGCGACGCTGACAAGCCGGACGCCGAGGGTCACCGGCGGGTCCCAGCGACGGTCGACCACCCGGTCGAGGTCGTCGGCGGTGAGCCCCGCCAGGTACCCGGTCGTCCGCTCCGCGACGGCCGCCAGGTAGTCGAGCAGCACCCCGCCGTCCGGCGGGCGGACAGCCGCGACCTGGTCGGGGCGGTGGGCGTAGCCGGTGTCGCGGGGGTCCGGGGGCAGGCCCATCCGCTCCGCCCACGGCCCGGTCGCCCACAGCTGGTCGGCGGGGATCAGCTCGGCGACGTGGGAGTCCTGTACCCGGGCGAGGTGCCACACCAGCCAGCCGATCGAGTTGCGGCCGGGCCCGGGCGGCTCGGCCAGGCGGTCGGCCGGCACCCCGGCGACCGCCCGCTCCGCCAGCGGGGGGATGCGGCCGTAGACCTCGGTGAGCAGCGTGGCGACGTCCATCGCGCCAGTCCACCATGGCGTCATCCATCGGGGGTGATGCGCGCCGACGCCGGCCGCCCGATCATGCCCCCATGACCGCTCCCGTCGAGTACCTGATCATCGGGTTCCCGGGGAACCGCTTCTCCGGCGAGATCATGCCGGCCCTCACCGAGCTGGTGGAGGGCGGCGTCATCCGCATCATCGACCTGGTCTTCGTCAAGAAGGACGCCGACGGGGAGGTGACGACGTTCGAGTTCGAGGACCTGCAGGAGGCGGCCGAGCTCGGCTTCGAGAACCTGGACGGCGAGGCGGGTGGCCTGCTCAACGACGAGGACCTCGATCTGGCCGCCGCCGCCCTGGCGCCCGACAGCTCCGCCGCCCTCATCGTGTGGGAGCAGCGCTGGGCCGAACGGATCGCCGACGCCATCCGCAACGCCGGCGGCGAGATCGTGGCCGGGGAGCGGATCCCCGCCCCGGTGGTCGACGCCGCCCTCGCCGGGTTGTAGCCCGGCCGGACCGAAGGAGCGACGATGCTGCGACGACCCATCGCCCGGGGCGGCCGCCCCGGACTCATCGGCACGATGGCCCGGACGGCGGTCGTCGCCGGGACCGCAACCGCCGTGTCGGGCGGGGTGGCCCGCCGCCAGCAGGCGAGGGCCCAGCAATCGGCGGACGCCGAGGCCTACCAGGAGATGCAGCGCGAGCAGCAGTACGCCGCCGCGGCCCCTCCCCCGCCGACCCCGTCGGCGCCCCCCGACGACATGGTCGCCCAGCTGAAGGAGCTGGCGTCGCTGAAGGAGCAGGGGATCCTCACCGACGAGGAGTTCGCCGCCCAGAAGGCGCGGATCCTGGGCGCCTGAGCCGACTCAACAGCAACCGATAGCCCTGGCCTCGGCTCCTCGAGGCGATAGGGACCGATCGGCCCGAGCCCGAGGCAATGGCGGTCGGGGGCCGACCACGATTGCCTCGAGAACACCGGCCGACAGGCCGACCGGCCGACCGGCGGCGGGGTCAGGCGCGGTGGGCGAGCCAGGCCTGGTAGCCGCCGTCGAGGTCGGTGGCGGCCCGGCACCCGAGCTCGCGCAGCGCGGCGGCGGCGAGCGACGAGGCGTAGCCCTCGTCGCAGACCAGCACCATGGGCTGATCGGGGCCGGTCACCTCGGGCAGCCGCCACGGGCTGGTCGGGTCGAGCCGCCATTCCAGCACGTTCCGGTCGACGACGAGGGCGCCGGGTAGGGCGCCGTCGCGCTCGCGCAGCCCGACCGGCCGGATGTCGACGACGAGGCCGCCGGCCTCGCGGACGGCGGCGAGGCCGGCGGGCCCGGGCCGTGGCGCGATCACGTCCCGGGCCCGCGCGAGCAGGCGGTCGACGGCGCTGGCCCCGACCGCCGGCCAGGCGGCGTTGTCGCCGGTCACCGCCGCACCCGGCGACCGGCCGGGTGGAGCAGGTACGACCCGGCGGCGGGCCACAGGACCGGCTCCTCGGGCGCCACCGGCTCGGTTTCGGCGGGTCGCAGCTCGGCGTCGTAGTAGGTCATGGCGGTGAGAGGTGGGGAGTAGGCGTGGATGCTCGTCGCCGGCGCGGCGGCCCGGTTCGTCACGTCGTGGACCGTACCGACCGCGAGGTGGCGCAGCCGACCGGTCCCCAGCGTACGCTCGACGACGCCCCCCGCCGCCGGCCACCGGTCGGGCAGCAGCTCGGTGAGCTCGCCCTCGGTCACGAGGAAGGCGCCGGCCGACGCCCCGTGGTCGTGCAGCCGCACGTTCTGGCCGGTGGTCCAGCCGATGACCCAGACCTCGTAGCGCTCGGTGGCGATGACCCGCACCGGGCGGCGGCCGTCAGGGTCGTGGCGAACCAGCGCCCGCCACAGCGGCGGCGCGGCGGCGATGCCGCCGACGATGTCGGCCAGCACGTGGGCGGGCAGAGGCTCGGCCGGCGGCGAGGCCAGCACGTGGGCGGGCAGGGGCTCGGCCGGCGGCGGGGCGGGCCGGGCGGACAGGGCGGCGGGCGAGGATGGCGGCAGCGGCAAGGGCACGGGGGTGCGTCCGTCACTCGGGCCGGTCGCCGCGGCGGGTCACGCGGTGCATGACCCGGGGGGCGTCGCCGTAGTCGACGGCGGCGTAGTGCATGGTCGTCCGGTTGTCCCAGATCGCGAGGTCGCCGGCGGCCCAAGTGTCGAGGACGAGGACCTCGGGGTGCTCGGGCAACGGGCCGGGGACGACCGGGTGGGCCCGGGTGAGCGGGCCGAAGGCCCGGGCGAACCGGACCTGATCGGCCGGTTCGAGGTGCTGGCCGGGGAGGAAGACGACCTTGTGGCGCAGCCAGGCGGCGCGCAGCGCGGCGACGGTGGCGGCGTCGAGGGGGCGGCGGAGGTCGACGCCGCGGAGCTCGGCGCCGATCGACGCGGTGAGCGGCCGGACGGCGAGCCAGGGCGGCGAGGGCGCGCCCGCGGAGGCGGACGCAGGGGCGAGCGGGGTCACGGTGGTCATCCGGAGGCATCCGTGACGGAACCTAATAAAGTTGATCGCATTAGTCGGCTTTTCTATCCGACGGGCGGCCGGACGGCAACCCCGGGGCGACCGCTTGCGCGGCGAGCCCGGCCTGTGTAGAAACTTGACTATGTCCATCAGAAATACCAGAAAACTTCGACGCGGACGGTCGGCGCGGTGGTCGGCCCTCGTGTTGAGCCTGGGGCTCGTGCTCGCCGCCTGCGGAGGCGACGATGACACCGCGAGCGCCGAGGGTGACGACGCGCCCGCCGCCGACGCGGCCCCCAGCGGCTCGCTCAAGCTGGGCTACTTCCCCAACGTCACCCACGCCCCGGCGATCATCGGGGTCGAGGAGGGCATCTTCCAGGAGGCCCTCGGCGACGCCACCCTCGAGACCTCGACCTTCAACGCCGGCACCGAGGCCAGCGAGGCGATCCTCTCCGGCTCGATCGACGCGACGTTCATCGGCCCCAACCCGGCCATCAACGCCTTCGCCCAGAGCGACGGCGCCGTCACCCTCGTGGCCGGCACCACCTCGGGCGGCGCGTCGCTGGTCGTCGCGCAGGACATCGACTCGCCCGACGACCTGGCCGGCAAGACCCTCGCCACCCCCTCGCTGGGCAACACGCAGGACGTGGCCCTCCGGGCCTGGCTCGCCGACAACGACTACCAGGTCGACCAGACCGGCGGCGGCGACGTCCGGATCACCCCGCAGGACAACGCCGACACCCTGACCACCTTCCAGGACGGCACCATCCAGGGCGCCTGGGTCCCCGAGCCGTGGGCCACCCGGCTCGTGCAGGAGGGCGGCGGCAAGGTGCTGGTCGACGAGGCCGACCTGTGGACCGACACCGACGGGCAGTTCGTCACCACCCACCTGCTCGTCCGGACCGACTACCTCAACGACCACCCCGGGAACGTCAGGGCTCTCATCAGCGGGCTGCTCGACGCCATCGACGAGGCCAACGGCGACGCCGCCACGGCCCAGACGGTGACCAACGACGGCATCGAGAAGATCACCACCAAGCGGTTGTCGGACGCGACGATCCAGGGCGCCTGGGGGAACCTCACCTTCACCGCCGACCCCGTGGCCGCCTCGCTGCGGAAGTCGGCCGACGACGCCGAGGAGGTCGGCCTGCTCGACCCCGTCGACCTCGACGGCATCTACGACCTGACCATCCTCAACGAGCTGCTCGCCGAGCGCGGCCAACCGGAGGTCGACGGCCTGTGACCCACACCCCCACCACCGTCACCGACCCGGCCACGGTGCGGGTCGAGGAGCCCGAACGCCCGCAGCCGGCGGTGGCGGTGCGGGGGGTGTCCAAGGTCTACGGCGGCGGCCGCTCTGCGGTCGCCGCCCTCGACCGGATCGACCTCGACGTCGTCTCCGGACAGCTCGTCTGCGTCGTGGGCGCCTCGGGCTGCGGCAAGAGCACCCTGCTCAACCTCATCGCCGGCCTCGACGAGCCCACCGCCGGCGAGGTCGAGGTCGAGGGCCGCGCCGGGCTCATGTTCCAGGAAGCCGCCCTGTTCCCCTGGCTGACCGTCGCCGGCAACGTCGACCTCGCCCTCAAGCTCCGCAAGGTGCCCCGGGCCGAGCGGCGCGACCGCGTCCGCTCGCTGCTGGAGACCGTCCGCCTCGACCAGTTCGCCACCAAGCGTCCCCACGAGCTGTCCGGGGGCATGCGCCAACGCGTGGCGCTGGCCCGGGCCTTCGCCCAGGACGCCGACGTGCTGCTCATGGACGAGCCGTTCGGCGCCCTCGACGCGATGACCCGCGACGTGCTCCACGACGAGCTCGAGCGGCTCTACCAGGACCGGCACCTGACGATCGTGTTCGTCACCCACAACGTCCGCGAGGCGGCCCGCCTCGCCGACCGGATCGTGGTGCTCACCAGCCGGCCCGGAACCGTCGAGGCCGTCGTCGACGTGCCGATCGCGCGGCCCCGGGTGATCGAGTCGCGGGAGGTCAGCGAGCTGGCCCTCCACATCACCGACCTGCTGCGCCGGGAGGTGCGCCGCCATGCCGCAGACGACTGAGGGGCCTGGCGAGGCGGAGGTCCTCTCCCGCCTCGACCGCGACCTGGCCGGCCTCGACGCCCTGGAGCTGGCCGCCCGCGCCGAGACCACCCGGCTCAGCCGGGTCTGGCGGGCCGTGTGGCCCAAGCTGGGGGCGGTCGGCCTCTTCTTCGCCATCTGGCTGGGCGTCGTGTGGTCGGGCTGGCGCCCCGACTACGTCGTCCCGCCGCCCTCGGACGTGTTCGCAGACTTGCGGGAGATGGCCGCCGACGGCACCCTCGGCACCGCAGTCGGCAACACCCTGCGGCTGGCCGCCATCGGCTACCTCATCGCGGTGGTGCTCGGGACGGCCATCGGCCTGGCCGTCGCCCGGGTGCGGGTGCTGCGGGCCGCGTTCGGGTCGCTCATCACCGGCCTGCAGACCATGCCGTCGGTGGCCTGGGTGCCCTGGTCGATCCTGCTGTTCAAGCTGTCCGACGGCGCCATCCTGTTCGTCACCGTGGTCGGCTCGACGCCCGCCATCGCCAACGGCCTCATCAGCGGCACCGACCAGATCGCCCCGGTGCTGCTGCGGGCCGGCCGGGTGCTCGGCGCCCGCGGCCTGTCGGCCTACCGGCACGTGGTGCTGCCGGCGTCGCTGCCCGGGTTCGTGGCCGGGCTCAAACAGGGCTGGGCCTTCGCCTGGCGGAGCCTGATGGCCGGAGAGATCATCGTCGTCATCGCGGGCGAGCCCAACGTCGGCGGCCTGCTCCAGATCAACCGCGGGCTCAGCGACGCCAGCGGCGTCGTGGCGATGATGCTCGTCATCCTGGCCATCGGCATCGTGGTCGACGCGCTCCTGTTCGGGTCGCTGGAGCGGGCGGTGGCCCGGCGCTGGGGGCTGTCGGGGCCGGCGGCCTGAGCCGGGGACCGCGGGGATCCACCACCGGCGGGCGGAGGAGGCAGCGACGACGATGCGGGTCACGCTCGCCGCGATAGCCGGAGGCCACGAGGACGAGGTCGCCGTCCGGTCCTGAACCTTGGTCAGGGGTTCGGCCCGACCCGTATCGTGGGGCCATGACCGACTCCACCTCGCTCGTCGCCGAGCGCGTCGAGAAGCTCCTGGCCGAACTGGATCCCGCCACCACCGACCAGGTCGAGTTCCGGGGGCGGCAGTTCGACCTGGGGCTGGCCTGGGTCCACTTCCCCGAGGGCCAGGGCGGCCTCGGGCTGCCGCCGGTGGTCCAGCGGGAGGTGGACGCCCGGCTCCACGGCGCCGGCGCCAAGCCCGTCGGCCCCCGCCACTTCTTCGGACTGGCGATGGCCGGCCCCACCATCGTCACCAACGGCGACGACGCCATCCGGGACCGCCTCCTCCGCCGGGCCTTCACCGGCGAGGACGCCTGGTGCCAGCTCTTCAGCGAGCCCGGCGCCGGCTCCGACCTCGCCGGGCTCGCCACCCGGGCCGTGCGTGACGGCGACGAGTGGGTCATCTCCGGCCAGAAGGTCTGGAACACCCTCGCCCACATCGCCGACCGGGGGATGCTCGTGGCCCGCACCGACCCCGAGGCCCCCAAGCACAAGGGCCTGACCTACTTCGCCCTCGACATGCACGCCCCTGGCGTCGAGGTCCGGCCGCTGCGCCAGATCACCGGCGAGGCCGAGTTCAACGAGGTCTACCTCACCGAGGTCCGGGTGCCCGACGCCGACCGGATCGGTGACGTGGGGGACGGCTGGCGCGTCTCGATGACCACGCTGATGAACGAGCGGACCTCGATCGGCGGCGGGGGCGGCGCGCCACCCCGGGGTTCGGGGGCCATCGCCGAGGCCGTCCGCATCTGGAAGGAGGAGGCCCGCGACCCGGGCCCCGCCGCGCGCGACCGGCTGATGCGGCTGTGGATCGAGGCGGAGGCGCTCCGGCTGACCAACGTCCGGGCCGGGCAGAACCGGCGGGCCGGCAACCCCGGGCCCGAGGGCTCGATCGCCAAGCTCAAGTTCGCCGAGGTCAACATGGCCATCTACGAGCTGTGCGTCGACCTGCTGGGCGCCGACGCCCTGGTCGGCTACGACTACGAGCTGCGCCGGGCCGAGAACCTGGGCCTCACCGGCCCGCCCGGCTCGTCCCGCAAGATGTTCCTCCGGGCCCGGGCCAACTCCATCGAGGGCGGCACGTCCGAGATCCAGCGCAACATCCTGGGCGAGCGGGTGCTCGGCCTCCCCGGCGAGCCGCGGACCGACAAGGACCTGCCTTGGTCGCAGGTCCCCCGCAGCTGAGCGGACCCTACGTGGGCGTCTGACGGCGCGACCGGCACCGGAAGGCGGAGCCGGGGGAGTCGGCTCCGTCGTCCCGGCTCCCTCGGTCCCCGGAATACCACCGCCCGGGCGGCCGGCCAAACGCCGACCGAAAGATCGTGAACCCCTACCATCCGTAGCCATGAGGCCGCCTGGGGGCGTGGACATCCGCTGGCTGCTCCGCACGTGGCGAGCCGAGGTCGCGGGCCTCAGCCAGGCGTCCGTCGCCCGGCGCCTCGCGGTGTCCGAGGCGGCCGTCAGCATGTGGGAGCACGGGCGGCGGCGGGTCGACTTCGCCCACCTCGTAGCCCTGGACGGGTGCGTGGGCGCGGGCGGCGCCCTGGTCGACATGGCCCTCGCGCTCGGCACGCCCCGCGGCCTCCCCGCCGGGGACCGGTGGGCCCACAACCCGCAGGGACCCAGCGGCCCCCGGTGGGCGTGGCTGCGGCCACGGCGGGGCGCCCGCCGGGTCGACGCCCTGCTCCTGTGGGGCGCGTTCGCCTTCGACTGCTCGGCCGACTGCGACGACCGGGGCGTGATCGTCACGTCGCCCGTGTCGATGCCGAACCCGCCGGCCTGGGTGCACCTCCGGGAGCCGGGCTGGGTCGACTTCGGCCGGGGCGAGGTCCCGGAGGCGCTGGGCCTCCCCAGCTTCACCGCCGTGTCCGCGGCACGGCTCGCCGGCGGCGGGCATTCCCCCGCCGGTCTCGTCGCGCCGGAGGTCGTCGAGCGCTTCACGCGCGACCCGGCGTTCGCCCAGGCGGTGCTGCGGTTCTTCGGCACCCGGCCCCAGCTGGTGCGCGACGTGTTCAGCGTCGCGGAGGCGCCGCGCAGCGTCGTCGACCTGACGGCGGAGCCGGCGGGGTCGGCGCCACCGGGCGGGCCGCCCCCGACGCCACGGCTCCGGGCCTTGCGGGAGGCCCGGGGGCTGAGCCGGGCCGACGCGGCGCGGCTCGCGACCGACCTGCTCCCCGACGACCCGATCAGCGACGACCAGGTCGGCGTCGTGGAGCGGGGCGGGAACCCGACGCCCCGCCACCTGCTGACCCGCCTCGACCGCGTCTACCGGGCCGGCGGCCGGTGCGGCGTCGAGCGGGTGGAGGCGAGCGGCGAGCGGTCGCCGTTCGCCTTCGAGTTCCCGCGGTACTGGATCGGGCCGGTCTGGTTCACCATTGGTTCGGCCGGGGACGACGCCCGCGGGCACGCCCGGATCAGGCAGGGGATCGCGTCTAAGCGGATGCTCCTGCGGGCGGGGACGACGGTGACGTGCCGCCGGCCGACGGAAGACGCGCCGCCATTCGTCGTGTCCTGCCCCGAGCGGTGGACGGTGACCGGCGGGATGGGCCTGCACCCCGGAGCGCGCGACGTGAACTGGGGGTGGTACAACGTCGACGACTCGAGCACGCGGGGCGACGCTCCCGTCCACGAGCTCTTCCTCGGCCTGTTCGGGCGCTCCCGGGCCGAGTTCGACGAGCTGCTCCGGACGTCCGCCGGGCCGGCCGCCTCCTAGCCTGGCCGCCATGCCCTCCGTGATCGACCTGAGCCACGTCATCGAGGACGGGACGATCACCTACCCGGGGCTGCCCGGGCCGGTCATCTCCGACCACCTCGGGCGGGAGGCGTCCCGGCAGCGGTACGCCCCCGGCTACGAGTTCCAGATCGGGCGCATCGACATGGTGTCCAACACCGGCACCTACCTCGACACGCCGTTCCACCGCTTCCCCGACGGCCACGACCTGGCCGGCCTCGACCCCGCCCGGGTGGCGGCGGTGCCCGGCCTCGTCGTCGAGGCGGCCGACGACCCCGCCGACCCGGCCGGCATCGGGCCTGCGGCCCTCGACGGGATCGACCTGGCGGCGCGGGCCGTGCTGTTCCACACCGGCTGGGACCGCCACTGGGGCACCGACCGCTACGGCGAACCCGCCCACCCCTACCTGGCCACCGAAACGGCCGAGCGGCTGGCCGAGGCGGGGGCGGCGGTCGTCGGCATCGACTCGGTGAACATCGATGGCACCCGGACCGGCGAGCGACCGGTGCACACCGTGCTGCTCGGCGCCGGGGTCCCGGTCGTCGAGCACCTGCGGGGACTCGACCGGGTCGGGGGGCGGCCGTTCCGGTTCTTCGCCGTGCCGCCGGCGGTCGCCGGCATGGGGACGTTCCCGGTGCGGGCCCTCGCCGTGCTCGACCTGTGACCGGACGGCCCCGCGCCACCGCGATCGCCGCGGTCTTCGTCGTCAACGGGCTCGGCGGGCCGAGCTTCCTTCCCCGGCTACCGGAGCGGCAGGCCGACCTGGGGTTGTCGGACCTGGGGCTCGGCCTCGTGCTCGTCGGCCTGGCGGCGGGCGCGCTGGTGGCCAGCCCGGTGGCGGGACGGCTGGTCGGGGCGGTCGGCAGCCGGCCGGTGGCGGTCGGCGCCGGCCTGGCCCTGGCGGCCAGCCTGTGGACCGCCGGCGCGGCGCCCCACGCCGCCGTGCTCTTCGCCGCGCTGGCCCTCGTCGGCGCGGCCGACGCCGGCATGGACATCGCCATGAACGCCAACGGCGCCGCCTACGAGCGGCGGTCGGGCCGGTCGCTGATGCACCGTCTGCACGGCGCCTGGAGCCTCGGTGCCCTGGCCGGGGCCGGGATCGCCGCGGCCGCGGCCGGCGCCGGGGTCGGCCTGACGGCCCAACTCGTGGCCGTCGGCGCGGTCGTCGCCGCGGCGGTGGCCGTCGCCCGGCCGGGCCTGGTCGCCG
>JBKPHT010000384.1:0-16430 GCA_046730015.1 Actinomycetota bacterium
GTGGGCGACAACGTGGCCACCGTCCCCCAGCTCCTGGGGTGGGACAAGGCCCGCATCCGCGCCCGGGTGGACGAGCTGGCCGATCTGCTCGACCTCGACCGCGACCTGCTCGACCGCTACCCGGCCGCGCTGTCGGGCGGCCAGCAGCAGCGCGTCGGCGTCGCCCGGGCGCTGGCCGCCGACCCGCCGGTGCTGTTGATGGACGAGCCCTACTCGGCGGTCGACCCCATCGTCCGGGCCCGGCTGCAGGACGATCTCCTAGATCTCCAGGAGACCGTACAGAAGACGATCGTCCTCGTGACCCACGACATCGACGAGGCCATCAAGCTGTCCGACCGCATCGCCTTGCTGAAGATCGGCGGCATCATCGCCCAGGTCGGGCCGCCCGAGGAGCTGCTGCGGGAACCGGCCGACGACTTCGTCGCCGGGTTCCTGGGCGACGACCGGGGCATCAAGCGGCTGTCGCTCATGCGGGTCGGCCAGGTCCCCCTGAGCTCCGGTCCCGCCGTCGAGCCCACCGCGCCGGCCGACCGGGCCCGGGCGGTGATGGCCGAGCACGGCACCGACTGGGTCGCGGTCGTCGACGACGGGTGCCTCCGAGGCTGGATCGGCGCCGACGACCTCGACGGCGCCGACCGGCTCGACGGCCTGGGACCTCGGCCGTTCGCCGCCGCCGTCCACCCCGACACGACGCTCAAGGCCGCCCTCGACCGCATCGTCACCTCCCGCACCCGGGTCGCGGTCGTGGTCGACAACGACGACGACCGCTACCTCGGCGCGCTGATGCTCGACGACCTGGCCGAGGGGATCACGTCGTGATCGTCGCGGCCGACGAGCCGTTCGTCCGCTGGGACTGGGTTCGGGACCACACCGACGAGATCGTCGACCTGGTCTGGGAGCACCTCACGCTCACCGCGGTGGCCGTCGGCATCGGCTTCGTGCTGTCGATGGCCATGGCGTTGGTGGCGGTCCGCTGGCGGCACACCTACGGGCCGCTGGCCGGGTTCGCCGGCATCCTCTACGCCATCCCGAGCCTGGCCCTGTTCGCCTTCCTCATCCCCATCCCGTTCTTCGGGCTGGGGTTCCGGACGGCCGAGGTCGCGCTGGTCGGCTACACGCTGCTCATCCTGCTGCGGAACATCGTCGCCGGCCTCGACGGCGTCCCGCCCGCGGTCCGGGAGGCGGCCGACGGCATGGGCTACGAGCGGTGGCGCCGGTTCCTGCGGGTCGACCTGCCGCTGGCGACGCCGGCCATCGTGGCCGGGCTCCGCATCGCCACCGTCACCACCGTGGGTCTGGTCACCGTGACGTCGCTGGTCGGGGCGGGCGGGCTCGGCGACCTCATCACCGAGGGCCTGTCCCGCGACTTCCCGACCGAGATCGTCGTCGGCGCGGTGCTGTCGGTGGCCCTGGCGATCGCGCTCGACGTCGTGTTCGTGGCGGCCGAGCGGCTGCTGACGCCGTGGGCCCGCGCCGGGGGAAGGGTGCGCCGATGAGCGAAGCGCTCCAGCAGATGTGGGACTACCTGTCCAGCGACGCCGCCTGGTCGGGCCGCAACGGCCTGCCCGCGCTCACCTGGGCCCACATCCAGATCTCGGCGGCGGCCCTGCTGCTGGCCGGGCTGGTGGGCATCCCCACCGGGGTGCTGCTCGGCCACGTCCGCCGGGGCGCGTTCGCGGCCGTGTCGGTGGTGAACATCGGGCGGGCCATCCCGTCGTACGCGGTGATGGCCCTGCTGCTGCCGTTCTCGCTCCGCTACGGGTTCGGCCTCGGCTTCTGGCCGACGATGATCGCGCTCGTCCTGCTGGCCATCCCGCCGATCTTCACCAACACCTACACCGGCGTCCGGGACGTGCCCGAGGAGGCCGTCGAGGTGGCCCGGGGCATGGGCATGCGGACGCGCCAGGTCGTGAGCAGGGTGGAGGTTCCGGTGGCCGTGCCGCTGATCCTCACCGGGCTGCGGGTGTCGGCCGTGCAGGTGATCGCCACCGCCACCCTCGGCGCCCTGGTCGCCTTCCGCGACCTGGGGACGCCGATCGTCACCGGCTACACGAGCCCCGACAAGGGGCCGATGCTGGCCGGCGCCGTGGCCGTCATCCTGCTGGCCCTGCTCACCGACGCGCTGTTCGCGCTGGCGCTCCGCTGGCTCGTGCCCTGGCGGCGGACGCCGGGCCGGGCCGCCGACGCCACGGTCGTGGCCGCCCCCACCGAGGCGGCGCCCGCCTGAGCCACCGGACCACCGGACCCACCGACTCGACAGCAAACCGCAGGGGAAAGGACAACCCGATGAGACGACATGTGAAGTGGCTGGCGGTGCTCCTGGCGTTCGCCCTGCTGGGCGCCGCCTGTGGCGATGACGACGACGACACCTCCGCCGACACGGGCGACGCCGGAGGCGACGAGGCCGCCGAGCCGATCGAGGGTCCCGCCATCAGCATCGGCGCCCAGGACTTCGGCGAGTCGGCCATCCTGGCCGAGATCACGAGCCAGGCCCTGTCCAACGCCGGCTACGACGCCAGCGTGCAGGAGGTCGGCGGCTTCCGCGACCTGCTGTTCGGCGCATTCGAGTCGGGCGACGTCAACCTCGCCCCCGACTACGTCGCCTCCCAGCTGGAGTTCCTCAACGATGCGGCCGGCCAGGCCACCAGCGACGTCAACCAGACCTTCGGCCTGCTGACACCGCTGCTGGCCGAGAAGAACCTCACCGGCGTCACCCCGTCGAACGCGGTCGACACCAACGCGTTCGTGGTCACCGAGGAGACCTCGGACGAGCTGGGCATCACGACCCTGTCCGACCTGGCGGCCAAAGGCGCCGACCTCACCCTGGGGGCGCCGCCCGACTGCGAGACCAACGGCTTCTGCATCCCCGGCCTGCAGCGGGTGTACGGCGTCGACCTCTCGGCCAACTTCGAGCCGCTGGAGTTCGGCGTCATCCCCACGTCCCTCGACGAGGGCGCCATCGACGTCGGCGTCGTCTCCTCGACCGACGGCCGCCTCGCCGACCCCGAGACCGGCTGGGTGCTGCTCGAGGACGACAAGGGCATGCTCGCCGCCGACAACGTCTTCTTCGTCGAGGCCAACGACCTGGTCGACGCCTACGGCGACGACCTCACCGCGCTCCTGGAGGAGATCTCGTCCGAGCTGACAACCGAGGAGCTGGTCGAGATGAACAAGCGGTACGACGTCGACAAGGACGACGCCGAGGACATCGCCGCCGACTGGGTCGACGAGTACGGCTTCGGCGGCTGACCGCGGTGCTAGACCCCCGGGGGTGGACACCCACGAGCTGACCGAGCTCCGCCAGGAGTACACGTTCGCCGGCCTGTCGGCGGGCGACCTGGCGCCTGACCCGATCGACCAGTTCCGCACCTGGTTCGCCGCCTGGCGCGAGGTGGCGGTGGGCGACGTCAACGCCATGGTCGTCGCCACCGCCACCCGCGACGGCGCGCCGTCGGTGCGGACTGTGCTGCTGCGGGCCGTCGATTCCCGGGGGTTCACGTTCTTCTCCAACTACGACAGCCGCAAGGGCCGCGAGCTGGACGCCAACCCCCGGGCCGCGCTGCTGTTCCCCTGGCACCCCCTCGGGCGTCAGGTGATCGTCGAGGGGCCGGCCAAGCGGGTCGACGCGGCCGCGTCCGACGAGTACTGGGCGACCCGCCCCCGGGGCAGCCAGATCGCCGCGCTGGCGTCGCCGCAGAGCAGCGTGGTGCCCGACCGGGCCAGCCTCGAACGGCGGTGGGACGAGCTGGAGGCGACCCACACCGGTGACGTCCCCCGCCCCGAGAACTGGGGCGGCGTCCGGGTAGCCCCCGAGCGGATCGAGTTCTGGCAGGGGCGGGACCGCCGCCTGCACGACCGCCTGGCCTACCGGCGGGACGCCTCGGCGGCGTCGGGCTGGCGGGTGGAGCGGCTGGCCCCCTGACCGCCGTCCCCGTTCGGGCCCTCGCCGCTCGCTCCGCCCGTGCGGACCGCCCGGACGGCGACGACCACGGCCGCCAGCAGCAGGGTCACCGCCACCGCGATGCGGACCGAGCCGACCTCCTCGATCCACCGGGTGATGTCGGTCGACCAGCCGGTCACCCGGTCGGTGATGCCCGACGACGGCACGTCCCCGGGCTCGACCCGCTGGGTCCGCAGCTCGAGCCAGCCGTACCAGGCGACGTAGGCGCCGGCCAGGGCGACGAGGCCGCCGGCGACCCGGCCGATGTAGGGCTGGGAGCGGCGCAGCAGCCGGACGATCGACGTTCGGGCCAGGGCGATGGCGACGGTCAGGGCCAGCAGCACCAGCGTCATGCCCAGGCCGTAGAGGGCGAACACCACCAGGCCGTCGGCGACCGACTCGCGGCTGATCGTCCCGGCGACCGCCCCGAGGAACAGCGGCAGGGTGCAGCCGATCGACGCGATGGCGTACGACACGCCGAACACGAACATCGAGCCCACCGTCCGGCGCCGGCCGCCCCGGTCGAGCCGGGGGAGGGCGACGTTGACCTCGAAGCCGCCGAGCATGGCCAGGCCGAGCACCGCCAGGGCGACGCCGATGACGATCGAGACCCAGGGCATGTTCTCGTACACCGGCAGCGACGTGAGCTCGACCAGCGTGCCGGCCACGGCGAACACGGCCAGGAACCCGGCCGACACCGCCGCCCCCACCCGCAGCGCCTGGGCCACCCCGGCCCGGGGGACCTCGGCGTCGTCGCCCTCCAGGCCCAGGAAGTACGACAGGTAGGCGGGCAGCATCGCGAACCCGCAGGGGTTGACGGTCGCGACCATGCCGAGCGTGAGGTAGAACGCCCACGGCCCCTCCGGCCCGATCGCCGCGAAGGTGTTCACGCCGCCACCCCGAACCGGTCGGCGATCTCGGCCCGCAGCTCGTCCTCCATCAGCGGGCCGCTGTGGACGTCGAGCACCCTGCCGGTGGCGTCGAGGAACACGGTCGTCGGCATCGCCAGCCCGCCGAACCAGGTCACGGCGTCGTCGGCGTCGGCGAAGGTCGGGTAGGTCACGCCGGTGGCCTCGACGGTCTCCCGGGCGTCGCCCGGGGCGTCCCGGCTCGCCAGCCCGACGAACGCGACCTGGTCGCCCACGTCCTGGTGGACGTTCTCGATGGCGGGCATCTCGATGACGCAGGGCGCACACCACGAGGCGAAGAAGTTGACCACCATCGGCCGCCCCATCAGCTCGCCGAGCGTCCGGTCGGGGCCCCCGTCCAGCGCGCCGAGCCGTACCGCCTGCGGCGAGTCCGGCACCGCCGCCCCGGCGGGCGCCTCGGTGAGCTCGTACCCCTCGGTCGCCCGGCTGTCGTTGCTCTCTCCGCCGTCGCCGGTGCCGTTGCCCCGGTCGTTCGCCGCCGAGTCGCCGCCGTCGGCGGCGAGCGTGGCGGCGCCCAGCGCCGCGACCAGGGCCAACGCGGTCACGGCGAGGTAGGCCCGGAGGGAGAGGCGGCGCGTTGCCACCACGCGACGCTACCGCCGCCGCCCGTCCGGCCGGGAATCGCCGTCGTTCCATCGTTCCCGAGGCGATAGGGATCGGCCCCCGACCCCTATCGCCTCGAGAACCAGGAAGCGACCGCTTTCGCCTCGCCCGCCGGCCCGCCGTGCGGGAGCACCGCCGCCGCGCGGTGCCCCCGCACCGATCTCGGTGTGACCCACGTTCGCCGCTGTGCCGGGGACGGCTCCCGGTCGGCGCAGCTAGTGGCGTCGCACCTGGGTGTCTCTGGACTCTCTGGTCGTGCTTGTCGTTCTGCTCATACGCGGCCCCTATGCGATGCGGATGACCGCCACACCCTGCAAGTGCTCGGGGATGGGGATGTCGGGCAGCTGGTCCTCGGCCCGGGGGAGCTTGGGTGGCCGGCCCCGCCGCCGCTTGGTGGCGAGGATCTTCCCGTTCAGGAAGAGCTGGCCGCCCCACACACCCCACGGCTCGCGCCGCTCGAGCGCACCCTCCAGACAGGGGATCAGGGCTGGGCACGTGGCGCAGATGTGCTTGGCCCGGGCGATGTCTTGCAGCTCCTCGCTGAAGAACATCTCGGCGAGCCGGCCGCTGCCGTCGTTGCAGCGGGCGTGGGCCCACCAGGAGTCCTCGTCGGCGAGGAGCTGGGGTTCTGGCTCTTCGGCCTCGCTGTTCCCGTACTCCGCGGGTCTGGTGAGGTCGAGGATCTCGTCTGGTTCGGTTGCGTTGGGGGCGATCATCGGCCCATTCCCCTCGTTCGTGATGTACGAGATCGGTGTGACAGGTCGGTCGTGGTGGTGGTCCGGATGTGGTGGGAGCTGGGGAAACATGTCCTGAGAATGCAAGAAGGCCGCCGGGTGATCCCGACGGCCTTCGGAGGTTTGCGCTTCAGCGCCTGATCTGGTCAGGGGAAGCACTCCAACGGCCGTCGGGTGGGTCGATCGATGACGAACACCGGGGACACCGGCATACCGTTCGACCCGTGGAGCCACTTGTCCTGGATGGCCTGCGTGGCCTCCACGGCGTAGGTGGTCCGCGTGCGCGCGGCGATGCCGGTCGTCGTAGCGAGAGCAGCGGGGCAGGCACCGAGGCGCGCAGCGTCCGGGCTGGCGATGCCGCTCAGATGGATCGTGCCGGTGCTCATCGGTGCTCACCTCCCTCTCGGAGTCGCGTTCTCGAAGCCCGGGGCTTCGTGGAGTAACAGACCATCACCCACCTGGGGGGTGCGTCAATCAATTAATCCGATCTGGCGCGATTCGTTCGTTCGGCGGCAGGATCACTGCCCCTCGCGCGGCGCCGGCGCCTCGGAGTCGGGCAGACGGAACAGATGGTCCCGGTACCAGCGCAGCTCGTTCACGCTCTCGCGGATGTCGTCGAGCGCCCGGTGGGTCGTCTCCTTGCGCGGCGCCGAGTCGACCACCTCGGGCGCCCACCGCACGGCCAGCTCCTTGATCGTCGACACGTCGACAGACCGGTAGTGCAGGAAGTTCTCGATGTCGGGCAGGTAGGCGGCGAGGAACCGGCGGTCGGTGCCGATCGAGTTGCCGCATAGCGGCACCGACCGGGGGGCGGGCACGTGCTCCCGGATGAAGTCCAGCGTGGCGGCCCCGGCGTCGGCCAGCGTCGTCGTGGACGCGGCGATCGCGGGCAGCAGGCCGCTGCGGGTGTGCATCTCTCGCACGACGTCCTCCATGGCGTCGAGGGCGGCCGGGGGCTGGTGCACCACGAGGTCGGGCCCCTCGGCCACGATCTCCAGCTTGTCGTCGGTCACGAGCGTGGCGATCTCCACGATCACGTTGCGGGCCGGGTCGAGGCCGGTCATCTCGAGGTCCATCCACACGAGCACGACCGGAGCGTACGGGCCGCAGCGGGGCCCCGTGACCATCGCCGAGAATGGCGGCCGTGCTCGACGTCCCCGTGATCCTGCTCGACCCCGACCTGCCGCTCCCGGCCTACGCCCGCCCCGGCGACGCGGGCGCGGACCTCGTGGCCCGGGAGCCGGCCCGGCTGCGGCGGGGCGGCGGCCGGGCGCTGGTGCCGACGGGGGTGGCGATCGCGCTGCCGGAGGGCTACGCCGGCTTCGTCCAGCCCCGCAGCGGCCTGGCCCTCCGCCACGGCGTGACATGCCTCAACACCCCGGGCCTCATCGACTCGGGCTACCGCGACGAGCTGAAGGTGCTGCTTGTCAACACCGACCCCGACGCCGACTACGAGGTGGCGCGGGGCGACCGCATCGCCCAGCTGGTGGTCCAGCGGGTGGAGCACGCCCGGTTCACGGCGGTGGGGGCGCTCGACCCTTCGGACCGGGGCCCCGGCGGCTTCGGCCACACGGGCCGCTGACCCGCCGGCGGTCAGTCGTCGTCGTGCTCGTCGTCGCCCTCGGGCAGGTGCTTGTGCAGCACCAGCCCGCGGCCGTCGTCGTCGAGCCGCCAGGCGTCGACGCTGGCGTCGAGGACCGCGGCGTCGAGGTCGGCCAGCCGGGCGCCGGCGCCGGACCCGCCGTCCTCCAGCCGCAGGTCGACCCGGAGCCCGTCGGGCTCGACCGCATAGGTCACGGCCAGCCGGCCGTCCCCGGCGGAATCCGAGGTCAGCATCGCGGTCGCCTCGCCGACGGCCAGCCGGACCTCGTCGACCTCGCGGTAGGTGAACCCGGCCCGCGCCGCCAGCGCCGCCGCCCCGGCCCGCGTGATCCGTACGGCGGCGGCCGTCGCCGGCACGGTGAGCCGGATCTGCTCGGTCTCGGACGGGTCCACGCCAGCGCTCAGCCTAGGGACGGGTGAGCCCCCGGTCACGTCGGCCGGACGACGTCGGCGGCGGCCTTGTCGTTCCGTTCTCCCAGGTAGACCGGGTGCCGGAGGCGCCCGTCCTCGGTCCACTCGCCGTACTCGACCTCGACCACCACCTCGGGCCGGACCCAGTGGGCGCCCCGCCGGTGCAGCGGGGGCGGCGGGGGGTCGAAGGGGCAGTCGTCGGTGCCGAGGTCGAGCAGGACAGCGCCGAGCCGGACCAGCTCGGGGAACGTGAACCCGGAGCCGACCCGCCCGGCGTAGACGAGGACGTCGTCGCCGGGGCTGGCGTGGTAGCCGACGAGCAGCGAGCCGAGCCCGCCCTCGCGGTTGCCCGCCCCGCCGCTCCAGCCGCCGACCACCATCTCGTCGTGCAGCCGAACCTTCACCTTCACCCACTGGCGGCTTCGACCGCCGGGGACGTAGGTGCTGTCGGCCCGCTTGGCCACGACGCCCTCCATCCCCTGGGCCCGGGTCGCCTCCAACAGGTCGGGGCCGTCGTCGTAGACCCGGGCGACCTCGACCCCGGGCGGGAAGTCGTCGGCGATCTGTTCGAGCAGGCGGCGCCGGTCGCGCCACGGCTGCCCGGTGAGGTCGTGGCCCCCGAGCCGCAACAGGTCGAAGACCACGTAGGAGACCGGCGTCTCGACCGCCCGGCGGGCGGCGTCGACCGGCGAGGTGACGTGCATCCGGTGCTGGAGCCGCTCGAAGCTGGGCAGTCCCCGACCGTTGAAGGCGACGACCTCGCCGTCGAGCACCGCCTCGACCGGGGCGAGGGCCGGGCCCAGCGCCGCCAGCTCGGGGAAGGCGACGGAGGCGTCGCGGCCGTTGGCGCTGGTCGCCCGGACGCCGCCGGCCGTGACGTCGGCCACGACGCGCATGCCGTCCCACTTGGTCTCGAAGAGCCAGCCGTCGCCGGTGGGGAGGGGCCCGCTCGTGGCTTTCATGGGGAGGAGCGCCACGGCCGACAGACTAAGAGGCTGCGCCGGCAGGCGTAGCTGTGGCCCGAGCGGCCCGGCGCGAAGCGCCGAGAGCGGGGAACCACGACGCGGCGGTGGGCCGGGCGGAGGCCCGGCCCACGGTGACCGCGGCGGAAGGGAGGGTCAGCGCTGGTCGACGGGCACGGCGATGCCGACGACGGCGTTCTTCGAGGAGAAGTGGCCGATCTTGGTGACCCGACCGGTGATGACGTCGAGGCCGTAGAAGGTCGTGCCGGACGGCCCGCCGATGGCGGCGAAGCCGGTGTTGTCCTGGGTGGCGCCGTTGCGCGTCCGGCTGTAGATGTCGGCGGTCACGTCGGGTCCGGCGTCGACGCCGAGCTTGCCGGTCGCGACCAGGCTGCCGTTGTTGGGCGGCGACTGGACGGCGACCTGGTCGAGCGACGAGTCGACGTCGAACAGGGTGGTGGCGGTCTCGACCACCTTGTCGTTGTTGGTGTAGGCGGCGGCGACGACGCCGGTCGCCGTGGTGCCTGCCGTGTAGGCGAGGTTGGCGTCGGGCGGCGAGGCGGCGCCGGTGTCGACGTTGATCCGCAGGTTCTGGCCGGCGTCGCTGATGACCCGCATCCGGTCGGCGGCGGGGTTGAAGTCGACGCCGAACGAGGTGCCGCGCAGTGCCTCGGTGCTGCGGGACACGAGGGTGGCCTGAGCGGTGCCGGGTCGAGGGTGTAGACGCCGCCCTGGTCGCCGAGGCCGTAGTAGGCGCCGTTGGCGGGGCGGGCGTCGATGCCGACGAGCTTGGTGTCCAGCTGCAGGCCGGACACCGTGCCGATGTCGCGGGCGCGCCCGGGCCGGTCGGCCCGGAAGCAGATCAGCCGCTGGTCGGCGGTCAGCCCGACGACCTCGATGTACGGCGCCCGGCCGGCGTCGCCGCAGGCGTCGGGCTGGGTGCGGGCGGAGGAGGCGCCGGGTGACGTGGCCCCGGCGCCGGGGGCGACCGCCAGCGCGGCGGCGGCGAGGGCGGCCAGGGCGGCCGCGGTCATGCGCTTGTACATGTCGTTGCTCCCTGGGGGATGGAGGGCGGGCAACCTCCCGCCCGAGGGTGCGTCCCGCCTCGGGAGCACGACGGGTATTCGGCGCGGCGCGCCGGGCAGATGGCTCGCCGCGGGATCAGTCCGCCGTCGACGACGCCGCGTACGAGGGCGCCCCCGCGCTGGGGCGACGTCCCGCCGGGCGACCCGGACGTCATCTGGGTGTGACCTCCCGGGGGCGGGTCCGACCTCCTGTTCACAGGCACTAAGGTCGCTGCGGCGCCCGCGGATGGCGGCGCCTGGCGCGCGACCAGCACGGTGGGCGCGGCCAGCTAGCGTCGGCGGTCCGGCGGACCCTTCGCACACAACAGGAGACACCCCGATGTCCCAGGTCAGTCCCGGCTGGTATCCGGACCCCTCCGGACGCTACGCCCAGCGATACCACGACGGCACCAGATGGACCGAGCACGTCGCCGACGCAGCCGGCCAGCGCAGCGTCGACAACCCGGAGGCCCAGGCGGCGCCCGCCGCCGACCCCTACCAGAGCGCCGGCCAGGGCTACGGCGCCGCCGGATACGGCCAGCAGTCCGGATCCCAGGGGTGGGGAGAGCAGGGCGGCCAGGCCGGCGGGCAGGGCTACGAACAGCAGGCGGGCAGCGGCGAGAGCTGGCCCCAGGGCGGCTCCGGCAGCGGGCAGAGCTGGCCGGCGGCCGGCGCGGGCGGGCAGCAGGGCTACGGCCAGCCGGCCGACCAGGGCTACGGCCAGCCCGGCCAGTACGGCCAGCAGCCCGGTCAGTACGGGCAGCAGCCCGGTCAGTACGGGCAGCCCGGCCAGTACGGCACGCCCAGCGGCCAGGGCTACGGCCAGCCCAGCTGGCAGGGCTACGGCCAGCCGGGCTACGGCGCCCCGGCCACGACGGGCCGGTTCACGCCGACCATCGGGCTCATCGTCGGCGGCATCGGCGGGTTCCTCGTGCTCCTGTCGCTGTTCGTGCTCGACTTCCTCAAGGTCGAGTTCGGCGGCTTCAGCGAGTCGGCCAGCCTCGGCGACGTCGACGGGCCCGGCGTGCCGGCGGCGCTCGACACCTATGCCGGCTTCGGGCGCCTGCTGGCGCTGCTGGTGATCGCCTTCGCGATCCTCGCCATCCTGAAGCTGCCGCAGCTCCCGCAGCTGAACAACATCCCCAACCTGCCGATCATCGCCGCCGCCGTGTGCGGCGTGTTCGCCCTGTGGCACGTGCTGGCGATGTTCGCCAGCCCCGAGGGTGCCGACGTGTCGCCCACGTTCGGCGCCATCCTCGGCCTGGTCGGCTACGCCGGGCTGATCGCCGGGCAGTTCCTGCCCCAGCCGGTCGGCGCCAAGCGCTGACCCGACCACCTGGACGCGGCCCCGCCCGGCGCCCGCCGCGGCGGGGCCTCGGCGCGTCTGGGGCCGTCCCGGCGAATGACGATACTGTCACCTGACAGGGTGTCAGCTCGACGGGAGAGGCGGCACCACCAGAGGGAGGGGACATCGTGGGGTCGACGACGGAACGCAACGGCGCCCAGTTCAACGTGGTCGAGGCCTTCGACACCGTGGCCGCCGTCCACCCGGACCGCGACTGCCTGGTGTGGGACGAGCTCCGGGTCACGTTCGCGCAGATGGTCGACCGCAGCCGCCGCCTCGCCGCCTACCTGCGATCGCGGGGGCTCGGTGCCGTCACCGACCGGTCCGGGCTGGCCGGCCACGAGTCGGGCCAGGACCACCTCGGCAGCTACCTCTACAACGGCAACGAGTACCTCGAGTCGATGCTCGGCGCGTGGCGGGCGCGGGTGGCGCCGTTCAACGTCAACTACCGCTACGTCGAGGACGAGCTGTTCTACCTGCTCGACAACGCCCGCTGCCGGGCGCTCGTCTACCACGCCGAGTTCGCCCCCAGGCTGGCCGCCGTCCGCGACCGGCTCCCCCAGCTCGAGGTGCTGCTCCAGGTGGCCGACGGGTCGGCCAACGACCTCCTACCCGGCGCGGTCGACTACGAGGAGGCCCTCGCCGGCGCCGACCCCGCCGCCCTCGCCGGCGTCGCCCCGTCGGCCGACGACCTCTACATCCTCTACACCGGCGGCACGACCGGCATGCCCAAGGGCGTCCTGTGGCGCCAGCACGACATCTTCATGTCTGCCATGGGCGGCCGGAACATCCTCACCCAGGAGACGATCGGCAGCCTCGACGACCTGGCCGCCGGCGCCCGGGCCTTCGAGAGCCCGATGAAGTTCCTGGTCCTGCCGCCCCTGATGCACGGGGCGGCCCAGTGGGGGTCGTTCATCGCGCTCAACGGCGGGCACACCGTCGTCCTGCCGCCCGACACCCGCCGGCTCGACCCGGTCCAGACGTGGCGGACCGTCGAGCGTGAGCGGTGCACCACCCTCACCGTGGTCGGCGACGCCATCGCCCGGCCGCTGGTCGAGGAGCTGGAGGCCGGCGACTACGACACCAGCAGCCTGCTCAGCGTCGGCAACGGGGGCGCGCCTCTGACCCCGACCATCAAGGAGCGGCTGCTGGCCCAGCTCCCCCAGATCATGCTCAGCGACTCCGTCGGGTCGTCGGAGACCGGAGCCCAGATGAGCCACTATTCCAGCCGGGACGACGTGTCGACCGGCCGGTTCACCCCCATGGCCGGCACCGTCGTCGTGAGCGAGGACCTCGACAAGGTGGTCGCCCCTGGGCACGACGGCATCGGCTGGTTGGCCCAGGAGGGCTGGGTGCCGCTCGGCTACTTCCGCGACGCGGAGAAGACGGCCCGGACGTTCCCGGTCATCGACGGCGTCCGCTACTCGGTGCCCGGCGACCGGGCCCGTCACCTGGCCGACGGCGAGATCGAGCTGCTCGGCCGCGACTCGGTCACGATCAACTCGGGCGGCGAGAAGATCTTCGCCGAGGAGGTCGAGCGGGCCATCGCCGGCCACCCCGCCGTGCACGACGTCGTGGTCGTCGGGCGGCCGAGCGAGCGGTGGGGGCAGGAGGTCGTGGCTCTGGTCGAGCTGGCCGAGGGCCGGACGGCCACCGCGGACGACATCGTCGCCGAGGCCGGCCGCCACGTCGCCCGCTACAAGCTGCCGAAGGAGGTCCGGTTCCTGCCGGCGATCCAGCGCAGCCCGGCGGGCAAGGCCGACTACCGGTGGGCCCGGGAGCAGGTCCAGGCCTGACGCTCCAGGCCTGACGCGTTGAGGCCCGGGGCCACCGGACCCCGGGCCTCGATCGTTCCGGTGGCTGCGCTCAGGAGGCGGTGACGTGGGCCGCCTTGCGGGCGCGCCGCTTCGCCGCCACCGCGGTCAGCACGCCGCCGATGGCCGCCAGGCCCAGGCCGACGCGGGCGAGCGGCAGGGACGAATCCTGGCCGGTGCGGGGCAGCGCGCCCGCGCCTCCGCCGGTCGGTGCACCTGCGGCGGGCACGACCGTGATGGCCGCCGACAGCGTCAGCGCCGAGCCGTCGGGCGCCGTGCAGGTGGCGGTGATCGTGTGGGCCCCGAGCGTGGTGCCGGCGGGAATCGTCGCCTGCACCGTGGCCACACCGGCCGAGTCGGCAACGGCCGACGCGAGGGTCACCGAGTCGAGGAAGAACGTGACCGTGCCACCCGGCTCGCACGTCCGGGCCTCGATGGTGATGGTCTGGCCCGGCGTCGGCGTCGTGTCGCTCACCGTCAGGCTGTTGATCGCCGGCGGGTACTGCTGAGCGGCGGCGGGGGCGGCCAACGCCACGACACCCAGCGCCGCACACGCCATCAGTCGCTTCACCATTGTTCCCCGACTCCCGTGTTCCCGCCCGGAGGCCCCAATGACTCCGTCTCCGTCGCGGAGACTAACACGCGTGAGTCCCGTCACAAGCGGGGCGGGCTCCCGGTCCGGGCGGGCCGTAGCATGGTCGCGAGGGCCACGCCGGGGGTGTAGCTCAGTTGGCAGAGCGGCCGCCTTTTAAGCGGATGCGCGAGGGTTCGATCCCCTCCACCCCCACACCCCCGACCGTTCCCCGGTGCCGGTGCCCGGCGGGACCTACGCTACGCCCCGTGGACGAGGACGCCGCCCGCCGTCACCTGGCCGACGAGCAGGAGCGCCTGCTCCGGCTCCGGACGGGCATCCAGAACGACCACCTCGGAGACGAGCCCGAGGAGGACAGCGCCGCCGAGCTGTCCCACGTCGACCAGCACCCCGCCGACAGCGGCAGCGACGCGTTCGAGCGGGAGAAGGAGTTCTCGATCCTCGAGCAGGTCGAAGCCGAGCTGGCCGACGTCGACCGGGCCCTCGGACGGCTGGCCGAGGGCTCCTACGGCACCTG
This sequence comes from Actinomycetota bacterium, assembly GCA_046730015.1. Lineage (GTDB taxonomy): Bacteria > Actinomycetota > Acidimicrobiia > Acidimicrobiales > VFJN01 > ZC4RG19. Next base: position 14,514 of record JBKPHT010000384.1, read on the forward strand.
CGAGGCCTGCGGTCACGCCATCGGCGACGAGCGGCTCGCCGCCCTCCCCGCGGCCCGGTTCTGCGTCGACCACCAGGCCGACCTCGAGGTGTAGCCCCCTCAGATCTGGTTGGGGACGGTCGTGTCCTCGGGGTCGGCGAGCAGGATCCGGTCGCCCAGCCGCAGGCGGGCGCCGGCCACCTCGACCCACCGGCCCTCGGCGTTGGCGAGGCGATCGAACGGGGCGCCGAGGTGGCTCTCGACCGTGTAGACGAGGCCGCCGTGGGTCACGACCAGCACGTCGCCGCCCGGCACGGCCTCGCCGATGCGGCGCAGCACCCGGAGGGCCCGGGCGAGCAGATGCTCGTCCGGCTCCCACCCCGGTGGGCGGCGGTGGTCCGCCAGGTAGGCCGGGAACCGCTCGTCGATCTGGGCGCGGGTGAGGCCCGAGAACTCGCCGGCGTCGCGCTCCCGGAGGTCCGGGTCGATGATCACCGGCCCGACCCCGATCTCCTCGGCGAGGATCGCCGCCGTCTCGGCCGCCCGCTGCAGGTCGGAGGCCCACACGGCGTCGACCGCCCCGATTGCCCGGGCGGCCTCCCGGGCCTGGAGCCGGCCGAGGTCGCTGAGCGGCGGGTCGGCCTGGCCCTGCCAGCGGCCGACCGCGTTCCACTCGGACTGGGCGTGCCGGACCATGAGCGCGCGCGTCGCCCCGGGGGGAGGTGAGGTCATCGGCGGAAGACGCTACCGGGAGACCGCGGCACTATCCTTCCGGGGGCGGGCGCTGGGGAGCGCCACCCGCTGCCGCGTGAGGAGTCCGAACCCGATGGCCCGTCCCCCGCACATCCACGTCGCCGCCGTGCTGTCCCGGCCGACCGGGGCGCGCCGAGCCGGGGCCGGGCGAGGGCGCCCGTGGCGGTGATCCGGCTGTTCGCCCAGGTGAGGGAGGCCGCTGGCGTCGCCCGTGACGAGCTGGCCGGGGCCACCGTCGACGAGGTGCTGGCCGCGGCGCGGGCGCGCTACGGCGCCGGGTTCGCCGCGCTGCTGCCCACCTGCAAGGTGTGGGTCAACGGCGAGCCGGCCGCCGGGGGCGACCCCGTGACGGCGGCCGACGAGGTGGCCGTGCTCCCGCCCGTGTCGGGGGGCGCGGCGTGACCCCCGCCGGCGGGTCGGGCGCCGACGGCTGGCCCGACCCGGTGCCGGGGAGCGGCACCGCGTCCCGCAACGGTCACGGCCGGTCGGCCGACGACCGGGCGGTGCCGGCGGCGTCCGCGGGCTGGCCCGATCCGGTGCCGGCGACCGGCCACGGCGGCATCGCGGGCAACGTCCGGTCCGGCGACACCTCCGCGGCGCCGGCGTCGTCTGGTTGGCCCGATCCGGTGCCGGCCAACGGCAACGGTCACGGCCGGTCCGGTGACGACTGGGTGAGCCCCGGCGCGCCGCCCCGCCGGGCGGGCGCCGCCGCCCCGGGGGGCACCCAGGGCACGCTCGCCGACCCCGACCGCGCCCCGGCCGGTCCGTCGCCGGTCCGGCAGGCGTTCGTGCCCCCGCCCGAGACGCTCGACCTCGATCCCGACCTGTTCCCCGAGCTCCCGGAGCCCGCCCCACCCGTCCCGAACGCGCCGGACCTGTCCCGGGTCCGGCCCGCGCCCCGCCGCCCGCCGGCCCGGCCGGCGCGCCCGGAGGGCGTCGACCGCCGCCGGCTGGCGGTGGTCTACGACATCGAGGGGCCCCGGGTCCGGCTGGGCATCGCCTGGTTCCTCGGCGCGCTCGTGGCTGTCGCGGCCAGCCCCTTCACCGCCGCGCTGGTCTACGCCGCGGCCGCCGGGCTGGCCGCCCGCCAGGTCGCCCGGGCCTGGGGCACCGTGAGCTGGCAGGCAGACCTCGCCGCGGGGCTCGGCGCCGTCCCGGTGCTCGCCGCGCTGGCGGGCACGCCCG
>JBKPHT010000385.1:0-9669 GCA_046730015.1 Actinomycetota bacterium
GTCGAGAGGCGAGCACACCATCGCGAGCGGGGCGTTGCCGAGGAACACCAGCCGCCCGCCCGGGCGGAGCAGGCGGTGGGCCTCCGGGATCCACGCGTAGGGGTCGCACCAGATCGCGGCGCCGTACTCGGAGATCGCGAAGTCGAACGATCCGTCGGGGTAGGGCACCGCCTCGGCGTCGCCGTGGAGGAGCGTCAGGCCGACGCCGTCCGCCGCCGCGAGGCGGCGGGCCGTCGCCAGCTGGTGCTCGGAGTTGTCGATGCCGACGACCCGCGCGCCGCGGCGCGCCATCCAGCCGGAGACGTAGGCGGTGCCGCAGCCGAGCTCGATGGCGCCGAGGCCCGTCATGTCGGCGGGCAGCATGGCCAGCTCGGATTCGGGGATGCACCACTCACCCCAGTCGGGCTCGGCCTGCGCCCAGTTGCGCTCACCGGACGCGACCCAGTCGGGGGCCATGGCGTCCCAGTGGCGACGATTCTCGGCGACGTGCTCATGGAGGGGCTCGGTCACCCGGTCAACGCTGCCAGACGGGCGTTCCCTCCCGCTGGGCGGCCGGGCCGGTCAGCCGTCGTCGGCCTCCCCGGCGAGGGCGCCCACCAGGGTCCGCATCTCGTCGGGGACGCCGGTGCGCCGCCACCAGTCGATGGCGGGCACGTCGTGATGCAAGGCCGCCGCAAGCTCGAGCTCTCCGCCACGCGCTCGGATGGCCAGATCCAAGAGGTCCTGGTCCATGCGCACCAGCATCACCGGTCCGCGCCCGGATCAGAAGCGAGTTTGCGCCATTCCGCCATCGGTTCGCGCGTTGTTCACAAACGGGTCGACACATGTTCAGGGCAAGAGTGTGGGGTCGAACCGCCATGGTTCACGGGGTAGCCGGTCGGGATCGAAGGCCGCCACCAGCTCGGTGACCGACCGCACCGGCGATCCCGGCCGCGCCAACCCTAGCGACGCCGCCACGGCCCCCAACCGCCGTCGGCCGGGCGGACCACGAAGTCGTCGCGAACCGGCGCCGGTCAGCCCTCCAGCGCGTGGGCGGCCAGCACCTCCGACCAGCGCTCGGGCGTCACCGACGCGGGGTGCGTCGTGGCGAGGAAGTCGCGCAGCAGCGCGTCGAGCACCTCGGGCTGCTCGAATGGCAGGAAGTGGCCGGCGCCCTCGATGATCTCCAGCCGGCTGGTGGGCAGCAGCTCGTGGGCCGAGTAGGCGTGCTCGACCGGGATGACCACGTCGCGGTCGCCCCACACGATGAGCGTCGGCACCTCCTCGGCCAGGTACAGCCGGTCGCGGGCGCTCACCCGCTGGCCGGCCACGTCGATGACCGACCGGATGGTGTGGACGAACGCCCGCTGGGCCCGGGCGTCGGTGAGCCGGGTGTATGACGCCCACACCTCGGTGAGCAGCGCGTCGCCCCGCAGCCCCAGGCTGCCGAGCACCCGCCCGACCGTCGACGCCGCCCCGTGGACGTGCCGGGTCAGCACGAACGGGAGGACGTACTCGGTACCCGGCAGGCTGATCGCCCGGAGCAGCGGGTTGACCTCCCGGCCGAACCCGCCGGTGGCGACCAGCACTAGCCGCTCGCACATGTGGGGGAACTGGTAGGCGAGCTGCATCGCGATGCCACCGCCCAGGCTGTGGCCCACGAACGTCGCCCGCTCGTGCCCGAGCACGGTCAGCAGGTCGCGGATGCCCGACGCGTAGGCGCCGAGGCTGTAGTCGCCGCGTGGCTTGGCCGACTCGCCGTGGCCGAGCAGGTCGGGGGCGATGACCGTGTGGTCCTCGCCGAGCAGGGGCATGACCGGCACCCAGGTCGTGGAGCTGCCCGCGACGCCGTGGATGAGCACGACCACCGGTCCCTCGCCGAGCGCGCGGTAGGCAACCTCGTGGCCGTGGACATGGGCCGTGCGCACGGTCGCCGCCTCGGCGACGCGCTCGACGTGGCGCTTGCGGGGCTGTCCCCGCCTGCGGCCGGAGGTGCGGCGCATGGCCTGCGATCGTACGACGGATAGGTCCCGGCGACGGTGGTCGTTCGCCACGCCGGCTCGCCGGCACCCGGCCGGGTCAGGTGGCGGCCGGGTCAGGCGCCGGCCCGGGCCAGGCTCCACACGGCGACCGGGTCGGCGAAGCCGCGCAGCATCCGGCGGCCGGCCGGCTCGAACGCCATCCGGGTGTCGTCGACGGCGTCGACCACCGTGCCGTCCACCAGCACCTCGCCCGGGATGGCCGCGTCGACCAGCCGGGCGGCCCGGTTCACGACCGGCCCGTAGTAGTCGCCGTGGCGGAACAGCACCTCGCCGAACACCAGCCCGGCCCGCGGCTGGGTGCCGTCGTCGACGAACGCGTCGACGAGGTCGGACACGATGCGACAGCCGGCCAACGGGTCGACGGCCGCCATCATGATCTCGTCGCCGATGAACTTCACCAGCCGGCCGCCGCCTGCGGTGATGACCTCGAAGGCGCGGGACTCGAACCGGTTGACCTGCTCGCCCAGCGCCGCAGGGTCAAGGCCCGCCTGGAGCTCGGTCGACCCGACCAGGTCGACGAACCCGACGGCGATCCGGGCCAGCTCGCGGCGGGTCACCCCCGCCTGGGTCACCCGCTGGCGGTTGATCGCCTGGCGCATGTGGTGACGGAAGACAGGCGCCAGCCCGCGGCCGAGGTCGACGGCCAGCTCGGTGGCCTCGATGTTGGACCGCAGGCAGGTGAGCGGGTCGGCCCACGTGCGGCGCAGGTCCTCCTCGGCGCCCTGGACGTACACGGCGACCGCGGCCTCCGCGATCCGCTCCACCGCGCCGGCTACGACCCGGAGGAGGTCCTCGCCCCGGACGACCCCGACCACGTGGGCGTGGCCGAGCCGCTGGACCAGCATGACGTCGGCGTGGGTGAACTGGGCGGTGTCGAGGTCGAGGACGACGATGCCGAGGTCGCGGAACATGGCTACGACCTGGTCGACGGGTAGGTCGCTCTGCTCGGCCACCTGCCGGGCTGTGAGGGTGGCGCCGCGCCGGAGGACGAGGTCGCCCGCGAGCGAGTCGGTCGTGCCCGAGCCGAGGGCAAACTCGACCTCGACGTCGCTGGCCCCGAGGTCGGCCAGCAACGTGCGGATCAGGGTGTCGTCGTCGGCCCGGCCCCCCGGGCCGGACTCCTCGAGCCCTGCGTCCAAGGCACGGTCCATGCCCCGGAACGCTAACGGCGCGGGGCGCTACTTACGCAGGGCTTTGATGAGCTCGCCCTTGGTCATCGACGAGCGGCCGGCGATGTTGCGCTGGCGGGCCCGGCTCAGGAGCTCGTCCTTGGTCATGTCGTCGTAGGACGACGAGCGGCCGCCCTTGCGGGACGCCGACCGGCCGGCGTTGGAGATGCGGGCGGCCTTCGACTTGGACATGCCCTGGTCTCGCATCGCCTCGTACTGCCGGGGGCGCTTGACGCTCGGGCCGGGGGACGATCCTCGAGGCATGACCCACCTCCTCGGGCTGGGGTCTTTCCGTCATCGGGTACCCCGAGACGGAAGGCGTCAACCGGCGGGCCACCGCTCCCTCAGACCAGGAGGCGCAGGACGACGTTGAGGACGATGGTGTGGGCACCCCGATCAGGCAGATCTGGCGTGGTTCCGTCCCAGACCGAAGCATCGGCGTTACGTCGAGAAGCGACAGGTCACCGATCTGTTGGCGAGGACCTACGCGTCTTTCGAATCAGTCCTGCGTTGCGCGCCACGGCAAGCGGCGTAGTTCCTCAGCAAGAGCCTGGACTGCGGACGCTCCAAAGCGACGCGCCCAAAGGTTGAACCAGTCTTCGTTGTCCAAAAAGAACTTCCAGTCGCTGATGACCGCAAGCCTCACTAACAGAAACGGCACGGGGGTGTGAATGGTCGAAAGCTCGGGTTGTATATCGCACCCCCTCGTTGCCTTCGTAGAACTCTCCTAAGACTAATCCATCTTCCGCATATTCTGGTTTCTTGAGGTCCTGTATTTGGGCGTCGTCCATGTAATCCTTTGCACGATCCGCCGACAAATCGGTGAAAACAACGAGGATCGCTTTGTAGTTGGCGTCGTCGCCCTCCGTAAGGTTGAGCGCGCAGGAGCAGTTTCTTGTAGCCGTTCATAAGCTGGACGACATCTGGCACGCTCTGGTTGGCGATCTGCTCCGGAGTGAGCCATAGTGTCTGACCTTCCGAGGCCCCGCCCACGAAGGGACACACGGGCCCAGGGCGGCCGAGATCCTTGTTAGGCCTGGCCACGAAAGCCTTGATCCAGTCTGCGACGGCGCGAAGCGCATTTAGATCGCTGTCCGCGAGCTTCCTCGTCGTGCTGGAGTCCTCGAGATCCTCGAGGAGGAAGAGATTAGTGGTCTGTGCGGGCATGGAAGCTTCTCCCGAAAAGAGCCACAGAAAGATGGTGTCCCACGTTGCAGCAACGTCAACGGCTGAGGGCCTGGCCACAACAGGACCTGAATCTGAGCACAATCCCGATTTCCTGTTCCTGACGCAAGTCTGTCAAGTACGTCCGGCGAGCCAGGCGTCGTGGGCGTGCCGGACCCGCTGCCACAGCTTGTCGCGGTGCTTCGGGCTCGCGTCAGCCATCGGGAGGCCGAAAACCTCGGCCAACGCCTCGTACCACTCGCGGCTGGTCTCGAGCGTGCGGCCACCGCCCTTGTCGCTGTGTACGGCGCCGTCCATGCGGCTCAAGACACACCCCCGCAGGATGTCGACTCCGGTGGCGTCCCGACGTTGCACCGTGCACACCCGCAAGAAGCCCGACTCAGGTGATGTCGACAGATGGGTGTGCCGTTCGGTGAAGTCGGCCTCAGTTGCCCGGGACGGCCGGAAGTCCATGCCGGCGAAGCTGCCTCTCGGGTCGTGGACGAAGCGCCAGCCGCCCGGCTCCGTCTCAGAGGGGTGCAACTCGTAGCGGAACGGGCCCTGCTGATAGACCCCGTCCCGAAGGGGCAGCGGCTCGTGCAAGGCGTCGCCCAGGCCGACGTCGACGAACCAGTCGCCGGCCGGGTTGTCATCGCTCGGCAAGCCGTGGACCGTGAGCGCCAGGTGGTTGGCGCGGTCGGCACCGGGTGGGTCGGGCTCCTCGAGATTCTGGACCCCAGCCCGATGCCACACGGCATTGAATCCCAGCTCGGACAGCAGCAACGACAACGCCCCGTTCAGGTGGTAGCAGTAGCCACCGCGGTGGTGCGCCACGATGCGCTCGGCCGCCTCGTACGGGTTCGTGGTGATCGTCGCAGCCTGGCCGCCCCAGATCCACAGCACCTCGTAGGCCACCCGCTCCACGTGCGCGGCATGGATCACCCGCAGCGTGTCGATATCGGCGGTCACGGCGTCCCCGAGCCCGAGGCGTTGAAGGTACCCGGCCACGTGCAGCGTCGGCATGCCCGGGAGTCTGTCGGCTCGCCCGGGTCTGTCAAGCCAGCGGAGTAACCGGCTTGTATCAGTAGGAACAGCCGCTCGTGCTGAGCGGGTGGCCGCGTAGGGTGGTTTCGGGGGAGGGCCTCAGCGGTGACGCATTTCGGCTGGGCTTGGGGCTCGTGAAAGAGATCGTCGCTGGGGTCCTGTTCCCGAGTGGACTCGGTTGAGGGAATGGATGGGACCGTTCGGCCAGCCGGGGCTGGTCGGCGGGTCCGCTGCATCGGATGACCTACAAGCGCGGGTTGCCCTTCGTGGACCGCCGGCGTGATCGGTCGGGTGGCGTCGGGAGCAACGTGTCGTCGAGGGTGAGCGCGCTCGAGGGCCCTCCCGGTTCATGACCCGTGGCGCCCGGCGGCGAGCTCTTGGACGAGGAGCCGGCGGGCGCGTCCGAGAGAAAGAGAGGGCCCTCGAATGAGGGAGCTCGAGGGTAGCGCCGGGGTGGCGGTCGGGATCGACGCCGCTGTGGTGGCGAACCATCACATCGTCGTGCGACGCCCCGAGGCCGGCCGGCCCGGGACGGTGGTCGATGACTTCGTGGTCCCGCCGACGTTGGCGGGGATGGAACGGTTGACCAAGCGGCTGGCGTCGTGGCCGGGAGCGGTCGCTGTCGTGGAGCCGACATCGATGACGTGGCTGCCGTTGTCGATCGCCGTGGGCAACGCGGGGGTCGAACTGTCGCTGGTGGGCAACCGTCACTCGTCCCGGCTGCGCTCGGCGCTGGCGGGCAAGAACAAGTCGGACCCGATCGACGCCGCGGTGTTGTCCCGTGCCGGCGAGTTCTTCGAGCTGTGCCCGGCCCGGATCCCCGCCGCGGCCGAGCTTGCGTTGCGACGGGCCGCGCAACGCCGGGGCAAGACAATCACCGACGCCACCCGGTGCCTGCGCCGGGTCGTGTCCCAGGCCCGTTGGGCGTTCCCCGACCTGTGGAACGCGTTCGCCGGGTCCCGGCCCACCGCGCTGGCGGTGCTGGCCCGTTGGCCGCATCTCGACGCGCTGGCCCGGGCCCGGGTGTCCTCGATCATCGAGGTGGTGGCCGCCCACACCCGCGGCGTCGCGAATGTCGAGCAACGCGCCCGGCAGATCCGGGCGACCGCCCGCGCGTGGGCCGAGTTCTGGGACAGACACCTCGACCTGGACGCCCTCGGCTGGGAGACCGCCGAGCTGCTCGCCGACCTCGCCGCCGCGGACACCCGGGTCGACCGGGCCACCGAAATGACCCGCCACTATTGGGAACAGCTCTGGGGCGACGACCAGGTGCTGTTGTCGGTGCCGGGCATGGGTCCCGTGCTGGCCCCGACCGTGCGGGCGTTCCTGGCCGATGGCAGCCATCTCGATGACGCCAAGGCGGCCCAGTCCTTCGTCGGGCTGAACCCGTCGAACTGGTCGAGCGGGCAGATGGAATCACCCTCCCGGGCGATCACCAAGGAAGGCCCGCCCGTGCTGCGCCTCGCCTTCTACCAGGCCGCCAATGTGGCCAGGACCCGCGATCCCCAACTCGCCGAGTTCTACCGGCGGCTCATGGTCGAGCGAGGCCACTGCCACACCAAGGCCAACTGCGCGGTCGCCCGCAAGCTCGTCGCCCGAACCTGGGCCACCATCACCAGCGGCACCGCCTACCAGCTCCGCGACCTCGACGGCACGCCGATCACTCGCCGCCACGCCACCACCCTCGCCGCCGCCCTCGCCGTGCCCGCCGACATCCGCCGCCGCAGCCGCGCTCACTCGGCAGCGACCCACCGGGCCCGACTCACCCACTAGCCACCCTCGCCGACACCGTTCAACGACAACGGTCTGCCCCAGCGCGCCCTCACGACAAGTAACCAACAAGCACTTGACAGCCGTTAGGGAATCTCTCCTCGGGCGACCGCATCACGGCCGCCGCCTGACCCACCAGCCATCACGGTCCCCGGAGCGCCCACTTCGGCGATGTCACACTTACGCGATGCGCCGGTTCCTTCGCGAGCACAGCCTCTCGATCGTCTCGCTGACCGCATTTCTCGTGATCTGGCTCGCCGGACAGACTTGGGCCGGCCATCGCAGCTACAACGAAGAGCAACGGAGCCACGGCGAGCCCACCGTCAGCTTCGGCGAGTACCTCACCAGCGCCCACTTCGGCGAGGCCACGTTCGAGAACTGGGAGTCCGAGTTCTTGCAGATGGGCGTCTACGTGCTGCTGACCGCCTGGCTCGTGGAGAAGGGCTCGGCCGAATCGAAGCCACCCGAGGGCGATCCCAAGCTCGACGAGGACGCCCGCAACCACCAGCACGATCCCAACGCGCCCTGGCCGATACGCCACGGCGGTTGGTCGCTACGCATCTACGAGCACTCGCTCAGTATCGCCTTGCTCGCAGTGTTCGCATTGGCGTTCACTGGGCACCTCATCACCGGCGCCCACGAATTCAACGCCGAACAACTGGCCCACGGCCAGAGCCAGATCTCGACCATTCAGTACCTGTTCCGCTCGCAGTTCTGGTTCGAGTCGCTCCAGAACTGGCAGAGCGAGTTCCTCGCCGTCGGGAGCCTCGTGATCCTCAGCGTCTACCTACGCCAGCGCGGCTCGCCCGAGTCCAAGCCAGTCCACGCACCACACCAGGCCACCGGCGGCCACTGAACCGTCCCAGCCGCTGGGCGACGCCCGCCAGCGGCTGTGACGACCAGCGAACCCGGCGGCCCGCCATTCACCCCGTCTCGTGACCGCGGCGTCGTTCGGCCACATACATGAGCACGAAGACGACCAGTCCTCCCAGGCCAACCAGGCGGGTCTCGGTCTGGAACGGGAACACCGCGAGGATCAGGCACAGCACCGCTCCGACGAGGAGGGCAAACTCGACGCGGGGACGCATTCCCGCCAGTTCATCACCCAAGGTCGCCGGGGCACAACAGCCAAGCAACACCCACACCGCCCGGCGTCAGCCCGCCGTCGTCGCTTCCCCGTGATGGGGTCTCATGGGGCCGGAACGTACGGGCGAGGGGGCACAACGTTGGAAATGGCGTTGGAACTGCGAAGGCCCGGAGCCTGCCTGGCATCATGCTCCGGGCCTGTGACCTGCGGAGAGGGTGGGATTTGAACCCACGGAGGACTAACGCCCTCACTTCCTTAGCAGGGAAGCGCGATCGACCTGACTCCGCCACCTCTCCAATGTTGAGTGAGCGAGCCTACTTGCTTTCCCGCGGCGCCCCACCACGGCGTGCCCCACAGTGGGTCAGGTCAGCACATGCGGTTCCGGCGGTTAGTGCTCGTCCCCGTCGTGATGAGTCCTCGCCGCGATGGGCACCGGTTAGTCGTCGGACGGGCACAGGTGGCGCGGCGATGCTCCGCGGTGGTAGCTGATCGCGACGGAGCCGCCGCCCGAGGCGACTCCCGCCCCGCCCCCGCCGCCGGCCACCAGCAGGCGCGACGCCAGACCACTCGCACCGCTGTCGCCAGTCCGGACGTCGGAGGCGCCGCCCCCGCCGCCACCGCCCGGGCCACCGAAGCGCGGAGGGAAGCCGACCGATTCGGCCCCGGCCCCGCCAGGGGCGCCACCGCCGAAACCGCCAATGCCGGCAGTCGGAAACGCGCCGTCACCGCCTCGCCCGCCAACGACAATCGTCAGCACGGTTCGCAGGCTCACGGCGAGCGTGGCAGTGACATGCGCGCCCTGGCCGCCCTGCCCACCGCCGCCCACGCCGCCGGCCGCGCCGTACAGCTCGAGCGTCGCCGATTGCACACCCGCGTGCACGGTCAACTGGCACACCCCCGGTTGGTCGAAGACCACACTCGTGGTGGGCGGTTCGGCCTCGGCGAGTCCACCACCCAGTCCGCCGAGCGCCGCGCAGACTGCGTCCCGACAGCGAGCGTGGCCGCAGACCAGGGCCCCACGCGGCGAACTCTCAGCCCACCGCAAAAGGATGTCAACCAGGCGACGCCGGCCCCACCGCTCAGATGCGGCCGGTTCCCGTGGGAACGGCGAGGGACCGTAAGCCCTGGTCAGGAGGCCGACTTCCCGCCCTGGCAGACCGTGTACTGGTACTTCAACCGCTGGGAACAGTAGAAGGTCACCGAGCAGATCCTCCCGGTGGTGCGTGAACAGCTGCGGATCGCCGAAGGCCGTAACCCGCAGCCCAGCGCAGGGCTGATCGACTCCCAGACGGTGAAGGGTGCCGACACTGTCGGGCGCGAGTCCCGCGGTCAGAATGTGGCGATCGGGTTGACCGGGCTGCCGGACGTACCGGCGAAGCGGACCGGCGCGACTGCGAGGTGGAAGTCCCACTGG
>JBKPHT010000386.1:0-7986 GCA_046730015.1 Actinomycetota bacterium
CGTGCTGGACGGCATCACGCAACCGTCGCCGCCTACGACCGCGCCATCGAGCTGACCGCCAACCCAACCGAACGGCGCTTCCTCGAACGACAGCGCAAGGCGGCCGCCGACCGGACGTAGACGAGCGCAGCGGACGTGGCGTGCCACTTCGTGCCAGATTGCGCACCGAACCGAACGCATCGGCGGTCACCCTCGGTCATCTGAGACTGAGCCGAGCAGTGCTCCCGATGCGGAGGGCGCCGAGCCAGATGCGGGGCAGATGCCCAGCCGTCTGACGCTCGACTCTGCATAATCGGTCCGGACATTACGGCCAACGTCCGGCTTTGCCGCCCTCGTCAGGACACGTGCACATCGTCCGGCCTCCCGTCAGCACTGCACTCTCAAGGTGGCGACACACGGGTTCGAATCCCGTTGGGGGTGCCACACGCTGCGGTGCGGGTCATCGGGGGTCCTACATCTGTTGCGGCCGGCCAGCGCCTGCCGGCCACAGCGACCATCCGCTCGGCGAGGTCGACGCCGACCGCCCACGCGCCCGCTCGGCCATCTCCGCGACCGCGCGGCCGGACCCGCACCCGACATCGACCATCGCCGCATCCGGCGCTATGCCGAGCGACTCGTAGGAACGCGCACGCAGTTCGCCCGCCCCGGGAATGTTGGCCACGATGTCGAGCAGGGCTATCCGCACCGTCGATCTGCCGCACCGCCGCTCGGGCGCCCTGCTCCAACGACCTACGGGCTTCAGACCACGCGCCCGTCACGGGCCACGACCCGGCCGCTCTTGAGCACCAGATCGCGGACCGGGCGTACGACGACGGCCTCGGCCGCGGTGCGGGCGTCGACCACGACAAGGTCGGCCACGGCACCGACCGTGGCGCCATGAGGCTCGAGCCCGAGGGCTCGGGCCCCTCCATGGGTCGCCGCGTCGAGCGCCAGTTCGATGTCCTCGTCGCGGCGGAAGGCGCTGCGGTAGGCGACGTGCATGGCCCGCTCGAGCATGTCGCCGCTCCCGTAGGGGCCCCACAGGTCGCGGATGCCGTCGTGACCGAAGGCGACGTTCACGCCGGCGGCCCGCAGCTTCCTGATCGGCGGCACAGGGAAGCTGTAGACCGCCGCGGTCAGGACGGTCACGCCGGCCTCGGCAAGCTGGGCGGCGAGGCGGTCCTGGGTGGCCTCGTCGGCTTGGCCGAGCGCGTAGGCGTGGCTCACGGTGACCCGGCCACCCAGCCCGGTGACCCGAGTGCGCTCCGCGATGAGCTCCAGCTCCCAGATGCCGAGCGAGCCACCGTCGTGTAGGTGGATATCGACGCCGACGCCGTAGCGCTCGGCGAGTCCGAACACCACGTCGAGGTGCCGTACCGGGTCGCGGTCGATGCCAGCCGGGTCGAGCCCGCCGATCGCCTCGACCCCGTCCTTCAGGCCCGCTTCGAGCAGTTCCGCCGTGCCGGGATTCGTGAGCAGCCCACTCTGCGGGAAGACCACCTGCTGCACGGCGATCCGTCCACCGAGACGTTCGGCGGCGGCTCGCACGATCTCGACGCCCCGCAGCCCGACCTCGGGATCGACGTCGGTGTGGGAGCGAACATATGTGGTGCCCGCGGCAACCATCTGCTCGAGCAGGGCCGTGACGCGATCGACGTCGGGCAGACCGAGCTCGCCGCGCCGCCGACGCTCGTTGGCGATGCGATCGGCCAAGGAATCGCCCGCCGAATGCGGTACCCAAGACCCGCCGTAGAGCGTCTTGTCGAGGTGACAATGCGCCTCGACCAGCCCCGGCAGCACGAGCCGGTCCCGGACATCGATCACCTCGGCCCCCGGGGCGTCGGTGGCCGGGGCAAGGCCCGGCTCGACCCGCTCGACGACGCCGTCGCGCACCAGGATGTCAACCTGGCCGTCGTCGCCCCAGAGTCGACCTCCACGCACCAAAAGATCGGACATGCCTGGGCTCCTCTGCGCTCAGATCCACAGAACTACGGGGACAGCCCGCGTCACCACAGGGTTCCAGCCATCGCCCATCAAGTTCCTGCCAGAGGTCGGCAGTCCACTCCACTCCGCTGCACGAAGCACCGGTTGGGTGTGCTCACCTGATCTGGCCCCAGGTGGGTGGCTCGTGCTCGTGTGATTTGGCCCCACCTGTGTGGTCCACCAATGGGCTCGGGTGTCCTTGGACCGTGCGGTCATGGCGAAGAGGTCCCGGGGTGGAGCCGTTGGAGCAGATCAGGAAGGTGCGCGAGCGGGAGGCGCGTCGATCCACGAGCTGGCCCGCCGGTTCCGGATTCACCGCCGGACGGCGCCGGAGGCGCCGCCCGCAGACTGGGCGCTGCGCTGGCTCTGCTGGCGCTCTTGACCCTGTAGAGGCGAATCCGGCAAGAGTGGCGCACCAAGCGGTGTTCGACTCCGGTTGATGCTTGACTCGTACCCGGCGCTGTCGGGCAGTCGCCGCCGGGCGACGCCTCCATCGGCAGGACGCCCGCAGTGTGCTGATCGGGTCGTGCACCCGGCGACGGTGGACTTGGAGCCAGCTCGCCCGCGGTGCAACTGGGACGACGCGGCCGATGTCGGCGAACCTGCGCAGGTTCCGACTGCAAGCACGCCGGACGATCCAACCCGGGAGTGCGACCCCTCCGGTCTTACGTTGGGTCGCAGTCGGCGTCAGGGCGCGGGTGGAAGTCGGGGGTATCCGCAGGTTCCGTCGGCAAGGTTCGTCAGTTCGAAGTGTCGCCCATGGCCCAGTCGCGCTCCAGATCGAACGCCTGGTTGACCTGGGAGTAGTAGTAAACGATACTAGACGAGGCGATACATCTCGTCTAGTATCATCTCAACTCGATGTCGATGACCAAGCAGCAGGTTCTGGCGGCCCTCACCGCAGCCAACTACGCCCGCAACCGGCGCGGGCCGGGCGAGGACGACCGCGGTCTGGCCGGGCTGTCCATGGATGAGCTGGCCGCGGCCGCCGGTGTCTCCCGTGCCACCCTGTACCGGCTGTTCGGCAGCCAGCAGCACCTGTTCCACGCGCTTGGCATAGAGCCGCCGCCAACCGTGCGTGGTCGCATCCTCGAGACTGCCCTGGAGCTGGTCGGCCGCCACGGCCTGGCCGAGCTGTCGATGGATGAGCTGGCCGCCGCGGCCGGTGTCTCCCGCGCCACCCTGTACCGGCTGTTTGCTGGTAAGGAGGCACTGTTTGCCGCCTTGGTCCGAAGCTTCTCTCCCTTTGAGCCGATCGCGGCGGTGTTGGAGGCCATGGGGGACCGGCCCCCGGCCGAGGTCATCCCTGCGGTCGCCCACGCCATGGCCGCCGCCATCGACGGCCACATGGGCCTGCTGCTGCAGCTGCTGTTCGAGTTCACCCGGCAGGCCGACTCAGACGGCGGCCACGGCACCCGCAACGATGCGATCCAGGGGATGCGCACGTTGCCGCTGGTGAGCGGCTACCTGGCCGGCCAGATGGCGGCCGGGCACCTGCGCCGAATGGACCCGCAGCTGGCATTGCAGGCGCTGGTGGGCCCGATCGTGATGCACCTGCTGTGGCGACCGACGGCCGAATCCCTGGGGGATGGAGTGCCCGCAGGTGGAGCGTCGCTGGATGAGGCCGTGGACGAGCTCGTCGGGGTGTGGCTGCGCGCCATGGCCACCGACCAACTGGCCGCCTCCCAGCCGGCACCGTCTCCGCCACCAGCAGAGAGGAAGCGAGATGACCGACCAGACCCACACCAGGCTCCACGAACTCAACGGTGACGTGCCGCCGCCGCTGGTGACGCTCAGCGACGCCGCCCGCCTGGACCCGGCGAGGGCCCAGGCGATGCTGGGAAACAAAGCGGCTAGCCTGGCGCACCTGCATGGGGCCGGATTCCCGGTGCCGGCTGGGGTGGTGATGACCGCGGCGGCCGCGGTCGACCGGGACCAGGCGTACGCGCAGCTGCGCACCGTGGCCTCCCAGCTCGGCGGCGGGCCGGGCCAGCGCTTTGCGGTGCGCTCCTCAGCCAGCGCCGAGGACCTTGCGGGCGCGTCGTTTGCCGGCCAGTACGAGACCGTCCTAGACGTGGGTCTGGACGAGCTGCCCGACGCCGTGCGGCGGGTGTTGGACTCGGCCGCCTCGACGCGCGTCGCCGCCTACCGCCAGGCCCACCCCCAGGCAGCCGCAGCCGACCCGTCCGGGTCCGGCGCCGGGATGGCAGTCCTGGTTCAGGTCATGGTGGCGGCGGCCGCGGCCGGAGTGGCGTTCAGCGCCAACCCGGTGAGCGGCGCCCGAGACGAGGTCGTCATCAGCGCCGTGTGTGGCCTGGGCGAGCGGCTGGTGGCCGGCGAGGCCACCGGCGACCAGTGGGTCGTCCGCAACGGCGAAGCCAGGTGCACGCGGGCGACCGAACAGGCGATCACCGCCGACCAGGCCCGCCAGATCGCCACGCTTGCCCGCCAGGTCCACGCCCACTTCGCCACCCCCCAGGACCTGGAATGGGCAATCTCCAGCGACACCAGCGGCGCGGAGGGCGGGTTGTGGCTGCTGCAGGCGCGGCCGATGACAGCGCTGCCCGCCCCGGTGAACTGGACACCGCCTACCCCCGGCTACTGGATGCGCAACCTGCGCCTGGGCGAGTGGCTCCCCGAGCCGATGACCCCGTTGTTCGCCGACTGGCTGCTGGAGCGAATCGACGACGGCGAGCGGCATGCCGCACGCAAGCAGGTCGGTACAGCGCTGCCGTTCCCCCACGCCGGAATCAACGGCTGGTACTACCTGACCACCCCACCGCTGTCGCCCCGGACCCTCGGTACCGCCCTGCTCCAGGGCCGCGGCCGGCTGCTCCGGTTCATACGCTTCGCGGTGCTCGGCCCTAGCCGCGACCCGGTGGTCGCCGACCGGCAGCTGCTAGCGGGCTTGGCCGAACAGTGGCACACCGAACTGCTGCCCCGGTACGTGCGGCTGGTCCAGGCGGGCGAACAGCACCTGCAGACCGCCTCACCCCAGCAGCTAACCGGCATCATCGACCAGGTCGGCGCCGCCGCTGGCGAGCAGCTGTGGTGGCTGGCCGTTGTGGGCGGCTCGGCTTGGAAGATGGAAGGCGCCCTGGCTCGCTTCGCCCGCCAGCACTTGTCCGGCGAGGTCGATATCCAGCGGCTGCTGGCCGGACTGCCCGGCAGCCAACCCGACCTGCCCGCCCACGCGGTGCAAAGCGTCGATTGGGCCCACCCGACCGCCGGGGAGCTTGGCTGGTCGCCGCCCCCGCCATCCGAGGACCGTCACCGCGAGCTAGCTGCCCGGCGGGAAGCCCTCACCGCCCAGTGCCTCACCGTGCTCGGCGACCGGCCGCAGCTGCAGGCACGGTTCCAGGCGTTGCTGGCGGTCACTCAGCGCTACGCCGTCATCCGCGAGCAGCAGGCCCGCCAGCTCACCCTCGGCTGGCCGCTGCTGCGCCGCTGCGTGCTGCGCCTCGGCCAGACCCTCCACGCCCACAGCGTGATCGACCGGGCCGAGGACGTGTTCTTCCTGACCCGCGCCGAGCTGGACACCCGCACGCCCCTGCAGGAGCTGGTCCGCCGGCGCCGAGCCACCTGGGAGCGGCAGCGGCGCCTGCTGGCCCCCTTGACCATCGGCCGGCCACCCCGGCTGCTGGCCAAAGAACTCCTGGCCGTCGTGGACGCCGTGCGCACCAGCGGCCCGGCACCCCACGACGCCATCATCGGGCAGCCGGCCAGCCCCGGCCGCGCCACCGGACCGGTCCGCATCGTCCACGGGCCCGACGACTTCGACCGCTTCCAACCCGGCGAAATCCTGGTTGCCCGGGCCACCGCCCCGGCGTGGACGCCGCTGTTCGCCCGCGCCGTCGCAGTCGTCACCGACGGCGGCACCCTGGCCGCCCACGCCTCACTGGTCGCCCGCGAGTACGGCATCCCCGCAGTGGTCGCCACCGGCGACGCCACCGCCCGCCTGGACGACGGCCAGGTGGTGACTGTCGACGGCAGCGCCGGCACCATCCATCCACCCCAATGACCAAGTGAATTTGGCTCTTGGGGTCAAGGGCGCCGGCTTCGCCGGCGCCGCCGCCCCTCTGGGCCTGCGGGCGGCGCTTGGGGCGCCGTCCTCGGCCTGCCGTGGCGGCTGACCGGCGCCCCCCGATTCCGGCCACAGACCGGGACTAACGCCGGGGCTAGAGGTCACTGACGTTTGGGCGACCCGCGGTCGCCGCGGTCAGCTCAGACGGCCACCTCGTAGAGGTGCCACGGGTGCGGGAGCCCAGCGAGGCGGTGCTCGCCCCGCGGAGCGAAGGCCAGCCCGCACCCCGCCACCAGGTCGGTCACCGTCCGTGACACCCAGATCGACCCCGGTTGCGCCGCCTCGGCCAAGCGGCAGGCGATGTGGACGCCGATACCGGCGATGTCGTCGTCCCGCCGGACCACCTCGGCCGTGTGCACGCCGGCTCGGATCTCGGTGCCGAGCGGGGCGAGCGCGTCCCGCAAGTCACAAGCAGCGCGCACGCCTCGGCCAGGCCCGTCGAACGTCGCCAGCAAGCCGTCGCCGGACAAGCGAACCAGCTGGCCCCCGCGGTTCTCTATGCAGCGGCGGGCGGTGGCGGCGAAGTCGTCCAGCAGGCGGGCGTAACGGGCGTCGCCGACGTCCGCGGCCATGGCGGTCCACCCCACGATATCGGCGGACAACATTGTTGTGAGAAACCGATCGAGGGACGCCGGGCCCGCGGAGGCGCCCACCACGAATTCCTCCACGGCGTCCAGAATCGGGCCGGTGTCGCCACTGAACAGGAAGTGGTCCTCACCCGGCAACTCTACGAACCGGGCGTCAGGGATGGCGGCGACCAGGTCGTGAGCATTTTCGATGCCCACGACCGGGTCGTGGCGGGCGTGTAAGACCAGTGTCGGCACACCGATGCTCGGCAGGACCGGCGTCACGTCGATGCGGCCGATGAGCTCCAACAGTCGCCGGGCCGTCCCGGGCGTGGCCGACTGGCGTTCCAAGCGCGCGAGAAAGCGGCGCCCGGGAGCCGTGCGAGCCATGGTCCCAGCGCCGACGTACGCGCCGCCCGTCCCCCAGCGCCTCTCGATGACCGCGAACTCGGGCCGATCGGGCTCGTCGCCCCAGGGGTGCCGGGCCCACGTGCCGTGAAGGATCAGGCGCTGCACCCGGTCGGGGTGGGTGGCCGCCAGCAGGACCGACAGCGAGCCGCCCTCGGACGACCCAAACACCGTGGCTCGCTTCATGCCGACCGCGTCCATGACGGCCCGCACATCGTCCGCCCGCTGCTCCAACGGGGGCGCCTCGTCACGGCCGAGCCGCTCGGACAGACCCGTTCCCCGCTTGTCGAAGACCGCGACGCGACCGAACGACCCCAGCCGGCGGAGGAACCGGGCGATGGCCGGATGCTCCCACTGCACCTCGACGTTGGTCGTGAAGCCCTGGATGAGCACGAGGTCGGGCCCCTCACCAAATACCTGGTAGGCGATAGACGCCCCCTCGTTGACCACATAGTGCGTGGGCGGGACGGGATCGAGGAGTTCGTCCACGTCGATCTCCCGTCCGCCGCCGGCCCTGGTCGAGCCCCCGATCGTCGATGCGGCCATTCGTCGCGCCTGTTCGTGGAGATCGGCGAGCCGTTCGAAACGCTGCCACTCCCCGGCTTCCAGATCGAGCGCTTCGGCCAGGGCCCGCACCGACGAAAACCGGGGCGTCGACGACCGGTCACTCTCGAGGCTGCGGATGGTTCGCACACTCACGCCGGCCCGCTCCGCCAACTCCTCCTGGGTCAGTCGCGCCCGCCACCGGAACCCGCGCAACACCGCCCCCAACGTCTGACTGCCACTCACCGCTGCACCAGAGTCGTGACGACCTCCTCAGCCACGCCGACCGGCGGACGAGGGCATTGATTGTAGGCGTATCAGCCCGCCAGGATCGTCGGTAGGAACCTCACCAAGCGATGGCTTCCCGCCACCTCCCCGTCCGACACGTCTGGCACACAGATGGCACGACCTCTGCGTCCCGAA
>JBKPHT010000387.1:0-6078 GCA_046730015.1 Actinomycetota bacterium
CGTCGAGCGCGGCCGCGGTGTGGATGCTCCGGCCGGCCTCGGCCGCGATCGCCGCCCGCAGCTCGGCGTCGCGGGCCCGGGCGGCGGCGACGGCGGCCTCGACCTCACGCCGGGCCTCGGCCGGGCGGAGGGGGACGCCGTTCGGCGGTCCGGTCGGCGGGTTCCACATGGATGAGGACACTGGTCACCCCTCGGGGAGATCGGATGTGCAGCGCCGCTGCCATCTGTGACACAGGGTGGCTGCAATTCTACGGAAGGCGGCCACCCCGCATGTACCCCCTCAGCCGGACGCCGCGGTGAGATGGTCGATGAGGAGGGCGTTCATCCGGTCGGGCGCCGCCTCGGGCACCCAGTGGCCGACGCCCTCCAGCACCTCGAAGCGGTAGGGCCCGGCGACGTGGGCGCCGGTGGCCTCGGCCGGCTCCCGGCCCAGGGCCGGGTCCTCGGTCGACCAGACGTACATCGTGGGCATGGTGATCGGCCCCACGCCCTCGACCAGGGTCAGGTCCGCCGCCCGGTACCAGTTGAGCGCCGCGCCCAGCGCCTCGGGCGTGCCCAGCGCCTCGACGTAGCGGTCGCCGCCGCCCTCCGGCATCCCGCTCACCCCGAACAGCATGCGGAGCCCCTGGGCGTCGTTCGCCAGGAACTGGTCCTGGGAGTCCGGCGCCCGGAACATCTCGATGTAGCCGGAGCGCTGCTGCTGATCGCCGCCCAGCTCCCCGGCCAGGGCCGCCCTGAACGCGGCGGGGTGGGGGGTCGACACCACCGTCAGCGTCAGCACCCGGTCGGCGTGACGGCCCGCCACCTGCCAGGCCACCGCCCCGCCCCAGTCGTGGCCGACCAGGTGGAAGCGGTCGAACCCCAGCGCGTCGGCTACGCCCAGCACGTCGCCCACCAGATCCGGGATCCGGTAGGCCTCGACCTCGGCCGGCCGCGCGTCGGGCGAGTAGCCCCGCTGGTCGAACGCGCAGGCCCGGTAGCCGGCGCCGGCCAGCGCCGGGAGCGCGGTCGACCACGCGAGCGAGGTCTGGGGGAAGCCGTGCAGGAGCAGCACGCCCGTCCCGCCCTCGGGCCCGTCGATGCGGGCGTCGAACGTGAGGTCGCCGACGGCGATCCGGGTCTCGGGCACCGAGCCGCCCCGCTCACACCGAGAGCAGGCTGCGCCAGTCGGCCCGGTGGTCGGCGGCTATCTGCTCGGGCGTCCGGCGGAGGACGTCGTCCGGCACCAGGTCGACGACCCGACGCTGCTCCGCGTAGTGGTGCGGGCTGGCGATCTCGGCGAACAGCGGCTGGCGGAAGGCGATGAGGGCGGGCGGGGCGTCGCCCAGGAAGCCCCACACGGTCAGCGCCACGGTCATGTCATGGAGCACCGGCGCCCGTCCGAACAGCGAGGCCCGCTTCAGCGCCACCCCCGAGCAGCCGACCAGCGCGTCGGTCTCGCTCTCGTCGGACGCCAGCTGGAGCTGGCCCTGGAACCGGCGGGCCAGCACGTAGACGTACCCCTGGTCGGGACCCTGGGCACCCAGCCGCTCGCCCCGGACGTCGGCCCGGTCGCCGTCGCCCGGCCGGTCCGGGTGCCACGACCGCGGGCGCCGCGGCGGCGAGGAGTAGTTGCGGACGTGCCTGATCGCCGGCTCGGGCACGTACTCGGGAGCGGCCACGGCGTCAGGCTACGTGCCGGCCCCGCGGGACGGCGATTTCTGGCGGGGCGCCGGGGCCGCGGGCGTTGCGGTGGTGCGGCGGGACCCTCGGTTGTTCTCGAGGTCATAGGGGTCGGGGGCCGACCGCGATGACCTCGGGATCCGCAGAACGACCCCTATCGCCTCGCCATGGGCACGCCAAGGGCAGGGCTGCGCTGGGCCGGGCAGGGCCAGGCGGGGTCAGTCGTCCGCGTGCAGGAGGCCGTAGACGAGCGAGTCGACCAGCGCCTTCCACGACGCCTCGATGACGTTCTCGCTCACCCCCACCGTCGACCAGGTCCGGTCGCCGTCGGTGGAGTCGATCAACACCCGCACCACCGCCCCGGTGGCGTGCGCGCCCTCCAGCACCCGGACCCGGTAGTCGGTGAGGTGGATCCGCCCCAGCGCGGGGTAGCGCCGGGTGAGCACCGACCGCAGCGACTCGTCGAGCGCGTTGACCGGGCCGTTGCCCTCGCCGATCGCGACCAGCCGCTCGCCGTCGGCCCACACCTTGACCGACGCCTCGGTGTCGATCATCGACTCGCCGGTCTCGATCGGCACCCCGCCCCGCATGGCGTTGCGGTGGTAGGTCGTGACCCGGTAGCCCTCCAGCCGGAAGTACGGCTGCGTCCAGCCGCCGGCCTCGCGCATCAGCAGCTCCAGCGAAGCGTCGGCGGCCTCGAACTGCCAGCCCTCGGCCTCCAGGTGCTTCAGCCGCTCCGACAGCTCGGACGCGGCCCGGTCGTCGAGGTCGACGCCGAACTCCTTGGCCTTCAGCGCCATGCCCGCCCGGCCGCCCAGGTCCGACACCAGCACCCGGGTGTGGTTGCCGACCACCGTCGGGTCGATGTGCTCGTAGCTGGACCCGCCGACCCGCCCGAGCGCGGAGGTGTGCAGCCCGCCCTTGTGGGCGAAGGCCGACGCCCCGACGTAGGGGTCGGCGGAGTGGGGCGGCAGGTTGACCAGCTCGGCAACGTGCCGGCTCACCGCCGTCAGCCGCTCGATGCGGCCCTCGGGCAGGCACTCGACGCCCATCTTGAGCGCCAGGTCGGGGATGCAGGTCATCAGGTTGGCGTTGCCGGTCCGCTCGCCGTAGCCGTTGACCGTGCCCTGCAGCTGGGTGGCCCCGGCCACCACGGCGGCGACCGAGTTGGCCACCGCGCAGCCGGTGTCGTTCTGGGTGTGGATGCCGATCTGCTGGTCGGGCCCGAAGTACGCGACGACCTCGCCGACGATCCGCTGGACCTCGTGGGGCAGCGAGCCGCCGTTGGTGTCGCACAGCACCAGCACCTCGGCGCCCTGGGTGGCGGCCGCCTCCAGCACCCGGAGGGCGAACTCGGGGTCGGCCTTGTAGCCGTCGAAGAAGTGCTCGGCGTCGAAGAACACGCGCTGCCCCTCGCCCCGGAGGTACCGCACCGAGTCCTCGACCATCGCGACGCCCTCGTCGAGGGTGGTGCGCAGCGCCTCGGTCACGTGGAAGGCGGAGCCCTTGCCCACGATGCACGACGTGGTCACCCCCGACGACACCAGCGCGGCGAGCGTCGGGTCGACGTCGGCCCGGCCGAGCGGCTTGCGGGTCGAGCCGAAGGCCACGAGGGTCGCGGTCTCGAGCTGGAGGTCGCCGGCCGCGGCCCGGCGGAAGAACTCGGCGTCCCGGGGGTTGGCCTGCGGGTACCCCCCCTCGATCCAGCGGACGCCGAGCCAGTCGAGCTGCTCGGCCACCCGCAGCTTGTCCTCGACGGTGAGCGAGATGCCCTCGAACTGGGCGCCGTCCCGGAGGGTGGTGTCGAAGATGTCGACGCGTGCCGGTACCTCAGACATGCTCGACCCAGTCCTTGTAGCGGTCGACCTCGCCGCGGACGGCCCGGTGGTACTCCTCGCCGATGGCGAGGGTCATCGGCCCCGGGGCGGGGATGGGCCGGTCGTCGACCGACGCCACCGAGGACACCTCGGCGGCGGTGCCGCACACGAACATCTCCTCGGCGATGTAGAGGTCGCTGCGGGACAGCTCCCCCAGCTCGACCTCGAAGCCCAGGTCGCACGCGATGGTGATCACCGAGCTCTGGGTGATGCCCTCGAGCGCCCCGGCGGAGAGCGGCGGGCTGATGAGCTTGCCGTGGCGGGCCACGAAGATGTTCTCGCCCGTGCACTCCGACACCATGCCCGCGCCGTTGAGCAGGATCGCCTCGTCGTAGCCGGCCTTGAGCGCCTCGACCTTGGCCAGCGAGCTGTTGACGTAGTTGCCCGTGGTCTTGGCCGCCGGGGGCATCGTGTTGTGGTCGTGGCGGGCCCACGACGAGATCTTCATGCGAACGCCCTTGGTCAGCGCGTCGTCGCCCAGGTAGGCGCCCCACGGCCAGCAGGCCACGGCCACGTCGACCTCGCAGGGCAGGGTGTTGAGGCCCATCTCGCCGTAGCCGTAATAGGCGATGGGCCGGACGTAGCAGGAGTCGAGGCCGGTCGACCGGACCGTCTCCTTCACCGCCTGCACCATCTCCTCGAGCGAGTAGGGCAGGTCCATCATCAGGATCCGGGCCGACTGCTCGAACCGCCGCATGTGATCGGTGAGCCGGAACACCCCGGGGCCGTCCTCGGTGGCGTAGGCGCGGATGCCCTCGAACACGCCCATCCCGTAGTGGAGCGAATGGGTGAGGATGTGGATCCTCGCCTCGTCCCACGGGATCAGCTCGCCGTTGAACCAGATCTTCTCGGTGGGCGTGATGGGCATGGCGGTTCAGGTCCCCTCGTGAGTCAGACCCGGGCGGCGAGCGCGTCGCCGATCTCGGGCGTGGATCCGGACTGGGCCGACGGGTCGGCACAGGCCTTGCGGATGCGGGCGGCGGCGTCGGCCTCGCCCAGGAAGTCGAGCATCATGGCGGCCGACAGGACGGCCGCGGTCGGGTTGGCCTTGGCCTGGCCGGCGATGTCGGGCGCCGAGCCGTGCACCGGCTCGAACATCGACGGGCCGGTGCGGGCCGGGTTGAGGTTGCCGGAGCTGGCGAAGCCGATGCCGCCCGACACGGCGCCCCCTAGGTCGGTGAGGATGTCGCCGAACAGGTTGTCCGTCACCACGACGTCGTAGCGACGGGGGTCGCTGACGAAGTAGATGCAGGCGGCGTCGACGTGGTTGTAGGCGGTGCCGACGTCGGGGTGGCCGGCGGCGACCTCGTCGAAGGCCCGCTGCCACAGGTCGCCGGCGAAGGTGAGCACGTTGGTCTTGTGGACCAGCGTGAGGTGCTTGCGGCTGCGGGACTCGGCCAGCCCGAAGGCGTAGCGGATGCAGCGCTCGACGCCGAGCCGGGTGTTGACCGAGCCCTGGGTGGCGACCTCGTGGGGGGTGCCCCTGCGGAGCACCCCGCCCTCGCCGACGTAGGGCCCCTCGGTGTTCTCTCGGATGACGACCATGTCGATGCCCGCGTCGGCGTCGAGGAACGGGCGCTGGTTGATGTAGAGGTCGAGGTCGAACCGCATCTTCAGCAGCAGGCCCCGCTCGATGACGCCGGGCGGCACCTCGGGGGTGCCCACCGCGCCGAGCAGCAGTGCGTCGAGGCCCCGCCACTCGTCGAGGACGCTGTCGGGGAGGATCGTGCCGTCGCGCAGGTAGCGGGCGCCCCCCAGGTCGTAGTCGACCGTCTCGAGGTCGACGCCGGTGGCGCGCACGACCTTGAGGGCCTCGGCGATCACTTCGGGGCCGATCCCGTCGCCGCCGATGACTCCGATCTTGTGGGTCACTGGGTCTCCGTCTGCTGCGTCCACTGCCCGAGAAATGAGAAACCGCCCACCTCGCGGCGGACGGTCGGACAGCGCACGTCGGTTGCCAACGTGCGCTACGTGATGATGATTACCGAGGTGCGCGGGCAGATCATCGCCGGCAAGTGTTCACCTTGCCCGCTCACCGAGTCAACCTCGTTGCTGCGACGGCGGGAGGACCGCCAGGTCGCACGCCGCGGCCACGAAGTCCTCCATCTCGGCGGGCTCTTGGGCAGTCGGACAAGGGGCGACGGGGCGTAAACTGTCCGGTCTATGGCACAGACCCACCACCTCTCGCAGGCCGCGTTCGACCGGCTCAGGGCCGAGCACGACGACCTGACGACGCGCGGCCGGGTCGACATCGCCCGCAAGATCGAGGCCGCCCGCGAGCTGGGCGACCTGTCCGAGAACGGCGACTACCACGCGGCAAAGGAAGAGCAGGGGAAGATGGAGGGCCGCATCTCGCAGCTCGCCCACATGCTCGAGAACGCCGAGATCGTCGAGGCCGACGGCGGCGACCAGGTGTCCCACGGCTCGGTCGTGTCGATCCGCTACGAGGGCGACGACGACGTGGAGCGCTACCTGGTCGGCTCGATCGAGGAGCGGCACGACGACCTCGACGTCATCAGCCCGTCCTCGCCGCTCGGCG
>JBKPHT010000388.1:0-11993 GCA_046730015.1 Actinomycetota bacterium
ACGTCGGTGTGGCACACACCGGCACCGGCAATCCGGACCACGACCTCGTCACCGGCGGGGGTGGGGTCGGGCCAGTCCTCGAGCGACAGCGGCGAACCGACGGCCCGCAGCACCGCGACACGCACGACGCGACCCTAGCGACAACGGGCGATCGAGCTCCGCCGCCTGCATCGCCAGCAGGCGGGGGCCGCTAGGCGCTGGTGGGCTCGGAGCTGGTGTCCTCCCGGATCCGGCGGATCAGGTCGGCGACATCGGCGGCCGCCTGCTCGAGGTCGCGCTGGTACTCCTCGAGCATGCAGATCCAGCGGTCACGGTCGGGGCCGCATGGCCAGCCGGGTCCCATCCAGAAGAATCCGGCGCTGGGCCACGCCCACCCCGACCCGAAGCCGAAGCCGCATCCGCTCCCCATCGTGTGGAACCTCATGCACGCCTCCTTTGCGGTCCAAACGGTCGTGGAGGAGAAGCACTCCGTCAATGCGGCGGTCGAGAGGGCGGTGACCATGGCGGGGATCGCAGCGTCGGTGGCGAATAGGGCGCTACACCCCATGCCGCCAGCCAGCAGGTCTGGTCGACGCCGGCGAGCCAGCGGGCCCACCACGGGCCCGGGTGGCAGGAGGGTCGGTCGCCGAGCAGTGACGACAGGTCGTCGGGCGGGTGGTCGCGGAGCAGATCGCGCCGGCGCCGGTAGACAGCGATGCCCGCCCGGGCGCAGGCCGCGGCCACCCGGCGGTTGCGGGTCACCACGGCCATGATCCGGGCTCGCTCCGCGCGGAACCCGCGCTCCCCCATGAGGATGAGACCGGACGCCTGAACGGCACCGAAGACGCTGGCATCGACCATGCCGGCGTCATCGGGTGCATACCACCCGTAGATGCCGCAGTTGCACCCTGCCTGGGGCGCGGGGTGGACGTCCGGGAGCCTCGCGGATCGCGGGCTCGAGCGCGCGGCGTCGGGCGGCACACAGCGTGCGCTCAGCGTCGGGGTCCAGAGGACGCTACGCCGGGTGACCGAGGTCAACGGCAGCATGCCGTCGGGCACCAGCGCACGACGGCTGGTGTGCCACCACGTCCGGTACCCGCGCAACGACCCCGGCACGAGCGGACGCCCGCTGTCGCCGCCGCCGCACGCTTCGGCGATCTCACTCATGGCCGGTTCGGCACGGGCTCCCGCGGCTCCGCTTGGGGCGTGACCAGAGCCATCGGCATCACCCCCCGAATGCGGGTGTCGACATGAGCGTGCCGCACGTCGCCCCGCCGGGCAAGGGCCAACCTCGACAGAGTTGCGTTCCGAGGGCCGGATCGCCGCATTGAAGCGTCAGCACGGTTGGGACCGGGCCCGCATCCGCAGTCTCGCCGGCGCCCGCGTCTGGTGCGGCTGGGGCGTGCTCTGCCACAACTCGATCAAGATCGCCGCCCACGCCTGCTGACCCCAGCGAGGCACCCGACAACCGCCATCCGCGTACCCTCGGCTCCGGCGCGCCCACCGACGCGACCCACCGACACCGGGCCACTCTCGGCCCAGCAGAACGAGCCCGCCAGCTACTTCTTCAGGGGCACGTAGCTAGCGAGGGGGTATGCCACCCAAGCGGCGCGTCACGTCACGTCGCGCCGCGCCGCCACCGCCGGGCGCGCCCGGGCGCGCCCGGGCGCGACACTTGACCGCCGGGCCGGACAGGACCGGCGCCGAGGTCGCTCATGACGACAGCGCGTCGACAGTGGAAGGGACGGGGGTGAGCGGGCGCGAGGCCCGCGCTCGCGACGCGCCCGTCCCCGCGGCCTGGCCCCTGGTGGGGCGCGCCGACGAGGTGGCGCTCGCGCTCGATGCGGTGCAGCGTCGCGGCGGGGTCGTTCTGGCCGGCGCGTCCGGGGTGGGCAAGACGCGCCTCGCCCGGGAGGTCGTCGCCGCGGCTGAGTCCGCCGGTGCGCAGGCGCAGTGGGTGGCGGCCACCCGCTCGGCCGGGACCGTGTCGCTCGCGGCGTTCGCCCACCTCGTGCCCGCCGACGCGCGGCGGGCGGACGAGAGCCAGGACCGGCGCGCCCTCGCCCTCGACGCCATCCTGCGGGACCTTGAGCACCGCTCGAGGCGGGAGCGCGTGGTGGTCGGGGTCGACGACGCCCACCTGCTCGACGACGCCTCGGCGACCCTGGTGCACCTGCTCGCGACGTCGGGCGCGGCGCGTCTCGTCGTCACGGTCCGCAGTGGCGAGCCGACCCCCGACCCGGTGGTGGCGCTGTGGAAGGACGAGTTGGCGGTGCGGGTCGAGGTCCAACCCCTGTCCCGCACCGAGGTCGCCGCGCTGCTCGGCGCCGCGTTGGGCGGCACGGTCGACGGCGTCACCGCCCGGCGATTGTTCGACGCGACGCGCGGCAACGCCTTGTTCCTGCGCGAGTTGGTGGCCGAGGGGCTGTCCGCGGGCGCGCTGGTTGACCACGTGGGGTTGTGGAGCTGGGACGGGCCGCTCCGTCCCGGGGTGCGGCTGCGTGACCTCGTCGCCGAGCGGCTGGGCGCACTCGACGACGACGAGCGCGACGCGCTCGAGCTGGTGGCGCTCGGCGAGCCCGTGACCGAGGCGGTGCTCAGCCGCCTTGTCCCGGCCGAGGTCGTGCACCGCCTCGAGCGCCGGCACCTCGTGGAGGCGGGGCACGCGCCGGACAGTGGTGGTCGCCGCATCGAGGTCCGGCTCGCCCATCCCCTGTTCGGCGAGGTGCTGGTGAGCGACGCCTCGCCCCGTCGGCTCAACCAGTGCCGGCGCGAGCTCGTGGCGGCCTGGAAGCAGGAAGCGTCGCTGGGACCCGACGAGATCCTGCGGGTGGCCACCTGGCGGGCGGCGCTCGGCGACCACGGCGATCCCGAGGTCTTGCTCGCCGGCGCCCGGCGGGCCGCGGTGCTGGGCGACAGCGTGACGGCGGAACGGCTGGCCCGCGGCGCACACGAGGCCGAGCCCACGGTGGCGACCGCGGTGCTGCTGGGTGACGAGCTCAGCACCCTCGGACGGCACGACGAGGCGCTCGAGGTGTGGAACGAGGCGGCCGACCTGCCCGGTGAGCCGCTGGAGCACGCTGAGGTGGCGGCGGCCATCGCCGGCGTGCACGCGTGGCGCTACGGACGGCCGGAAGACGCCCGGCGGGTCCTGCACGACACTGCGGAGGGGCTGACCGACCCGGATGCCCGCGACCTGCTCGCCAGCCACGAGGCGCTGCTGGCGTCGCTCGGCGCCCCGACGGCCACCGCCGCCGTCGCCATCGCCGAGGCGGAGATAGCGCGGCCGCCGCTGTCGACCACCTCCCGCTTGCGGGCCCAATTGGCGGCGGCCTCCGGCTGGGTGGACGGCGGCCAGATCGACCGGGCGCTCGACGCCACCCAGGCGGCGCTCGGGGTGGCGGTGCGCGAGGAGATCCCCGGCCTTGCCATGTACCACGCGATGGCGCTAACGCAGGCCCTGATCCTGGCGGGTCGGGTGTCCGACGCCGAGGCGCTGGTCGAGGGCGGCCACGAGGCCGCGCTCGCGGCCCACGCGGACGTGGGACGCGGGGCCTGGTGCTTCCTGCGTGGGGTCATTTCCGTGTTCCGGGGCCGGCCGCTCCGGGCCGTGGACAGCCTGCGGGAGTCGGACCTGTCGCTCGGCCGCTTCGACTACGGGCTGCGCCGGGGCGTGTTCATCTGGCTGGGGTTGGCCGAGTCGCTGCGCGGCGATGCCGCCACGGCCGCGCGGATGCTCGACGAGGCCCAGCAGACCAACCGCAGCCGGGCGCGGCTCTACGACGCCGACTGGGCCCGGGCCCGGGCCTGGGCGCTCGTCGCCGGCGGGCACCTCACGGCGGGCGACCAGGCGGCGGCCGACGCGGCCCAGGTCGCGATCGACGCCGAGCGCTGGACCTACGAGGTGCTGGCCCTGCACGACCGGGCCCGGTTCGGCGACGCCGGTGTGGCCGCGGCCGTCGTGCCCCGCCTCGACGAGCTGGCCGACATCGTCGACGGCCGGTTGGCGCCGGCCTGCGCCGCGCACGCCCGCGCGCTCGCGGCCGAGGACGGTACTGGGCTCGACGCCGCCGCGGCCACGTTCACCGACCTCGGCTTCGACCTGTTCGCCGCCGAGGCCCAGGCCGCGGCGGCGTCCGCGCACGGCGCCGCGGGACACCGTGCCCCCGCCCACAGCTCCGCCGAGCGGGCCCGCCGGCTCGCGACCGCGTGCGAGGGGGCCTCGACCCCGCTGCTCCGCCGCCTCGCGGCGCTCGAGGGACCGGGTGACCTCACCCCCCGCGAACGCGAGACGGCCGAGCTCGCCGCCCGGGGGCACACCGACCGCGAGATCGCCGCGGCGCTGTTCCTGTCGATCCGCACGGTCCACGCCCACCTGCGGTCTGCCTACGCCAAGCTCGGCGTCCCCGGCCGCACCGGGCTGGCCGAGGTCCTGGGCATCCGGCCGGACTCGCATCGCCGACCTCCGGAGCGCTGACGGGCTCCCTGCGCAGGGGGCGGCACACAAATAGGTAGTCGGCTACCGATCCGCGCCGGGACCGTCGCCCCTAGGGTCGGGTACCACGGCGGATCCTGCCGGGCCGGGGGGACGCCACACGGGGCGCTCCCCGACCCCGTGAGGCGGGTCCGTTGAGGCTGAGCAAGCGGTGGGGCCGTGGCGGGCCGGTCCCACCGACAGCCCGGCGCCGGAGATCCCGGTGCTCGGCACAGATCGGCGGGGCCACCGCCCAGTTCCACGGACCGACGGAGACCGCCACATGACGGCACGACACGACCTGGATGGCCTGCCCGAGACCTACGCCCTCGCGCTCCGCCTGCGGGACGAGGGCCTCGACGAGGCCGCGATCGGCCGCGTGCTCGACATCGAGACCGAGTCGGTGGCCCCCCTCCTCGTCCTCGCGCAGTCCAAGCTCGCCGCTCTGGCGGGCGACCCGACGGTGGTGTCGGAGCCGGACGAGGCCTGAGCAGCCCGCGGAGGCGGCGGGGGCACCGGGAGGCCGGGCGCAAGCAAAGGTGATCCCTCAGAGTGCTCAGCAGCTGACCAGCTCGATCACGGAACGGGCTGGTCGGTGCACGCATTGTCGATGAACACCTGAGCGAACCCGTGACGGCGGTACAGGCGCGCGGCCGCCTCGATGAAGGACCGGTCGCAAGTGAGATCGCCCGGGCACCGTCCTCGCGGGCCATCCGACCCGGCGATCGGAAACGTGGGCACGAAGTTACGGCTTGCGGCCGACGCCGCCGTAGATCGGGGCGGCAACGTCGCCGGCGGGCGGCGGCGGCGATGGTGCGATCTCCAGGTGCCAGTCGTTGATGTGGACCACGCCGGGTTCAAGGCCGGCGAGCTCGACCGTTGCCGCGCGCACGACCTAGTCCACCTCGTCCAAGGTCCGAGGAGAAGTGCTCGCTGGCCCCATGGCCTTGCGTACACCCGGGCTCTCCCACCGGCATCCCCCTCGCGTGCCCTGCGATGATCGCAATGTATTGCGATCATCGCAACGTCTGGTAGGGTGAGGGCATGTCCAATCGCAGCATCCTCGAAGACCTGGCCTCCATCGCCTTCCCCGAGCCCAATCCCGCCAGCTACGCCGACCACGATCCCAACATGCGCAACGCGATCCTCTCGAACCTCCAGGCCGAGGCCGAGCACCATCGCCGGGCGCTGGTCAACGACCTCTCCCAGCGCTGGGACAACGCCCGCGAAGCGGCTGAGGCCGCCGGCGAGGCCCCTGACTGGGACCCGCTGTTGGACGAGATCGCCCGGGCACGGGACGAGGAGAACGCAGCCCGCGCCCGCATGCGGCTGCTCTTCGCGTTCGCTCGCGAAGTTGTCCGGCCCCGTCCGTACCGCCTTGAGGACCTGGCCGCCGCGTCCGGCATGTCCTTTTCCGGGGTCCGCACCGCCTATGGCCCCGACGAGGTGGCCCAGATCCACAAGATCCTCGGTCTCGGCGAGCCCTTCCAGTACCCGGCCCGGGAACCGATCGAAGCCGCCGAGCTCGCCGCTCATGAGCCCCTCTGACGAGCCCGCGCAAAAGGGCGAGGCGCTCGGAGCCGTCACACCGTGGGAGAGGAATGAGCATTACCACCGAACGGGACCACCTACACCTGGACGGAGAGGTGTACCGCACCTGGTCAGCAACGACTGGCACCAGCGGTACACCTTCAAACGTCGGCGATGTCTACGTTTAGCTCGGAATTGTGGGTGCCCCTGGCAAGACTCGAACCTGCGGCGTACCGCTTAGGAGACTGGACCGGCCCGTCCAGCACGACGTGTCCAGCCCTGTGACGTGCAGTTCCTTCGCCAGAACTGTCCAGCTGGTGCCATCCGGTTCGTCCGTACCCGGGAGTTTGGCTCCCGCGTAAGCACCTGAGCCTTGTCGTGGTCGGCGATCACGGGTCGGCTCGCGGCGCTGGCGTCTCGTGGGCAGGCGTCGAACTCCACCTTGGACAACGTAAGCGAGGTCCGGAACCGCTCGCGGTCGCGAACGTCGCCGACGATCGCCACGTCCGGCGTCATGCGGAGGAACCCGGCCACCAGCCGCCGCAGGTCGACCTCGGGCCGGTCGGGGCGGGCCGCCCGGGTCTGCATCTGGGCCACGTTCGGCACCGGGACGTCCGACTCGAACACCTCCTCGGCCACGACAACCCGCAGGCCCGGGTCGAGCTCCGCGGTCGAGCACGACAGCAGCGTCGTCTTGCCGGACCCCGGCGGCCCGGCGAACACGATCGAGAGCCGGGCCCGGACGCAGGCCCGCAGGAACGCGGCCACCTGCGGGCTCAGCATGTCCCGCTCGACCAGCTCGCCCAGGGCCCGGAACGGGATGTCGGTGAACTTGCGGATGTTCACCAGTACATGGCCGCCCCGGGCGATGTCGCCGAGCTTGAGGTGGGCGGTCGAGGCGTCGACGGGCTTGGTGAGGGTCCGCAGGACGTGGCCGTCGTCGTAGAACACCTCGTCGTGGTAGCCGGACAGGCACCGATGCCGACGAACGAAGATCGTGGAGCCGGCGTTCGCGAAACCGTGCGATCCAGCGTTCGCAACTGTGCGAGGGAAACCGTCGCCGAACCGGACAAGGCGAACACCTGGCCGGCAGCTCTGACCATCGTCCCTGACACGGCCGTTGCCGAAAGAACCAACGAAACCTATGCGGCACTCTGATCCTCGCACAGGGGTGCGCCGAAGATCGCCGCCACGCTCGCCAACACGCCTTCGTCTTCCAGCCTGGCTGGGAGTTCCTGCGCCCGCGTCGACGAAAGCACCGCGTCCTCCACCGCGGCGACCCAGTCGTTAGGCCGGAGGCCGTGGCATCGTGCGCTGTCAGTGCGCGCCGATGTGCTCATGCAGACCACCTCGCTCGCACGATGGCTACGCCGTCGGTCCGGCTGCCGCCGGGCAGACGCGGGCCGGCCCGCGCTGCCTTAGCTGCCTCGTACTGGGCGCGCCATCGCTGGCGGGTGACGATCTGTTCGCCGATGGCGGCGGCGTAGGTGCGGTCATCGACGCGGGTGCGGCCGAGCAGTTCCCAGGACCAGCGGCCGTCGGACCCGGAGATGGACAGCTCGTCGTGGTCATCGGGATCGATCCCGGCCTCCTCGAGGGCGGCCCGCACCACCGCGGCCCGATCGGCGCGGTGGCCGGCGAGGGTCTTGCCGGTCCACTTGCGGGACACGAGGACCCGGCGGCCGCCGAGCCCGAGGTTGGCCCGGTCGTGGGCCTTGTGCTTGCAGTGGCCCGGCACCATCCCCGGCCCGGCGTCTTTGGGCTGGACGCCGAACCGCAGCCAGTTTGCGCACGTCGGGGCGCAGGGCAGCCAGCGGACTTCTTCGGCCAGGCGGTCGATGTGGGCGACCCGGGCCGGCGAGGTGTCGGGGTCGTCGTAGGTGGTGGCGATGTCTTTGGGGAGGTACTTGCACCGGTAGCCGATCGCGCGGTCAGCCCCAGGGGACCCGGCCAGCAGGCCTTGCAGGTCGTCTTGGCAGCCGAACCGCACGACGTGGGCCGGTTCGGCGTCGTCGTCGGTGTCAAGGGCGTCGAGGGCCTGGTCCCAGGTCGCCAGCACCGCCCCCGTTGTCGGGTCGACGTAGCCGCCGATGTCGTCTGACCACCGGGGCAACCGGTCGACATAGACCGGCTCGTCATGGGCGGGCCACCACAGCTGGTGGTAAGTGGCTGCCCGCACCTCCCGGACGACCCGGCGGGGGATGGTGCCCCGCATCGCGGCGTGGAGGTGGGGGGCGAGGCGGCGTTGGGCCTCCACGGTGGCGAAGTACTGGACCTCATAGCCAGCGCAGCGGCGCAAGTTCTGCCAGAACCGGTCCACCAGCTTCGGGAAATGCAACGCGTCGAGCGCGGCTCGCCGATAGTCATAAGACGCGGGATCGACCGCCACCCCCTCGGACGTGACCCGCCCGTAGGACGGCAGGGTCAGGGTGAGGAACATGGAGGGCCGGTAGGTCGTGCCGCCCGGGGCGGTGTACACCCGGCCGATGGTCCGGTCCTCCATCGGCAACCGCGGCAGATCCGGGGCGTCGTGGCGGCGCCGGGTCGACCGCACCCGCCGCTCAGGCTCGAAGTCCTCGTCGTCGGCCTGATCCTCGCCGTCGCCCTGGTCGTCGTCGGGTTGGTGGTGTTCGGGTTCGGTGTCGAGGTGCCAGCCCTCGCGGCACTGCTGGATCCGCAGCCGCTTCGCTTTGTCCGCGCACGGCGGGCACCGGTCCTCCCGGGTCGACCCGCAGGACATGGGCACGATCCGCGCCTCGCCCGACTCGACATCGGCCACCCGGGCGATCACTGGACGGGCACAGACGCCGACGATCCGGGCGGCCTCTTGCATGACGGCGGCACTGGGTGCGGGGGTCATGCCGCGGCGCCTTGCGGGGGGCGGGCGCCTTCACGCCGAGCCGCGAGTGTGACGGCTGGAGCCGCTGGGTCAAGACATCCCACGGGCGTATGTGTCAAGGCTCGGGCGGGTGTGCGGGGGTGGGCTCGCATGGTCAGGCGGCGTCGGGGTTGGCGTAGCGAGCCCAGGCGGTGTGTTCGTGGTAGGGGGTGTGGTGGCGCAGGCAGCCGTCGAGGATGCCGACGAGCCGGTTGCCGAGCGCTCGGAGGGCGCAGTCGTGGTCGGCGCCTTTGGCTCGCTGTTCGTCGTAGTAGCGGCGCGCCCCGGGGGAGCGTTTCAGGGCGCAGAACGCCCACCAGTGACAGGCGTTGGCCAGGTGCCGGTTGCCGCTGTAGCGGGCCCGGACCACTTTCTTCTTGCCCGAGGCGATGGTGATGGGGGCGGTGCCGGCGTAGTTGCGGCGGGCCTTAGCATCGGCGTAGCGGGTCGGGTCGTCTCCGAACTCGCCGAGCACCCGGGCGCCGATGATGACACCCAGTCCGGGAAGGCTGCGGATGATGTCGGCGTCCGGGTGCCGTTCAAAATGTTCGGCCAGCTGGGTCTCGAGGCCGGCGAGTTGCCGGTTCATCTCGGTGATCACCGCCACCGAGGCGGTGACCGTCGCCCCGAAGGCGTCGGCCAGCACTGGGGGTGGTGCGAGCTGTTCGGCCCGCAGGGCGGAGTGGATCTCCTCGGCGCGCTGGTCGATCCCGCGTTGGCGTCCACCGCGCCGCAGCGCGGCCGCGATCTGGGTGCGGGACAAGGCTCGAGCCCGGGCCGGGGTGGGAGCTCGGCCCAGCACGGCTAGCGCGTCGGCGGAAGCCAGATCTGTGCCGAAGGCCCCCAGCGCGGCGGGGTAGAACTCCCGCAGCGTCGCTCGCAGCGCGTTGAGCTGACGTTGCCGGCTCCACACCAGCCGCTGCTGCGCCCGGGCCAGGACCTTGACCGCCACGGCCAGGTCGCTGTCGCCCGCGACGGGCCGATGGTTGTGCCGGTCGGTGCGGACCAGATCGGCCAGCACCTTGGCGTCACCGGCATCGGACTTGGCGCCCGAGCCGCCCCCGTAACGTTCCCGATAGCGGGCCACCGCCCGGGGGTTGATCGCATAGACCCGGTAACCGGCCGCCACCAGGGCGCCCACCCACAGTCCCCGATCGGTCTCGATACCGACCACCACCTCCGCCGGATCCGACGCCAGCTCGGCGATCAACCCGTGCAACTGGCCGATCCCGTCCACCCCCTCGGGCAAACGCCGCCGCGCCAGGCGGCCACCGGCCTCGTCGTGCACCTCGACGTCGTGATGATCCTCAGACCAGTCATCGCCCACGAAAATCACCAGCTCTCCTCTCTCCTCGTCGCGTTTGTTGTGAGCCTCGAGGCGACCGCCAACGCCCTAATGGAAGTGCTCGCAGCACGCCATCCCACCAGTGGTTCGAATCGCCTCACCGGCCAGCAGGCGCACGGTCTTGACGAAGGACACGACACGCCCAAGGTCACGAAAGTGCTGATCCCGCCAGCGGCTCGGAACCAGCCTGACCCCAACAAGCCGCCTCATCGAGCGACCCGAGCCGGCCAGACAGGGGCACGGTCTTGACGAAGAGCTCACCAGCTCCGGGCACAGCAGGTACTCACCCGTCGGCCGACCCGGCCCACCCATTAGGGCACGGCGAAGAAGTCCCCACCGAGCCACGGGACCCCGAGCCCTCCGGCCGGACTTCTTCGCCTCTCCGGCCCTTGACCCAACGTCTCCACCCGTCCAGGAATCGGCTCGCAGGACGTGAAGGAGCCCGGCTGCGAACAGCCAAGGGCCTCCACCGACGGGTGAGCACGGGCGCTGTTGGGTTGCCGGTCGACGATTCGTGCGCGACCCCGATGCGCGCTGGTGCACGGCTAGGGTCCGCAGCCAGTGCGTCCCTTCGCCGTGTTGATGCTCTTGGGGTTCGAGCAGCGCCCAACCCGTGCGGAGCAGGCATTCCTGGGTGACCTGAAAGCCCGGGTCCAGCCATGGGGAATAGCCGATCTGCAGGTGGTCATGGATGTCGAGGCACCCGACATGGGCGCAGCGCTCAGCCGCGCCCAGGAGCTGGTCGTCGACCAGCTGCGTGCGGACCTGCTGATGGCGCGCGTGGCCCTCCCGGACTACGGCGTGCGCCCAGGAAGTTGGTGGCAGCGGCGACGGCGCCGCCGCTGAACATCCGACATCGATCGACAAGACCCTGGACAGGAACTGAACGGTGTCGCTCACGGCCCCTGCCTGTCCCGCGCGTTGCCGGTCAGGTCGATCACCACCTGGCCATCACGGTCGTTGCCGGGGGCCGGCGAGGGCGGGGTGCCGGGGGTGTAGGCGGCGACCATGGCGGCGATGTCGTGGTCGGTGACCCAGGCGGCGCGGACCCGGGCGGGTTCGTTCTCGCCGTCGCACCACACCCACCCGACACCAGGCGACGTGAGCGGGATGCGGGAGCAGTCGGCGCCCCGCTGGCGGGCCCCGCGGCCCAACACGAGGTCGGTCTGTTCGGCCTCGACCAACGCCAGGGCGACGCGGGTGGGGAACAGATCGCGGAACGGCAGCACTTCCTTGCGGGGGTCCTGCAACGCGGCCACCACCACGACACCCACCGCCCGGCCCTGGGAGAGCAGGAGCGAGAGGGCGGCGGCGATGCGGCGACGATCGTCGCGCTCGGCGTAGGCGGTGAGCGAGGCCAGCTCGTCCACCACCACCACGATCAGGGGCTCATCGGTGGTCGGTTGGTGGAGCCGGGTCAGGCCGCGGAGGCGGGCGGCCCGGGCCTGCATGACGTCCACCGCGTCGTCCAGCACGTCGGCCATGGCGGCGGGGGAGTCATAGGCGAACCGGGCGAACAGGGGCGCGCCGGCGGCGAGTTCCATGCCGCCCTTAGGGTCGAGCACCCACAGGCGCACCAGGCGGTCGCGGATGCCGGGGCCGAGACTGCGGATCAGCGACCACAGCACCGAGCCCTTGCCCGCCCCGGTCGCCCCCGCGACGAACTCCGCCAGAACTACAGCGGCGAGCCCGCGCCTGTCGCGTACCTCGTACGGTTCGAGGATCTCGCTGGCAGGGCCGGAGTACCGCTGCACGGGCGGGGGTGCGGCCCCCGGGACCCGGGTGAC
>JBKPHT010000389.1:0-7501 GCA_046730015.1 Actinomycetota bacterium
CGACCAGGTCGCCCTCGGCGGCCCGCACGGCGGCGATCGCCGCCCGGACGTCGCCCCCGCCCGGCTGCGCCCCGGACATCGACTCGACCGCGGCGGCCAGCGCCTCGACCGTCCCCGGGGCGGCCAGCGCCCCGGCGTCGAGAGCCCAGGCCACCGCCCTGGGCTTGCGGAGGGCCTTCACCTCGGCCGCCTCGTCCCGGCGGCCCGCAGCCCGCAGCTCCCGGGCCAGGGCGTCACGCCCGGCGGTGAACGCGTCCAGCGGGCCGCCGTACAGCTCCGCCACCCGGGCGTCGACGTCCACCGTGGTCACAGGTCCCTCACGGCCTTGAAGGCCTCGCCCCGCGGCACGCCGGCCAGCGCGCCGTGCTCGGCGAGCCGGGCCTGCGCCCTGTCCCGGAACGCCGCGAGTTGGGCCTCGCCCTCGGGCGAGCCGAGGTCGACGGCCATCGTCGACAGCAGCTGGCTGCGGTGGGCCTCCAGCGCCGCCAGCTTGCGGGCCACCGCGTCGTCGCCGGCCGTCTCGACGTGGTCGGGCTCGTCGGCCTCGAACAGCAGCAGGGCGTCGGGCCGGTGGTGGGCGACCTGTTGCTCGGGGAAGAAGTGGGGGTCGCGGGCGGCCACCACGCCGTCCACCGTGAGGAAGCCGGCGTGACGGTGGTCGGGGTGGAGCCGGTAGCGCTTCCACGGGTCGTGGCCGAGCACCACCTCCGGCCGCAGCCGCCGGATCCAGTACGCCACCTGCCACCGCTGCCGCAGTCCCGACGCCAGCTCGCCGTCGGGCCACCCGAGGAACACGACCTCGCCGCGGGCCCCCAGGGCCGCCGCGGCCGCCCGCTGCTCCTCCTGGCGCTGGGCCACCAGCGCCGCGAGGTCCTGCCCGGCGTCCCAGGTGCCCTTCGAGCCGTCGGTGCACACCACGTGGTGGACCTCGCACCCGGCCGCCGCCCACTTGGCCAGCGTCGCCCCGCAGCCGAACTCGACGTCGTCCGGGTGGGCGCCGACCGCCAGGGCGCGCGCCGGCGTGGGCAGGTCGACGTCGACGGTCACGTCACGACGACCGGGGCAGCACGGTCGTGAGGCCCTCCGGCTCGGCCCACCCCGGCACCGCCGGCGCGCCCGGCCACGCCAGATCGACGGGCAGGTCGACGTCCCAGGCCAGCCGAGCGTCCCGCACCAGCCGGGCGGGCAGGCCCAGCCGGGCGGCCTCGGCCCGGTGGCGGCCGAACGACCCGGCGCCGTAGGAGAACCGGAACCCGGCCGCGGTCGGCACCGCCAGCACGTTGGTGCCGTCACAGCGCCGGTCGGGGACCAGAGTCACCCCGGGGAAGTCGGCCACCCAGTCGAGCCGGGTGGCGAGGGGCAGGTCGGCGTGGGCGACGATCGCGCGATCGACCCCGTCGGCCGCCAGCGCGGCCACGCCGTCGGCCACCGCCCCGTTGAGCCCCCGCCCCGGGCACCACACGACCCGGGCCCCGGACCGCTCGGCCCAGTCGCGCACCCCGTCGTCGTCGCAGACCACCACGGTGGGCAGCGGATGGGCGGCCAGCAGGACGATCTCGGCCATGTGCCGGGCGAGCCGCGCCCGCTCGCCGGGATCGAGCGCGCTCGCCAGCCGGACCTTGGCCGCAGTGAACCCCTTCACCGGAACGACCACCGCGGCCGACGTCGACGCTGCCACCGCCGCGCAGCGTACCCGTGGCGCCCGGCCGCCCCACCGGACCGACACCACCACGGTTCCAGCGGCGGGTCCGGAAGCCATGAGCGCGACGCGCCGCCAGTTCCGCCCGCCCTCCGCTCCGTCC
Organism: Actinomycetota bacterium; assembly: GCA_046730015.1. Classification (GTDB taxonomy): domain Bacteria; phylum Actinomycetota; class Acidimicrobiia; order Acidimicrobiales; family VFJN01; genus ZC4RG19. The sequence goes on from JBKPHT010000389.1 coordinate 1,803, forward strand.
CGTGACTGCCGGTTACGGTGAGCGGCATGTCGAGCCTCAGCCCCGTCCGCGTGGCCGTGATCGGCGCCGGGTCGTGGGGCACCACGGTCGCGGCGCTGGCGTCCCGGAACGCGCCCACCGTGCTTTGGGCCCGGCGCCCGGAGCTGGCCGCCGAGGTGGCGGACAAGCACAGAAACAGCGAGTACCTCCAAGGCTTCGACCTGCCCCCCAAGCTCGCCGCCACCGCCGACATGGAGGAGGCGGTCAGCCGCGCCGACGTGCTCGTGATGGGCGTGCCGTCGCACGGCATGCGGTCGACGCTGGAGGAGATGCGGCCGTTCGTCCGCCCCTGGGTCCCTGTCGTCAGTCTGGCCAAGGGACTGGAGGAGGGCAGCCATCTGCGGATGACCGAGGTCATCGCCGAGGTGCTGCCCGGCCACCCGGTGGGGGTGCTGACCGGACCGAACCTGGCCCAGGAGATCCTGTCCGGCCACGCCGCGGCCACCGTGGTGGCGTTCAGCGACGACCACATCGCCCGCGAGCTGCAGCGCATCTTCGCCAACGACCTGTTCCGGGTCTACACCAACCCCGACGTCGTCGGCTGCGAGATCGGCGGCGCGCTCAAGAACGTCGTCGCCATCGCGTCGGGCATGGCCGACGGCCTCGGCACGGGCGACAACACCCGGGCCGCGGTCATCACCCGCGGCCTCGCCGAGCTGTCGCGGCTGGGGGTGGCCATGGGCGGCCAGCTGCTCACCTTCGCGGGCCTGGCCGGCATGGGGGACCTGGTGGCGACCTGCATCTCCCGCCAGAGCCGCAACCGCTACGTGGGCGAGCAACTCGGCCGGGGCCGCACCATCGACGAGATCGTGTCGGAGATGAAGATGGTGGCGGAGGGCATCAAGACGTCCAAGGTCGTGGTCGAGGTCGCCGAGCAGCGGGGGGTCGAGATGCCGATCGCCCAGGAGATCCACCGGGTGGTCCACGAGGGGTGCCCGGCCACCGAGGCGTACCGGGGCCTGCTCCGGCGGGGCGTCCGGTCCGAGATGCACGGGATGGGCTGAGCGGGGCCGCGCCGTGTCCGTCCGCGCCTTCGTGCTCCGCCGGCTGATGGGACGGCTGCAGCTGACCGACGACGTGGTCCGCCACCTGACGACGTTCCAGCGGCTGGGTGAGACCGTGGAGGTCGAGGTGCCGGGCGAGCTGGTGCCGGTGGGAGCCCGCACGGTGTTCCGGGCGCTGCGGACCCGGACAGCCGCCCAGATCGGGCCCGACTGGGTGTGGCCGTGGTGGCTGGAGCGCCAGCTGGACCCGACCTCGCCGGCGTTCGTGCCCCGGGGCCACCTGCCGTTCCTGACCAACGTCACCCATCGCAACTGGACGGCGGTGGGCAACATCGACTCGCCCTGGGAGGCGATCGTCGACCCCCGGGGCCTGGTCACGCCGTGGTTCGACGGCTGGTCGCTGGACTGGTGGATCGGGGCCGACGACCGCTGGCACCTGCCCTCCCGGGAGATGGCCGTCCGCCAGCGCCTGGTCCGGGGGGCGCCGGTGGTCGAGACGGCGATGAGCATCCCGTCGGGGGACGCAATCGAGCGGGTCTACGCGGTGCGCCGGAGCTCGGCGGAGGGCGGCGGCGAACTGGTGGTCGTCGAGGTCGAGAACCGGTCGAAGGCCCCGGTGGCCCTCGCCCTGGCCGTCCGGCCGTACAACCCCGAGGGCCTGTCGGTGATCGAGCGGATCGATCTCCACGGCGCCACGGTGACCGTCGACGGCCGGGTCGCGCTGCTGCTGCCCCAGCCGCCCCGGCGGATGGCCGGGTCGTCGTTCCGCGATGGCGACTCGGCGGGGACGGTGACGGGCGGGGCGGCGGCCGACACGTGGTTCGGGCCGGTGCGCGACCCGGCGGGGCTGGCCCAGGCGGCGTTCGTGCACCCGCTGGCCCACGGGGCGACGTTCCGGGCGGCCATCCCGCTCGACCCCGAGCCCCGGACGCGGCGTCACGGGGAGGCCCGCCGCCGGCTGTCGCGGGCACCGTCGTTCCCCGCCGTGCTGCCGCCCGCCGAGGCGGTGGCGCGGGGCTGGCAGGCCCAGGGCGACCGGGGCCTGCGGCTGGTGCTGCCCGACGACCGCCTGGCCGAGGCGGTGGACGCCAACCGCCGCTTCCTGCTGCTGCTCCACGACGGCGACGAGATCACGCCGGGCCCGGCGACGTACCACCGGTTCTGGTTCCGGGACGCGGCGTTCATGCTGGGTGCGCTGGGCGCGTACGGCTACCACGACGAGGTGGCCCGGGTGCTGGCGTCGTACCCTGGGCGGCAGAAGGCCGACGGGTTCTTCTTCAGTCAGCGCTACGAGTGGGACGCCAACGGCGCCGCCCTGGTCGCGCTCGACCGGCACCGGCGCCTGACCGGGGACGTGTCGCTGGTGGAGGAGATGGTGACGCCGGTGGCGAAGGCGGTCCACTGGATCGACCGCAAGCGCCGGGGCGGCCGGGGGCGCCGGGGCCGGGGCCGCGGCCGGGTGGCCGACCCGGCGGTGGCAGGGCTGCTGCCGCCGGGGGTGTCGGCCGAGCACCTGGGGCCGTTCGACCACTTCTACTGGGACGACTTCTGGGGCGTCGCCGGCCTGCGGGCCGGGGCCGCGCTGCTGGCCGCGGCGGGGCAGCCCGACGCGGCGGCCGACGCCGAGCGGTTCGCGGCGGCGATGTGGGCCGACGTCGAGGCGTCGCTAGAGCTGACCGCCCGCCGGCTGGGGACGGCGGCGATCCCTGCGGGCCCCGGGCGGCGGCTCGACTCGGGGGCCATCGGGTCGCTGGTGGCCTGCGCGCCGCTCGACCTGCTGCCGGCCGACGACCCCCGGGTGGCGGCGACCGCCGACCTGGTGCGGGAGCGCTTCACGCTGGCCGGCGGCCGGGCCTTCTACCAGGGGATCAGCCACACGGGGCTGGGCACCTACCTGACGATGCAGCTCGCCGCGGTGGAGCTGCGGGCGGGCGACCGCCGCTGTCTCGACCGGCTGGCCTGGCTGCTCGACGCCGCGACGCCGACGTGGACGTGGCCGGAGGCGATCCATCCGCGGCTGGACGGCGGGTGCATGGGCGACGGCCACCACGGCTGGGCGGCGGCGGAGCTGCTGTCGTTCGTGCGCGACCTGCTGGTGCGGGAGGTGGACGGCGGCGTGGCGCTGTCGTCGCTGGTGCCGGTGGGCTGGTACGGGCGGGGCTGGGAGGTCCACGACGCGCCGACGGCGGTGGGCCGGGTGTCGTACGCGGTGCGGTGGCACGGCGACCGGGTGGCGCTGCTGTGGGAGGTCGACGTCCGGCCGGGGGCCGGACCGATGCGGCTGACGGCCCCGGGGCTGGACGCCGGCTGGTCGACGACCGAGGCCCGGGGCGAGGCGCTGCTGGGGCCCGTCCCGGCACCTCCCGAGGCCCGGTGCGGCGAGCCGGCCGAGCCCGTGGCGGTGCCGGCGGTGCCTCCCGAGGGGGGCTCGTTCGCGTGAGCGAGCCGCCCGGCCTCGACCCCGCTGCGCTGGGCGACGACGGCGTCCGGGCGGTGCGGGAGATGTTGGCGGGCCTGGGGTGCACGCCGGAGGAGCTCGACCGGGCCGAGCGGGAGGGGACGCTGCCGCTGCTGGCCGTCGAGCGGCTGATCGTCCCCGAGCACGCCCAGTACGACCTGGCCACCGTCAGCGAGCGGACCGGGTTGCCGGCCGAGCACGTCCGCCAGCTGTGGCGGACCCTCGGCTACCCGGAGCCGCGGCCGGGCGAGCTGGTGTTCACCGACGCCGACCTCGGGATCCTGGGGGAGGTGGGCCAGCTGATGGAGGGCGACGTCGCCTCGACCGACCTGGTGCTGCACCTGAGCCGGGTGATCGGGTCGTCGATGGCGCGGGTGGCGTCGTCGCAGGTCGACGTCATCAGCGCCAGGGCCTCGGGGGCGCCACCGCCGGCGGTGGTGGGGGGCCAGGAGGTGACCGACGAGCGGATCGTGGGCAGCGCCGCCGCCCTCCTGCCGATCGTGCCCCGGGTGCTGGACGCCGCCTGGCGCCGGCACCTGAGGGCGGCGATCCGCCGGCGGCTGAGCATCGCCGAGGCGGGGCAGGGGCAGATGGGGGTGGTGGGGTTCGCCGACCTGGTGGGGTTCACGGCGCTGAGCCAGCAGGTGGGCGACGACGAGCTGGCGGCGATCGTCGACCAGTTCGAGCGGCTGGCGTTCGACGCGGTGACCGCGGAGGGCGGGCGGGTGGTGAAGATGATCGGCGACGAGGTGATGTTCACGGTCGACTCGCCCCGAGCGGCCGCCACCATCGCGCTGGCGCTGGCCGAGGGCACCCGTGGGGCCGACGACCTGTCGGAGCTGCGGGTCGGGCTGGCCTACGGACCGCTGCTGGAGCGGGAGGGCGACCTTTACGGCCCGATGGTCAACCTGGCCAGCCGGATCACCGCGGTGGCGTTCCCGGGTACGATCGTGGTCAGCGCCTCGGTGCGTGACGCCCTGGCCGACGACCAGGACTTCCGCCTGCGGGCGATGCGGCCCCGGTCGCTGAAGGACATCGGCCGGGTGCCGCTGTGGGTGCTCCGCCGAGCGGCGCCGGGGGAGAGCCGGTTCGCCGACCGGCGGCGGGCCCTGCGCGACGCGGTGAAGGCCCGGGTCGAGCCGGCCGCCGCCGGCCGGCGGCGGCCGTGACCGGCGCTCCTCCGGGCCGATGGCGAGGCGACAGGGGTCGTTCCCGGTTCCCGAGGCGATAGGGGTCGGGGGCCGAGCCCTATCGCCTCCGGAACACGGGAACGGGCCCGCGCTGGCCCCCGGCGCTGGCCGTCAGACCGGGACGGAGAGGCTCGCCACCAGCCCGTCCGCCACGGTCCCGGTGACGGTGGCGAGCTGGTCGACGGCGCCGTCGTCGCCGAAGACGTTGTCGGAGTCGAGCGACGTCCGGGCCATGTTGGTGACGCTCTGGGCGTAGCCGTCGGTGGCGTAGACGGCGTCGCAGACGTCCTCGGGCAGGGCGATCTGGGAGGTGGCGACCGGGGAGCCGCCGCCGGTGGCCTCGTCGACCGACCCGTACACCTCGAAGTGGATGTGGGGCCAGCGCCCGGAGTACGCGGCCGGGAACACGGTGGTGAAGCTCAAGGTGCCGTCGTCGCCGGCCGCCTGGACGCCCCGGAGGTAGTTCTCGTCCGTGACGCCGTCGGAGTAGAGCGAGTAGCGGCCCTCCCGGTCGCAGTGCCACAGGTAGACGGCGGCGCCCGGGAGCGCCGAGCCGGAGCCGGCATCGACAACCGTGAGGTCGACGGCCAGCGGCACGCCGTCGGCCACGCCGGAGGCCGAGCCGAAGCTCGACCGGATGTCCCGCCGGACGACCCCGTCCTGGGACAGGACGTCGGGCCCGTTCGACCCGTCGCCGGGGTAGGGGCCGGCGGTCTCCTCCGGGATGGCCCCCTCCTCGCCGCTGCCCGAGCTCGCACTGCCGCCATCGGGCGGGGCGCCCGGCGGTGTGCCGCCGGCCGTCGTCGACGTGGTGGACGCGGTGGTGGCGGTGGTGGCCGAGCCGCCACCGCTGCACGCGGCCAGGGTGGCCACGCCGGCGCCGGCGATCAGGGCCAGGGCCCGGCGCCGGCCCCTCGGGCCGGCGCCGGGCGGGGCCGGGGGGGGCGGGGCGCGCTAGGGGTCCAACTCAGCCCGGCTCCTCGGGGGGGGGACACCCCGAGACAGGCG
>JBKPHT010000390.1:0-11902 GCA_046730015.1 Actinomycetota bacterium
TATAAGAGACAGGTGGTCCGCCGCTGGCGGGGCCTCGGCTACAACCGCCGCGCGGTCAACCTCCACGCCTGCGCCCGGGCGGTGGTCGAGCGCCACGGCGGGCGGCTGCCGGCCGACCTCGCAGCGCTGCGGGCCCTGCCCGGCGTCGGGCCCTACACGGCCCGGGCGGTGCTGGCGTTCGCGTTCGAGCACGAGGTCGGTGTCGTCGACACCAACGTCGGCCGGGTGCTGGCCCGGTGGGAGGGCCGGCCGCTCCGGGCGGCGGAGGCCCAGGCCGTGGCCGACGGACTGGTGCCGCCGGGCCGGTCGTGGGACTGGAACCAGGCGGTGATGGAGCTCGGCGGGGCCGTGTGCCGGCGTCGCCGCCCGGACTGCCGGGCCTGCCCGGTCCGGGCCACCGGCGCGTGCGGCTGGGCGGCGGCGGGGCTGGTGGCGCCTGACCCGGCCGACGGCTCGGCCGGGGTGAGCACCGGTCAGCCCCGGTTCGAGGGCTCCGACCGGCAGGGCCGGGGCCGGCTGGTGGAGGCCCTCTGCCGGGGCCCGGTGGGCGTGGCGGACCTGCCGGCCGTCATGGGCTGGCCCGACGACCCGGCCCGGGCCGACCGGGTGGCGGTGGGCATGATCGGCGACGGCCTCGCCGTCCGTGACGGCGAGGCCCTCGTCCTCCCGTGAACGACGGTCGTCGCCCCCGCTTCGTGATGACGACGTGGCCGCGAACTGGGTCGGGAAAGTCGCGCTAGCCGCGATGGCGCCGACCCGGTTGGGGGCGGCAGGGAACTGGGTCGGGAATGTCGCGCCGGCCGCGATGGGGCCGACCCGGTTGGGGGCGGCAGGAACTGGGTCGGTGATGCTCGGGGACGGTCAACCCCCGGATGGACCGATGAACTCCAGCACCATCCGGTTGACGACCTCCGGCTGCTCGAGGTGGAGGAAGTGGCCGGCATCGGGGACGATGTCGACCCGGGAGCCGGGGTGGGTGAGGGCGGAGGCCGACCGGTCGGCGAGGTCGGCCCCCATGCATCCGTCGTCCCGGCCGTGGAGGTACAGGGTGGGCAGCGGCGGGGCGCCGGTGGCTGCGGCGTCGAGGGCCGCCACCTCGGGGCTCGGGTCGAGCCCGACGCCGCCCAGCGTCGCCCGGTAGTAGCCGATGGCGGCGGCCAGGTTGGCCGGGTCGCGCAGCGCGTCCTTCGCGTGGGCGAGATCGGCGCCGGCGTCGTAGCCGGGCGACCAGTCGGCCCACAGCCGGTCGAGGAACGCCAGGTCGTCCATCGGCACCGCGATGTCCGCCAGCGGGTGCTGGAAGAAGAACATGTACCAGCTTCGCTGCAGCTGGTCGTAGGAGAAGAACGCGGTCGAGAGCGCGGCCGGGTGGGGCACCGCCATCGCCACCAGGCGCCGCCAGGTCGTGCCCTCGTGGTGGACGGCGGCGTAGCTGGCGAGGGCGCCCCAGTCGTGGCCGATCAGCACCGCGTCGTCGCCCCCGCCGAGCGCGGCGTTCAGCGCGCAGGCGTCGAGCGCCACGACGGCCGCTTGGTAGTGACCATCCTCGGGTACGGTCGTGGGGGCATACCCTCGCAACCACGGGGCCACCGCCCGGTAGCCCGCCGCCGCCAGAGTGGGGAGCAGATGCCGCCACGTCCACGCCGAGTCGGGGAACCCGTGCAGGCACAGGGCCAGGGGCGCCCCCCGATCGTCCAGGTCGCCGGCGGCCAGGTAGCCGAACGTGAGGCCGTTGGCCTCGACCGAGCCCTGCGTGATCCCCTCGGAGTCGTCCATCATGGCCGGGAACCTAATCGGGCACCCGCGCCGGGGCCGCCGGCCTGGCCGCAGCGAGTGATTGTGGTCACACCCAGGACGGGCGCCAGTGGCCGTTGGGTAACGTCGCTCGAGCGCCTCGTGCGCGAGGGGAAGCTGTGCTGAACGTCTCCTTCTTCGGTGTGCGGGGCTCGACCCCGTGTCCCTGCGACGAGAATCGCCGCTACGGCGGCAACACCTCGTGCGTCCAACTCGACGCGCCGGGCCATGATCCGATCGTCCTCGACCTCGGCACCGGCCTCCGCCAGCTCGGCCAGACGCTGCCGACCGACGGCCCGTTCCGGGGTTCGGCGATGGTGACCCACATGCACTGGGACCACGTCCAGGGCCTGCCGTTCTTCGCCCCGATCCTGGCCCCGGGCGCCCAGCTCGACATCTTCGGGCCGCCCCAGGAGGCGGGCTCGTTGGCCGAAGCCTTCCACCAGTTCGTGCGGCCCCCGTTCTTCCCGGTCACCGTCGAGCAGCTGTACGGGCAGATCGCCTTCCACGACGTGTCCGACTGCGACGTCGAGATCGACGGCGCCAAGATCCGGGTGCGGCCGGTGCCCCACGTCGGGGCCAACAACGGCTACCGGGTCGAGGTCGGCGGCGCGGTCGTCGCCTACCTGTCCGACCACCAGATGCCCCAGGACGGCGGCCACCGGGTCGGCGACGCGGTGCTCGAGCTGTGCGACGGGGCCGACCTGGTGATCCACGACGCCCAGTACACGACCGACGAGTTCGCCCACAAGTACTACTGGGGCCACTGCACGGTCGACTACGCCGTGTTCGTCGCCCAGGAGGCCGGGGCCAAGCGGCTGGCGTTGTTCCACCACGATCCGGCCCACGACGACGACGCCGTCGACGCCCTGCTGGCGCACGCCCAGGACGTCGCCGGCCCCGGCGGGCTGTGCGAGGTCGTCGCCGCCTACGAGGGCCTGACGGTCTCGTTCGGCGGCTGAGCCCGGCCCCGCCGGCATCTGACGGGGCGTCATGGCTCGCTAGGGTGCCCGGCGTGACCGACATCCCGACGTCCGCGTCGTCGATCGACGCCGCCCGCTACCGCCAGGTGCTGGGCCACTTCCCGACCGGCGTCACCGTGATCACCGCGGCCGGCGCCGACGGCCCGGTGGGGTTGTGCGTCGGCTCGTTCTCGTCGGTGTCGCTCGACCCACCGCTGGTGGCGTTCTTCGCCGGCGACCACTCGACGAGCTGGCCGAAGATCCAGGCCGCGGGGCACTACTGCGTCAACATCCTGTCCGACGATCAGGAGGACGTGGCCCGCGTGTTCGCCGGCAAGGGCGAGGACAAGTTCGCCGGCATCGGCTGGCGCCCCTCGGTGGCGACCGGCGCGCCGGTCATCAACGACGTCCTGGCGTGGATCGACTGCCGCATCGACGCCGTCCACGAGGCCGGCGACCATTGGATCGTCGTCGGCCGGGTGGCCGATCTCGAGGTCGGCCACGAGGGCGGGCCGCTCGTCTTCTTCCGGGGCGGCTTCGGCCGCTACCACGCCTGATCGAGGTCTCACGGTGCCGATCTACGCCCTGGGCGACCAGCAGCCGGTCATCGACGCGTCGGCCTACGTCCACCCCGACGCCGTGATCATCGGGGACGTCACGCTGGGACCGGAGGCGTCGGTGTGGCCGGGGGCGGTGCTCCGGGGCGACGGCGCGCCGATCACGATCGGCGCCCGGACGTCGGTGCAGGACGGGTCGGTGCTGCACGTCACCCCCGTCCACGCCACGACCGTCGGCGCCGAGTGCGTCATCGGCCACCTCGTCCACCTGGAGGGCTGCACGATCGAGGACGGGTCGCTGGTCGGCACTGGCGCGGTGGTGCTGCACGACGCGGTGGTCCGGTCGGGTGCCCTGGTCGGCGCGGGGGCGGTGGTGGCGGGCGGGACCGAGGTGCCGTCGGGGGCCATGGCGCTGGGCGTCCCGGCCAGGATCAAGCCCGGTGCCGTCGACCCCGACCGGATGATCCGGTTCCCCATGCTCAGCTACGTCGAGCGGGGCAAGCGGTACCGCGACGGGCTCCGCCGCCTCGACTGAGGGGTCGCCGTGGACCGGCTCTGCGTGTTCTGCGGGTCGAGCGACGGCGCCCGGCCCGCCTACGCGGCCGCCGCCGAGGAGCTGGGCGCCGCGCTGGCCGCCCGCGGGATCGGGCTGGTGTACGGCGGTGCCCACGTCGGGTTGATGGGCCGGGTGGCGGACGCCTGCCGGGCGGCCGGGGGCGAGGTCACCGGCGTGATCCCCGAGAGGCTGGTCGAGGCGGAGGTGGCCCACACCGGCATCGACGACCTGCGGGTCGTCGCGTCGATGCACGAGCGCAAGGCGCTGATGGCCGAGCTGTCCGACGGGTTCGTCGCCCTGCCGGGCGGGTTCGGCACCCTCGAGGAGTTCTGCGAGGTGCTGACCTGGAGCCAGCTCGGGCTGCACCCCCGGCCCAAGCCCTGCGGTCTGCTCGACGTGGCTGGGTTCTTCGCTCCGCTGGTGACGCTGTTCGACCGGGCGGTGGAGGAGGGCTTCGTCCGCCGGGTCCACCGGGGCCTGGTGCTGGCGGCGCCGGACGTGGGCGGCCTGCTCGACGCCCTGGCCGCCTGGGAGCCGCCGCCACCCACCCGCAAGTGGGTGTGAGTCAGCCGAGGCCGGAGCCGAGCCAGCCGAAGGCCGGCAGGTTGCGCGCCACGGTGAACGTCACGACGACGACGATGGCGGCCGCCGCTGCCCACCGCGGCACCCGGAGGGCGGGGGCGGCGCGCCCCACCAGGGGCGCCGCCAACCGCCAGGCGAGGGCCGCCGCGACCACGAGGTAGGCCGGGAGCAGCAGGTTGTGGTCGAGGGCCTGGGCGACCTGCCCGTGCAGCAGGTCGTGGGTGCCCCGCAGCCCGCCGCATGCGGGGCAGTCGATGCCGAGCAGCGCCCGGCTCGGGCAGACCGGGTAGGCGCCGCCGCCGGCGGGGTCGACCAGCCCGACGTAGGCGGTCAGGGCGGCCGCCGCGGCGAGGCCGACGACCCGTCCAGTGCGGTCCCGGGCCGCGACTGCCGCGGCCGGGGGTGGTGACGGGGGAGGCGGGGCGGGGGCGCGGGTGACGGCCGGGTCCATCCGGGGGTCACGGTAGCGTCGGCCGGATGGACGTGGGAGACGTGGGGATCTGGACCGGGCAGCTCGATCTCCAGCCGGCGGCGCGGGCCCGTGAGGTGGCCGGGGAGATCGAGCAGCTCGGCTACGGCGCGCTGTGGATCCCGGAGGCCGTCGGCCGGGAGGCCCTGACCCACGCCGCGGTGTTGCTCGACGCCACCGGGCGGATGGTGGTGGCGACCGGGGTGGCCAGCATCTTCAACCGGCTGCCTGGCACCGCAGCCGCCGCCCAGCGGCTGCTGGCCGACGACTCCGGGGGCCGCTTCCTCCTCGGGCTGGGCGTGAGCCACGCGCCGATGGTGGAGGGCCTGCTCCACCAGGAGTGGACCAGGCCGCTGAGCCGGATGGCCGCGTACCTCGACGGCATCGACGACGCGTTCACGGTCTCGCCCGCCCCCGCTGCCGAGCCGCCGCGGGTGCTGGCGGCGCTGGGCCCGAGGATGCTGGCCCTGGCCGCCGCCCGGGCCTGGGGTGCCCTCACCTATTTCGTCCCGGTGGAGCACACCCCGATGGCCCGGGAGCACCTGGGCGACGGGCCGATGCTGATGGTGGAGCAGGCGGCCGTCGTCACCGCCGACGCCGACGTTGCCCGGGAGACGGCCCGCCGCTACATGGCGATCTACCTGACCCTGCCCAACTACACCGACAACCTCCGCCGCCTCGGCTGGGGCGACGACGACCTGGCGGACGGGGGCAGCGACGCGCTGGTCGACGCCCTGGTGGCCTGGGGCGACGTCGACGCCGTGGCGGCCCGGGTGGCGGCCCACCGGCAGGCCGGCGCCGACCACGTGTGCGTCCAGGTGCTGGACCCGGACATGAGCGCGGTGCCGCTCGCCGCGTGGCGGGAGCTGGCGCCGGCGTTGCTCGGCGGCTGACCTCGAATCTCCGTTGGGGGCCGCGACCTCCGCCGCTAGACTTGACCCACGGGTCAGGTTTCAGAGGGGACGATGGCGGAGACCGGGCAGGTCAGGAGCACCGACACCACCGGCGACGACAAGACGGGCACCACGGGAACCCTCGGCGGCGACGAGCAGCGGACGTTCAGCAGCCGGGGCTGGCGGCTCATCCTCGAACTGACCCGCCTCCGCCGCGGCGGCATCGCCCTCGGGGTCTCCGTCGGCCTGGCCTGGACGGCCGCCAAGGTCAGCACCGGGCTCCTCGTCCGCAACGCCGTCGACCAGGGCATCATCGCCGACGACACCGGGGCCCTCCGGCGCTGGTGCCTGATCCTCGGCGCCGTCGCGATCGCTTCGGCCACCTTCACCGGGCTCCGCCGCTACGTCGCCTTCCGGGAGGCCCGCTGGGTCGAGGCCCACCTGCGCGACCGCCTCTTCGCCCACCTCCAGCGACTCCACTTCGCGTTCCACGACCAGGCCCAGACCGGGCAGCTCATGAGCCGGGCCAACACCGACCTCCAGCAGGTCCAGGCGTTCGTGGTGATGATCCCGCTCACCATCTCCAACGCCGTCACCGTGGCCGCGGTGACCGTCATCCTGGCGGTGATCGACCCGATCCTCACGCTGCTCGCCCTCGGCTCGCTCCCGTTCCTCAACGTGCTCGCCACCCGGTTCTCCCGCCGGCTGTTCCCCAGCGTCATGGGCATCCAGCGGGAGTCGGCCGAGCTCGCCGCGGTGGTGGAGGAGTCGGTGGCCGGCGTCCGGGTCATCAAGGGCCTCGGCGCCGAGGGGGTCCAGGCCGGTCGCCTCACCGCTGAGGCCCAGGACGTCTACGACGAGTCGATGGCTGCCGCCCGGACCCGGGCCCGGTTCCTCCCCGGTCTCGAGCTGCTGCCCAACCTGGGGCTCATCATGGTCCTCGGGGTCGGGGGCCACCAGGTGCTGAACGGCAACCTGTCGCTGGGCACGCTGGTGATGTTCAACGTCTACATCGCCATGCTCATCTGGCCGCTGCGGATGCTCGGCATGATCGTCGCCCAGTCCCAGCGGGCGGCCGTGTCCGCCGAGCGGGTCGACGAGGTGCTGACCACCGAGCCCGAGGTCGACGACCCCGCCCACCCCGTGCCGCTGCCGGCCGGCGGCGGGGAGGTCACCTTCCGGGACGTGCGCTTCGGCTACGGCCGGGTCCGGCCGGTGCTCGACGGCCTCGACCTGCGCGTCGCCCCCGGCGAGTCGGTCGCCCTCGTCGGCCCCACCGGCTCGGGCAAGTCGACCGTGGCCCGCCTCATCCCCCGGTTCTACGACGTCGAGGGCGGCGCGGTCCTACTCGACGGCGTCGAGGTCCGCTCGCTCGGCCTCGACGAGCTGCGCCGGTCGGTCGGCATCGTCTTCGAGGACACGTTCCTGTTCAGCGACACCATCGCCGCCAACATCGCCTTCGCCGACCCCGACGCCTCCCAGGAGGCGATCGAGCGCGCCGCGCGCCTGGCCGGCGCCCACGAGTTCGTCTCCGACCTGGCCGACGGGTACGCCACCCTCATCGGCGAGCGGGGCTACTCGCTGTCGGGTGGCCAGCGGCAGCGGATCGCCATCGCCCGCGCCATCCTGGCCGACCCCCGGGTGCTCATCCTCGACGACGCCACCTCCGCGGTCGACCCCACCAAGGAGCACGAGATCCGCGACGCGCTGACCGAGGTGATGCGGGGCCGCACCACCATCGTCATCGCGCACCGGCCCGCCACCATCGCCCTGGCGGACCGGGTGGTGCTGCTCGACGGGGGCCGAGTTGTGGCCGAGGGCACCCACGCGTCACTGCTGGCCGGCGAGCCCCGCTACCGCCAGGTCCTCGCGGCCGCCGCGGCGTCTGCGGAGGCGGCGGGCGCCGACGGCGACCGGGAGCCGGCCAGGAGCAACGCCTGATGTGGATGCAGGGAGGCGTCAGCGACGAGGACCGCCTCGACCGGCGCGAGGCCGGGCGGGTGCTCCGCCGGACCGCCGGAATGCTCCGGCCCCAGCGGCGCCGGGTGGCGGCCGCCCTCGGCATGGTCGTGCTGTGGACCGGCACCGTGCTGGCCGGGCCCTACCTGGTCAAGTTTGGCATCGACACGGGCATCACCGAGCGCGACGCCGGCAACCTCGACCTGGCGGTGGCCGGCTACGTCGTGGTGGCGATCCTCGCCTACGTCACCTACCGCATCCAGATCACGCTGATCAGCCTGGTCGGCGAGGACTTCCTCCGCAGCCTGCGGATCCGGGTGTTCGAGCACCTGCAGCGCCTGTCGATGCCGTTCTACGACCGGTCCAAGGCCGGCGTGCTGGTGTCGCGCATGACCTCCGACGTCGACTCGCTGTCGGAACTGGTGCAGATGGGCCTCACCATGTTCGTGTCGAACGCCCTGCTGCTCGGCGTGTCGCTGATCGTGCTGACGATCGTGTCGTGGCAGCTCATGCTCGTCTGCGCGATCGCCCTGCCGCCGGTGATCCTGGCCAGCGTCAAGTTCCAGCGCGACTCCAACGCCGCCTACCTCGACGTGCGTGACCGCATCGGCACCACCCTGTCGCACCTGCAGGAGGGCATCGCCGGGGTGCGCGTCGTGCAGGCCTTCGCTCGCGAGGAGGTCGAGGTCGACCGGTTCCAGCGGGGCAACCGCGAGCTGTACGACAGCCACATGCGGTCGGTCCGCATCTCGGCCTGGTACCTGCCGGTGATCGAGCTGGCCGGCTGGGGCACCACGGCGCTGACCCTCGGGTTCGGCGGCTGGATGGTCCACGAGGGCGTGCTCACCGTCGGCACCGTCGCCTTCTTCGTGCTGGCCCTGTCCAACCTGTTCGAGCCGGTGCAGCAGCTGAGCCAGCTGTTCAACATGGTGCAGTCGGCCGGCGCCGGCCTCCAGAAGCTCTACGAGCTGCTCGACACGCCCGTCGACGTGTCCGAGCGGCCCGGCGCCGTCGACCTGCCGGAGGCGGGCGACATCGACGTCGAGGGCGTGTCGTTCGCGTACGGCGACGGGCCTCCGGTGCTGCACGAGGTGTCGCTCCACATCGCCGCCGGGTCGCGTCTGGCGCTGGTCGGGCCGACCGGGGCGGGCAAGTCGACGCTGGCCAAGCTGGTCGCCCGGCTGTACGACCCGACCGGGGGCACGGTCCGGTTCGGCGGCGTCGACGTGCGGAACGCCACCATGGCGTCGCTGCGGTCCCGGATCGTGGTGATCCCCCAGGAGGGGTTCCTGTTCAACGGGACCATCCGCGACAATGTCCGGCTCGCCCGGGAGGGCGCCACCGACCCCGAGGTCGACGCCGCCCTGCGGGCGGTCAACGCCTACGACCGCTTCGCCTCGCTGCCCGAGGGGCTCGACACCGAGGTGCGGGAGCGGGGCAGCCGCCTGTCGGCGGGGGAGAAGCAGCTCGTGTCGCTGGCCCGGGCGGCCCTGGCCGACCCGGCGCTGCTGGTGCTGGACGAGGCCACGTCGAGCCTCGACCCCGGCACCGAGGCGCTGGTCGAGGGCGCGGTCGACCGGCTGCTGGAGGGCCGGACGGTAGTGGTGATCGCCCACCGGCTGTCGACGTCCGAGCGGGCCGACGTGGTCGGCGTGGTGGACGGCGGCGAGCTGGTCGAGCTCGGCACCCACGCCGACCTCGTCGCCTCCGGCGGGGCCTACGCCAGGCTGTACGAGACCTGGGTGGCGGGGACCGGCAACGGCAACGGTGGCGCCGGCGCCCTCGGGTCGGAGGCGGGCGCGCTCCGGGGCTGAGCCCGGGAACGTGGAGCCGGCGGACCCGATTGATACTATCGCCATAGGAGAAATTCGCCCGGCACTCCGCCGGCTCCGATGTCCGGGAGGACATGCATGGCTGTCGCCGATCTCGACCTGGGCCGCTACAAGCTCGGCTGGTCCGACGAGGAGAACTACGTCTTCAAGCCCCGCAAGGGGCTCAGCGAGGACATCGTCCGCGAGATGTCGTGGATGAAGGGCGAACCCGACTGGATGCTCAAGAACCGCCTCAAGGCCCTGCAGCACTTCGAGCAGCGGCCGATGCCGACCTGGGGCGGCGACATGTCGGAGATCTACCTCGACGACATCTACTACTACATCAAGCCCACCGACGCGCAGGTCGACGAGTGGGACGAGCTCCCCGAGTCGATCAAGAACACCTACGAGAAGCTGGGCATCCCCGAGGCCGAGCGCAAGTACCTGGCCGGCGTCACCGCCCAGTACGAGTCAGAGGTGGTCTTCCACCGCAACCGTGAGGACCTGGAGCGCCGGGGCGTCATCTTCTGCGACATGGACACCGCCCTGCGGGAGTACCCCGAGCTGGTGAAGCAGCACTTCGGCAAGATCATCCCCCGCAACGACAACAAGTTCGCGGCGCTCAACACCTCGGTCTGGTCGGGCGGCTCGTTCATCTACGTGCCGCCGGGCGTCGAGGTCGACATGCCCCTGCAGGCCTACTTCCGGATCAACGCCGAGAACATGGGCCAGTTCGAGCGGACGCTGATCATCGCCGACGAGGGCGCCAAGGTGCACTACATCGAGGGCTGCTCCGCCCCCGTGTACACCACCGACTCGCTCCACTCGGCCGTCGTCGAGATCGTCGTCAAGCCCAGCGCCCGGGTGACCTACACGACCATCCAGAACTGGTCGAACAACGTCTTCAACCTGGTCACCAAGCGGGCCCGCGTCGAGGCCGAGGGCCACATGGAGTGGATCGACGGCAACATCGGCTCCCGGCTCACCATGAAGTACCCGTCCGTCTACATGGTCGGCCCCAAGGCCTCCGGCGAGGTCCTGTCGGTCGCCTACGCCGGGCCCGGCCAGCACCAGGACGCCGGGGCCAAGATGGTCCACGCCGCCCCCGAGACCACCTCGAAGATCGTGTCCAAGTCGATCTCCAAGGACGGCGGCCGCACCTCCTACCGCGGCCTGGTCCGGGTCGAGGACGACGCCTACGGGTGCAAGAGCCACGTCCAGTGCGACGCCCTCATCCTCGACGAGGACTCGGTCAGCGACACCTTCCCGTACATGGAGGTCGGGGCCCGCGACGCCGACATCGGCCACGAGGCCACGGTGTCCAAGGTCGCCGACGAGCAGCTCTTCTACCTGATGAGCCGGGGCCTCTCCGAGGAGCAGGCCATGAGCATGGTGGTCAACGGCTTCATCGAGCCGGTGACCCGGACGCTGCCCATGGAGTACGCCGTCGAGTGGAGCCGGCTCATCGAGCTGCAGATGGAGGGCTCGGTCGGCTGACCCGGCCGGGCCGCAGTGTCTGCTGGAGCGACGCCGCGACCAGCGGATTCGCTGGCAGACTGGTGTGGTGCCGATGCGCCAGGACTGCAAACACTTCGAGTCGCGTACCTACCGCAACGGCGAGACGGTGCGGAAGTGCGACCTCGACCTCGCGCCCGAGGCCCCCTGGCGCTGCCCCGACGACTGCCCCCGCTACCAGCGGCGGCTGGCCGACGTCAACTGGTCCCACGGCACGCTCGTCACCCCCCGGACGCCTGACGAGCCCCTCGACGCCCTCGACCGGGCCGACGGCTCGGTCGCCCGGCTGCTCGACGAGGCCGAGGACATCATCAACTCCGCCGGCCCCGAGGTCATGGCCGACGTGGCCGCCGAGCGGGAGCGGGGCGGCGGGTCCCGCTGGCGCCGCTGGCTCCGCCGCAAGTGACGGCCTGAGCGGGCCTTGGGAGGCCTCCGTCGGCACCGGTAGGCTGACCCCTCGCCCGCGGCGGCCGCGGCCTGCGGCGCCGCTGCGAAAGGATCCACGCTGACCAGCACGTTCACTCCCGACGCCTCCGCCGCGCTCGACGGCGCCCCGTGGCTGCGCGAGCAGCGGGCCCGGGCGGCGGCCGCATTCGCCG
Source organism: Actinomycetota bacterium (assembly GCA_046730015.1). GTDB lineage: Bacteria > Actinomycetota > Acidimicrobiia > Acidimicrobiales > VFJN01 > ZC4RG19. The sequence goes on from JBKPHT010000390.1 coordinate 11,698, forward strand.
CCGCCGAGCTGCCGTCGACCGGCGAGGAGGTGTGGCGCTACAGCCGCATCGACGAGCTCGACCTCGGCCAGTTCGTCCCGGCCCCGGCCCCCGCCCCGCCCAGGGGCGACGGCGCGGCCGGCCTGCCCCCCGCCACCGCGGCTCTGGTCGCCGCCGTGCCCGGTCGGGCCGCCACCGTCGTCGTCCGCAACGGGCGGGTCGTCGC
>JBKPHT010000391.1:0-12391 GCA_046730015.1 Actinomycetota bacterium
GGGGTGACCGGCCACCTGGCGCCCGCCACGGCCCGCCGGCTGCGGGCGGCGCTGGCCGCGGCGCTGCGGGAGGTCGGCGAGGACCCGGGCCCCTGACCCGCAGGCGACCGGCCATCCCGAGGCGATAGCCGTCGTTCCGGCGAACTCGAGGTCATAGGGGTCGGGGGCCGACCGCTATGGCCTCGCGAACGGCAAACCGGCCCCCAATGCGCTGGCCTCTTGCCCGGCTATTGACGATCGGGTCGATAAACAGGCTTATTACCAACAGGTAATTTGTTACACACCGCGTGCATGAATACTCTGTCCGTGTGACGCCAGCCTCTGCCCAGCCGAGCACCGACCGCCCGGCGGCAAAACGGGTCCGCAAGAACCCCGACACCCGCCGGGCGGAGATCGTGGCCACCGCCCGCCAGGTCTTCGCCGCCACCGGCTACGCCGAGTCCGGCCTCGCCGAGATCGCCACCGCGGCGAACGTCTCGAAGGGCCTGCTCTACCACTACTTCCCGGAGGGACGCCCCCAGCTCTTCGTGAGCGTCATGCAGGGGCTGCTCGCCGAGTTCCAGCAGCGACTGCGCCAGGCGTCCAAGATGCCGTTCTCGCCCCGGACCCGGATGGAGCACCTGCTCGCCGCCCTGTTCGGGTTCTTCGACGAGAACCCCGCCGCCTACCGGCTGCTGTTCCGCGACCCGTGGGTCACCCACGACGAGACGGTCGAGGCGTCGGCCATCGTCACCCGCGTCCAGATCGCCTCCGAGCTCACGGCCCTCATGGCCGGCTCGGCGCTCCCCGCGGACGACCTGGTGGCCGCGAGCACCGGAATGCTGGGCTTCGCGCTCGCCAACGTCGAGCTGTGCATCGCCGGGCAGCTCGACGCCGAGACCGCGTGGCGGGTCACCTGCGAGTACGCCACGTCGCGCTTCACCGACTGACGCCGGTCACGCCTCGGCCGTGAGGCCCTGCACGAGGCGGAGCCGGGGCGCGGCATCCCCGGGCGCGGGGGGCGGCGCGCCGACGGCAGCCCCCAGCACCGCCCGCACCCGCGTGCCGTGACCCGGCGCGCTGTCGATCTCGATCGAGCCGCCCGTGAGCGCGGCGAACGACCGCATGGCCCGGATGCCCGACGCCTGCAGCCCGCCCGCCGGCTCGAAGCCCACCCCGTCGTCGACCACCTCGACCTCGACCACGCCGTCGCGGGCGCCGATGTGCACCTCCAGCGACGTGGCCCCGCTGTGCCGGCGGACGTTGCGGACCGCCTCCTGGACGATCCGCAGCACCACCGCCTCGGTCGTCCAGTCGAGAACCAGCGAGTCGTCCACCACCACCAGGTGCTCCGGGGGCCGTCGGTCGGTGTACAGCCCGTCGATGTAGGCCCGGATGGGCACGCTCAGGCTGCCCGACCGGGGCCGGTCGACCTCCAGCGGCTGCATCGCCAGCATGAGCTGGCGCAGCGACTCGGCCTGGCGGCCGAGCTCGTCGCGCATGCGGACCGACGCGCCGGTCATCGCCGGCCCGCCGGCCTGGAGGGCCGCCGACTGGACCATCGACACGAAGGTCGCGTACGCCGACACCGCCTGCTCGTGGAGCTGCGCGGCCACGCGGTGGCGGTCGTCGTCGCTCCGCTGCATGAGCTGGGCCAGTAGCTCGCGGCGAGCCTCCGCCGCCCACTCGACCTGGCCGTAGAGATAGCGGGTCTCGCTCACCGCGGCGAGCTGGCGCAGCACCCCGAGCACCAACAGCACCCCCGTCACGCCCAGCGCGAACAGCGGCGCCCAGGCATGGCGGTCGCGGATGGCCAGGGTCGTCGCCAGCAGCACCGGCAGGCCGACCAGCATCAGGGTGGCCGGTAGCCAGGCGCCCCGGACCAGGTCACTCGAGGGCCGCCGGGCCGGGCCCACCCGTGAGCGGGGGACGTACAGGGGCGCGAGCGACAGCAGCGCCATGCATCCCGCCTCCAGGCCCAGCAGCGGCACCGCCGGCAGCGTGAACCCGGACAACCCCTGGGCGGCCTGGGCGACGCCGTTGGCCAGTCCGACGACCGTCACCCCGACGCACAGCAGGCCGATCGTGGTGCCGCGGGCGCCACGTATGCGGACGTTCAGCAGCAGGCACCAGTAGAAGCTGAACACCATGCCGGTGGCGACGGTCGCCGCAGGGACGGCGAACCACGCGTTGTCCGAGGTCACGATGGCCTCGCCCCAGAGGAGCACGGCCGGCGCGGTGGCCACGATCACAGACATCGTCGCCTCGACGAGGTCGACCGAGGCGGCCCGCCACACCGATCGGCGCCGCACCATCGCCACCGTGGCGGCGCTCACGAAGATGCACGCCAGCGCCACCGCCACCGCCCCGAGGCCCGCCACCCGGACCCGGGAGACCGCCCCGGCCAACATGGCCGGGCCGCTGAGGACCGTGAGGGTGATGCCGATCAGCCACAGCCACCACGCGGGCCGGTCGCGGCGGGGCGCCCGGCGGGCCAGCAGGCCAGCGCAGGCGAGCGCGGGGAGGATGTAGAGCGCGCTCACGGCGACGAACAGGACGACGTAGCGCGTCGGCGTCGTCGCCTCCAGGCCGGCCAGGGCCGCGAGCGGGAGGGTGGCGACGACGCAGAGCACGTAGCGGCGGCGAAAGCGGGGCGTGAACAGGTCCAGCGAGCCGGCCCCGTCGACCGCGGCGCCCGGGTCGTCCACCGGCGTGGGGTGAGCGGGGTCGCCGGCACCGCCGTGCCGTGGCGGCCCGGCCCCGACCGAAGTCGTCGGCATCAGATCCCCCCATCATCCGGCACCGAACCCTGCTGCGACCCTGCGGCGATCCCCGGTGCGCCAGCGTCCGCGCTTAACCATCAATCGTTACAGTCGTGCCGAAAACGTGTCAACTGCCACACGGACCGTAGTCCCGCGATCGTCACCGTGCTCTCGGCACAGCGTTAACCTGCGGGTACGCCGCTCCCCGGCGGCGTCGGCGCCGTCTTCCCCGGGGTCCGCGGAAAGAGGCCGTCCATGCACCTCGACTTCACCGACGAGCAGCTCGCGCGGCGCGACGCCGCCCGCTCGGCGCTGGCCCGCGAGTGCCCGCCCCGGCTGGTCGCCGCGGTCGCCGCCGGCGGGCCCGGGCAGGACGAGCTGACGGCCGCCCTCACCTGGCTCGGCTGGCCGGCCCTCGCCGTCGACGTCGACCTCGGCGGGCTCGGCCGCAGCTTCGTGGAGCTGGCCGTCGTGCTGGAGGAGCTGGGCCGGGCGGCCGCCCCCGGCCCGTTCCTGCCGACCCAGACCCAGTTCGTCCCCGTCGTCCGGGAGGCCGGCACCCCGGCCCAGGTCCACCGGTTCCTGGCCGGGGTGGCCGCCGGCAGCCTCGCCGGCACGCTGGCGATCGACGAAGGGGGCCGCTGGGACCCGGCGGCGGTCGTCGCCACCGCGGAGCGCGACGGCGACGGCTGGCTGCTGCGCGGCCGCAAGGAGCACGTGCTGGGCGCCCCCGACGTCGACGAGGTGGTGGTCGCCGCCCGGCGTGACTCCGGCACCCTCGGCCTGTTCGTCGTGCCGGCCGCGGAGCTCACGTTCAAGCGGACCAGCAGCCTCGACGCCACCCGGTCGCTCGCCAATGTCGAGCTCAACGGCATCTGGGTGCCCGACGCCCGGATGCTGGGCGAGCCGGAGGTCGACGCCGGCGCCGCCCTGACGGCCGCGCTCGCCGAGGCGACCGTGGCACTGGCGCTCGACGCGCTGGGCGTCTGCGACGCGCTGCTCGACAGCTCGCTCGACGTGGCCCGCCGGCGGGAGGGCGCCCGGGCCGGTGGCCAGGCCACCGAGCACCTGCTGGCCGACATGCTGGTCGCGGTGGAGACGACCCGGGCCCTCGTCTACCAGGCGACCGCGGCGGTGGCCGAGCGCCATCCCGACGCCCCCCGCACGGCCTCGGCTGCCAAGGCCGCGACCTCGACGTGCCGCCGGCAGGTGACCGCGGCCAGCCTCGAGATCCAGGGCCGGGCGGTCGACCGCGACGAGCGCGACCTGCGGCTGTGGATCGGCCGGGCCACCGCCGACGACCTGCTGCTGGGCTCGGGCACCGACCACCGGCGCATCGTCGCCGACCAGATCTTCACCGCTCGCCGGGCGCGCCCCTCGCCGCTGGCCGCCGCCCTCGGGCGCTGAGCGGCCGGATCCCCGCAGTCAGGCCAGCGGCAGGCCGAGGACCCGGCCCGCGACCCGGTCACGCTCGGCCCCGAGCCCGCCGGCGGTCGCCGTCTCGGTGGTCGCCGCGACCCACTCGTCGGCCCACGAGCCGCTCGGCCACGGGCGGGGCCCGTCGATCCCTAGGTCGAGGCCGTCCGCGCCGAGCGACTCGAGCCCGGCCAGGTAGAGCCGCTGCTCCAGCGCCCGGGCGACGAGCGGCATCATGGCCAGCTCCGGGTTCGGCCGCCCGGTCCCCTGGCGGGACACGGCCCGGTAGGCCAGGGCCCGGGCGCTGTCGACGTCCACCTGGAGGCCCGCCACCCGGTCGCGGAACACCGCGTCGTCGCCCAGCCCGCGGGCCCGGCCGAGGTCGACGAGGGCCTCGACGGCGCGCTCGGCGGCCAGCAGACCGGTGATCCAGCCCACCGACCGCAGCCGGGCCCGGATCGACTGGACGACCGGCCAGCCCTCCCCCTCCTCGCCGATGACCTCGCCCTCGACCACCGGCACCTCCGCCAGCACGAGGTCGCCACCGTCGCCCTCGGGCCGGGTCACCCCGGGGGCGGTGAGGTCGACGGCGAGGACCGTGACGCCCGGCTCCGGCCCGGCGCCGGTGCGGGCGGCGCAGAGGCAGCGGTCGGCGTGGGCCGCGCCGGCGGACGGGACGGTGCCCGACACGGCCGGCCCGGCCCCGCCTTCCCGGAGCTCCAGGCCCGCGCCGTCCGCGTCGTCGACCGGGCCGACGCCGACGCACCAGGTCACCCGGCCCCGGAGCGTGGCGGGCAGCCAGCGGTCGCGCTGGGCGGGTGTGCCGTGGTCGACGATGGTCGGCGCGCACACGTCGAGGCCCTGGGGGTTGGTCGTCCGCGGCAGCCGGCGGCGGGACAGCTCCTCCAGGTAGATCATCTGTTCCACGGCGGAGGCGTCCCGGCCACCCAGCTCCGACGGCCAGCGGGTCACCAACCAGCCGGCGTCGAACAGCGCGCCCTGCCAGTCCGCCGCCCAGCCGGGGACGTGCCCGCTCGACCGCGCCGGGTCGGCGGCCCGGTCGGCCGCCGGCTGGTTGTCGTCGAGCCACTCGCCGAGCTCGGCCCGGAAGCGGGCCTCGCTGCGGCTGTCGGTCACTCGCACCGCCGGAACGCTACTGCCCGCGGCGGTACGACCGCGGCATGGAGCGGTCGGTCACTGGGGGCTGTCGTGGTCGGGAACGCGACTGCCATCGGCCTGCAGCATCCGGACCAGCTCCGCCGCCACGAGCGGCAGCAGGGCCGGCGACACCGCCTGACCGAGCTTGTCGGCCACCGCTGCGGCCACCGCCCGGGCGATGTCGCGGTCGAGGTCCCCGAGGGCGTCGAGGGCGACGGCGAGGTCGGGCGCCGGGGTCGACACGACCACCGTCTCGGCCAGGCCGCTGGCCGCGGGCACGGGCTCCGGCCCCGCCTCCGGCTCGGCCTCGACCTCTGCGGCCTCGACCTCTGCGGCCTCGACCTCTGCGACCTCGACCTCCGCGGCCTCGACCTCTGCGGCCTCGACCTCCGCGGCCTCGACCTCTGCGGCCTCGACGTCCGCGACCTCGACCTCTACGACCTCACCCGCCTCGACACCCTCGTCGCCCTCGTCCCAGCCTTCTGCGACCTCCACGACCGCCTCGACCTCCTCCGGCTCGGGCCGGGGCTCCGGCTCGGCGGCGTGCTCTGGCTCGCTGGTCTCGTCCACGACGGTGCCGACCTCGGGCTCGGCGGTCTCGATGGTCTCGACGGTCTCGACGGTCTCCGCGGTCACGGCGGTCTCCGGGGGCGGAGGCGCAGCAGGGGGGGCCAGGCCCAGCACGGCCGGTAGCGGTCGAGCGTGGACCAGTGCCAGCCGGCTGGTGCATCGGGTCAGCGCGACGTACAGCGCCCGCAGGCCGTGCTCCGACTCGTCCACGATGGCGGCCGGCTCGACCACCACCACGCTGTCGAACTCCAGGCCCTTGGCGTCGTCCGGGGCCAGCACCACCACGGGCGCCGCCGCCGGGCGCAGCTCCGGGGTCCAGGCAATCCCGCCGGAGTCGAGCGCCCCGATGAGCGCCGAGCGGACCGAGGCCGGGGTGATCACGCCGACGATCCCGCTGCCCATCAGCTCGGACACGGTCCTCACGACCCGGGCCACCACGTCACCGCCCTCGCCGACGTCCGCGACCGCGACCTCGTGGCCCGAGCTGCGCACCGCCCGCGGGCTACCCAGCCCGGGCGCCGCCTGGGGCAGGAGCCGCATCGCCACCTCGTGCACCTCGGCGGGCAGCCGGTAGCCGTACTCCAGCTCGACGGTCTCGGCCGTGACCCGCTCGTGCCGCAGCACGTTGACCACGTCATCCCACGACTCGTGGGCCCACGGGCTGGTCGCCTGGGCCAGGTCGCCGAGCACGGTCATCGACCCGGTGCGCGACCGGCGGCGGATCGACTCGAGCTGCAACGGTGACAGGTCCTGGGCCTCATCCACCACGATGTGCTCGTACGTAGCCCGAACGCCGTTCAGCAGCGCGTCCGCCGAGTCGAGGAGGGGCACGTCGTCCACCGACCACTGCCAGGTCGACACCTGGGCGTCGGGCGGCAGCGCCAGCATGTCCATCTCGTGCTCCGACAGTGTCCCCGCCCCGGCCACCAGCAGCTGGCGGCGCGACGACAGCAGGTCGACCAGGAACCGCTGGGGCGTCAGGCTGGGCCACACCCGCTCCAGGTAGTTGTCGATCTCCCGCGCCGACGCCCCCTGCAGCGACACGTCGGACGACAGCCCGGTCCGCCGCCCCAGCGCCGCCTTGACCTCGGCGATCACGAACGCCCGCAGCATCCGATGGGCGGCGTTGTGGGGCCGCCCGGCCAGCTGGCGGGCCCGGGTGGCGAGCCGGCGGCCGTCCAGGGTCACCGTCCGGCCCTCGACCGCCAGCTCGACGTCGGTCGCGTCGATCCGCTGGCGGGCCCGGAGGCCCCGGAGCACCAGGCGCAGCATCCGCCGGTCGCCCTTCAGCCGGGCCAGCGCCGGCGGGTCGACCCGGCCCACGCGCACCTGCGGCCCCAGCGCCCGCAGCGGCAGCTGGAGCACCGCATCGTCGCCCAGCGACGGCAGCACCGACGAGATGTAGTGCACGAACGCCGGGTTCGGCCCGACGATGAGCACGTCGTTGGCCTCCAGCCGGTCGCGCCGGTTGAACAGCAGCCACGACACCCGGTGCAGTCCCACCACCGTCTTGCCGGTCCCCGGCCCGCCCTGCACGACCAGCAGCTGGTCGATGTCACGGCTGATCACCGCGTACTGGGCCGACTGGATCGTGGCCACGATGTCGCCCAGCTCGCCCGAGCGGGCGCTGCCCAGGGCGTCGAGCAGGGCATCGGTCAGCACGGGCTGCGGCTCGCGCCCGTCCGCGATCGCCTCGGCCAGGTCGCGGAAGACCAGGTCCTCGATCTCCCGGATCTGGTTGCCGGAGCACCGGAACAGCCGCCGGGCGTCGAGGCCCTCCGGCTCGTCGGGCGTGGCCGTGTAGAACGGCGCCGCGATCGGCGCCTGCCAGTTGACCACGACGAGGTCGTTGTCGTCGTCCCAGATGGCGCCCTTGCCGATGTACCAGCGGGCGTCCGCGGCGTCGATGCGGCCGAAGGCGATCGCCTCGTCCGGGTCGGCCAGACCGAGCTTGCTGACCCGCTTGCGTAGCTCCACCGCCGCCCGGGGGTTGGCCGCCAGCCGGGGCGCCCGCGCCAGGTCGGCCTGCTGCCGGTCCCGCAAGGCCAGCGCCCGATCGAAGTAGGCCTGCTCGTACGGCAGGTCCGGATGCATCCCTGTCGCCTCTCCCCACGGACCGGTGGGCTCGTCGCCCGTCTGCACCTGTCGTGCGGCACGACCCCTGCACGTGTGCCCGCGGTCGAGATTACCGCCTGCCGACCCGTCATACCCACGGATCGTCGGCGCCGTACAACGGCGGGCGGCCGGATCGTGAACGTCGCGTGCCGGAGCGTCGCGGACTCGCAAACCGGCGCCCGGCCCCGCCATCCTGGCCGCCGTGGACGACCTGCTCGCGACGCGGTGCTCGGGCTTCGCCCGGGCCGAGGACCTCGACCCCGCCGGCACGGCCGGCAGCTACCGCGGCGTCGTGGCCGTGGAGATCCCGCTCCCGTGGCCGCGGGAGATCACCGAGCACCCGGCCGTCGCTTCGGCCGCCGCCGCGCTCGCCGGCGCAGGCGTCCGGGTCCAGGCGCTGGTGCCCGATCCGGACCGGGGGGTGACCGGGCGCCGCCTGCTCGCCTTCCACCGCGGCGACGACCCCTTCGGCGGCTACACGGCCCGGGCCTGGACGGTGGCGGGCGACGACGTGCCCGACGCCCTGGCCGCCCTGGCCGACGGCCCCGGGGCCGGGCCGGGGGCGCCGTCCGCCGAGGGGCCCGCCGCGGGCCGCCACGTGCTGGTCTGCACCCACGGCCGCCGCGACACCTGCTGCGGGACGCTCGGCATCCGGCTCGCCGTGGCGCTGCCCGACCTCGGCGACGGGGTCCACGTCTGGCGGACCAGCCACACCGGCGGCCACCGGTTCGCGCCCACCGCGTTGCTCCTCCCGGAGGGGACGGCCTGGGCCTACCTCGACCTCGACACGCTGGTCGGGATCTCCGACCGCACCCTCGACATCGACGAGGCGGCCCGCCGCTACCCGGGGCTGCCCTGGACTCGACGGACCGGAGGTGCAGGCCGCCGAGCGGGAGGCCCTGAGGACCGTCGGCTGGCCCTGGCTCGACCACCGCCGCAGCGGGACCGTCGTGGGGCGCGACGGCGACCGCGCCCGCGTCCGCCTCGAGGGCTGGGCCCCGGGCGGGTCGACCGTGATGTTCGAGGCCACGGTCGAGGTCGCCCGGCTGGTCCCGGTCCCCGACTGCGGCAAGCCCCCCGAGCAGGCCCCCAAGTCGGCCCCGGAGCTGCGGGTCACGGAGTTCGCCGCGGCATAGGCCGGCCGCTTTGGTGGGTATGCCTTCCCCGGAGACGAGGAGGGAGACCCATGCGCCTGCTCCATCGAGAACCCGAGACCGACCGGTCCGACGAGGCCACCGCCACCACCACCCCCGACCCGGACGTGCGCCACGACCGGGCCGACTGGCGGTCGCGGTTCGGCTTCCGCGGCCGGGAGGACGGCACCGTCACCACCGGCGACACCGCTGCCGGGCGCCCCGCCACCGCCCCGGTGGTCGCCCCCGACGCCGACCGCGACGGCGTCCCGGACACCGGCCGACGCCGCCGGAGGCGCCTCGCCCCCGTCCGCCGACGGGAGTACTCCCATCGGCCGTTCCACATCGGCAACGCCCTGGCCATGATCGCCGGCGGCGCCCTCGCCGTCATCGGGATCGTCGCACTGATCCGGGGCGACCTCAATGACAGTTGGAACAGCCCGGTCACCACCGTGCTCGACATCGACCACACGCCGCTCACCGCCGTCGTCGAGATCGCCGCAGGCGCTCTCCTGCTGCTGCTCGCCGCCACCGGCGTCCGGCTGCTGGCCCTGTTCGGCGCCGCCGGCCTGGCCGTCGCCGCCGCCGCGGTGGCCATCGAGCCCGGCCGTCTGGCCACCGAGTACGCGCTGGAGACATGGTGGGCCTGGACGGTCATGGGCGTTGCCGCATTCGTGGCGCTCGTCCTGCTCCTGCCGTCCCGCCGCCGGACCCGCCCGGTCGAGCCGGAGGTCCGCGAGGCGGAGCCCGCTCTCCACTGACGCCCACGGCGGGCCGGGTGGACGCGTCGACCGCGTTCCCCGGCCGCCCGCCGAGGCGACGGCTACCGGTCGACGGCGGCGAGGATCGCGGTCGCCAGGTCACGAGGCCGGGTGAGCTGCGGCCAGTGCCCGGTCGGCAGGTCGACGATCTCGACGTCCCCGATCTTGGCGAGCTCCGCGACGTAGGGATGGGACTCCGCCATCAGGCCCCGCACCCTGTCGGCCGGGAACTCGCTGGTGATGACGGTGACCGGTACGTCGTACCGGCGGTCGTCGCCCAGCACCTGCGTGTCCTTCGCCACCGCCACCGGTTCCGGGATGGCGATGCTGCGGAACCTCTCCCGCAGGTCATCGTCGAGATCGACGAGGTCCTCCTCGCCGAACGCGGACCAGTCCGGCAACGGGACCTCGCCGTCCACCACCGGCAGCGCGTCGTTGATGGCGTCCCCGTGCCCGAGCGGAACGCTGTCCACGTAGACCACCCGGGCGATGCGCTCGGGGCGGGCGTCGGCCACGGCGTGCGCGATGGCCCCGCCGCCGCTGTGCCCGACGAGCACGACCGGGTCGGGGATCTCGTCGACGACGGTGACCACGGTGTCGACGTGGTCTCGAAGGCCGATCCCGGAACGGTCGGCGTCCCGCGACTCGAGCCCCGGGAGCGTGACGGCGTGCACGGAGTGGCCGGCGTCCCGCAGCGGCGCGGCGACCTCGTCCCAGGACGCACCGTCGAGCCAGAAGCCCGGGATCAGGATGATCTCCATGGCCGGAGAGTATTCCGGACGGGGACTGGGATCGCCGAGGGGGTCAGGTGCCAGAGCCTCGGCCCGGCGGGACGCCGACGTCGGTGCCGCCGTCGGCCGGCGGGCGGTCGGGGTTCACGGCCTCGTTGCCTGGGCGATGACGACGAGCTCGAGGCCGGGCCGGTCGGGCGCGTCGCGAACATCCCCGAGTCGAAGCCCTGCAGCATCGAGGGTCCGGACGATCTCGTCCCGCGCACGGAATCGAAGGGTGGAGGCGGAGGTGAGCTCCGTGCCGTCCACCCCGAAGAGGAACGTGTGACGGAACGAGACGTACGGCAGCGCAACCGCGGTGACCTCGACCCATGTCTCGACGATCCCGACCTGCGGGACCTCGAGTGCGCGATAGGTCTGATCCCGTGTCCAGCGTTCCCATGCCCGCCGGTCTGGGTCGCGCGTCTCGAAGACCAGCCAGCCTCCCGTACCCAGGGCGTCCCGTGCCGCGAGGAGCACCTGCGTCCACTCCGAGTCCGTGAGGAAGACCTGGGCCACGTTGCCGGTCATCGTGACGAGATCCACGCGGAGCGCGGGGAGGCAGGACACGTCACCCTGCACCCAGCGGACGTTCTCGGCGCCGGGCTTCCGGCGGGCGACCTCGATCGAGGCCGATGCCGGATCGAGTCCGACGACCTCCTTTCCTCGACGGGCGAGCCGGCTGGCGAAGGTTCCGGTTCCGCACCCGATGTCGAGGATCGACGTCGCGCCGAGCTCCTCCACGAGCGCGGCGTAGACATCGAGGTCACTCCGGTCGTCATCGACGACGTCGTAGATCGCCGCCAGGCGCGGGTCGGCGAAGATCGGGTCCGGCACCTCCAGATTGTGGGATGTGGTGAAGGCAAGGACCGCTCGGGTAAAGGTCGTGGGGTCGAACGCGAAGGCGAGGTCCTTGCCGGGCAAGGGCATGCTGCTGGGCCTGGGGACCCGGGGCGTAGGCATCGCCGCCGCCCGCAGCGGGACACCGACAGGACGAACCAACGCGACCAAGCCACGACCAGCATTGCGGACCGGCATGGCAACAGCACTCGCTGCCGCGCGTAGTGCGACGCGCGCTCGACGAGCCTGGGAGGCGAGGCCCCGCCAAAGCGCTCGCACCGGTTGAGCCCTGAAAACGACGATGACCAGGGCGGATGCCCTGGTCATGGGGTGGGCCGTAAGGGACTCGAACCCCTGACCCCCTGCGCGTCATGCAGGTGCTCTAGCCAACTGAGCTAACGGCCCGGCGTGCGGAGGCAGCAACCTACCACACCCCGGCCCAGATCCCGACCGGGTACGAGTGCCGAGGGGGTGCCCGAACCGGTACCCTGTCTCGGCTGCCTTTCCGCCCGGAGGATCCTCTGCTGGCCGAGAACACCCCCGACCCGATCACTCCCGAGCTCGCTCCCTTCGTCGCGCACGCCCAGGCCGATCTGGAGCAGGCGACCGAGGGGCTCGAGGCCGACGAGGCGATCGCCCACCTCGAGGCCACGATGGCTCGCGCCGAGGTCGAGGCGTCGCGCCTCGGTTTCCGGTTCCCGCCGCCCGAGCTCGAGCTCGACCAGGCGAGCCTGGCCGAGGGTGGGAACCCGGTCGTCGTCATCCAGCGGCTGACCGAAGCCGACCCTGGCCTGTCTCTTATACACATCTCCGAGCCCACGAGACCCTGTCTGTCATCGCGTATGCCGTCTTCTGCTTGAAAAGGGGGGGGGGGGGGGGGGGGGGGG
>JBKPHT010000392.1:0-8262 GCA_046730015.1 Actinomycetota bacterium
CCGGGGCGACCGGGTCGGCGGCGCCCCGGCCGTGCTCGTCCCGGTCGCCGGACACCGCGCCGGTGGTCACGTCGGCACCTGCTCGCGGTACAGCCCGCGGGCACGGATGGTGGCGATGACCTCGGGGGTGAGCAGGTAGTCGAGGGGCCGCCCGTCGGCCACGCGGGCCCGGAGGTCGGTGCTCGACACCTCCAGCCGGGGCACCTCCACCCGCACCCACGACCAGCCGGGCAGCGGCTCGGCGTCGCGCCCGCCGGGTCGCTCGACCTCGACGATGGTCGCCGACTCCCGGACCTCCTCGGCCCGCTCCCAGGACGGGAGCGCGGCGGCGGCGTCGCTGCCGAGCACCACGAACAGCTCCCGGTCGGGCCGCTCCTCCCGGAGCGTGGCCAGAGTGTCGGCGGTGTAGGACATGCCGCCCCGGTCGATCTCGATGCGGCTCGCCTCCAGGCCGGGCACGGCACCGACCGCGGCGGCCACCATCGCGAACCGGTCCTCGGCCGGCGTGATGTCGCGGGTGCCGACCTTCTGCCACGGCCGGTCGTTGACCACGAGCAGCACCCGGTCGAGTCCGAGCTCGTGGAGGACGTTGACCGCGGTGACCAGGTGGCCCACGTGGGGCGGGTCGAACGTTCCTCCGAAGATGCCCAGCCGCTCGGCCGTCACCCGCCGCCCTCCCCGGCCCGGAGCCCGGCCTGCACGCGGCCGGCCAGGTCGGCGAGCCCGGCCGACGTCTCGATCGGCCAGACGGGGTGGTGGGCCATCTCCAGCGAACGTAGCGGTCCCGGCAGGTCGGCGAGCGTCGCGGTGCAGCGGTCACGGACGGTCGCCAGGCTCTCGGGCCGGGTCCTTTGCCCCTTGGACATCACCTGGACGAGCAGGGGCCGGCCGCCCGGCACCTCCTCGTCGTGGAGGGACACGACGTCGCGGTCGGCGAAGCGCCACACCTGCTTGCGGCCGGGCAGGGTGACCTTGCCGCTGGCCAGCTTCATCTTGGGCCCATCGGCGTCCTCGACCAGCTTGTAGACGGCCCCCAGGGCGGGAGCGTCGGCGCTGGTGCCCAGCTGGGTGCCGACCCCGAAGGCGTCGATCGGTGCGCCGGCCGCGAGCAGCGCGGCGATGCGGTGCTCGTCGAGGTCGCCCGACGCGAGGATCTGCACGTCGGGCAGGCCGGCGTCATCGAACACGCGCCGGACCTGCACGGACAGGGCGGCGAGGTCGCCGGAGTCGAGCCGCACGCCGGCGATGGCGATGCTCTCACGGGCCAGCTCCCGGGCCACCCGGGCCGCCCGCCGGGCCCCCTCCACCGTGTCGTAGGTGTCGATGAGCAGCACGACCCGGTCGGGGAAGCTGCGGGCGTAGGCCCGGAAGGAGTCGACCTCGTCGTCGTAGGACATGACGAACGAGTGGGCCATCGTCCCCGACAGGGGGATGCCCCAGCGGCGTCCGGCCGCGATCAGCGAGGTGCCGGCGGCGCCGGTGATCCAGGCGGCCCGGGCGGCGGCGAGGGCGGCGTCGACGCCGTGGTCGCGCCGCGCGGAGAAGTCGACGAACGATCGGTCGCCGCAGGCCAGGGCCACCCGGGCGGCCTTGGACGCCAGCATCGTCTGGCTGGCCACGCGGTTGAGCAGCCAGGTCTCCACCATCTGGGCCTCGACCAGCGGTGCGGTGACCCGGACCAGGGGTTCGCCGGCGAACACCACCTCGCCCTCGGGGACCGCCCACACCTCGCCGCTGAAGCTCCGGCCGGCGAGGTCCTCGACGAAGCCGGCCGGGAGCAGCCCGGTGCCGGCCAGGTAGGCGAGGTCGCCGCCGTCGAACTGCCAGGCCCCCAGGCCGGCGAGGGCGTCGTCGAGGCCGGCCGCCACCAGGAACCGGCGTTCGGAGGGCAGGCTCCGGACGAACAGCTCGAACGTGGCCTCGTGTTCGAGCCCGGCCCGCTGGTAGGCAGCGGCCATCGTGAGCTCGTAGAGATCGGTCACCAGGGCGGGCGGAACCGCCCATGGCACGTCGGGCGGGACCGCGGACGGCACGTCGGGCGCGGCCGCCGGGCGGGACGTCACCCGAGCGCCACGCCCGCCGCCGCCATGACGTCCAGCGCCCGCCTGCCGTCCCCCGGCTCGACCTCGACCGGTCTGATGCCGTCGGTCAGCACGGTCGCGCCGTAGCCGAGCCGGAGCGCGTCGAGCGCGGTCTCCTTCACGCAGTAGTCCGTGGCCAGGCCCACCACCACGACGCGCTCGACGCCAAGGGACTGGAGGAGGTCGTGGAGCGGGGTCGGCGTCCTGTCGCCGGTGGTGGGGTGGACCTGGGAGAAGCCGGAGTAGCCGTCCTCACCGCCGGAGCCCTTGCGGACCGTCTCGCCGGCCACCTCGAGGCGCGGATGGAGCTCGGCGCCCCAGGTGCCGCCGACGCAGTGGACGGGCCAGATGCCGCCGTCCTTGGCGAAGTGCGGGGTGTCCGGGGGGTGCCAATCCAGGGTGTAGACGACGACGGCACCGGCGCCGGTCGCGACCTCGATCTCGCCGTTGGTGACGTCGATGACCGAGTCCGCGTCACGGACGTAGAGCGAGCCGTCCGGGTCGGCGAAATCGTTCTGGACGTCGACGACCAGGAGGGCGGTGCGTCTGTCGTAGCTGCCGGCCACAGCAGGAAAACTAGGCGCGCCGACCGCCCGACGGCGGGATCGCGGCGGGAACGCGTTAGGACGCGGCCGGGAGCACGTCGTAGGGTGTGCGGCACAACGTCAAGGTGCGGTTGTCTCCCTCTCCCGCCGAACCCGCCGTCGACCGCCGCCGAGCACCTCTCCGTCCCCCTCAGGACCTTCCCCTCCGTGGAAGCCCTGCGCGCGATGTGCCTCTCGTCACACCAGGCATCTGTCCTGACGAGCGGGAACGAAAGATGGGTGACAGCTGTTTACCTAGGCGCTGGATCTGAGGAAAAAGTTCGCTGGAAATCCTGGTTCCTTCCCCCGGGAACCGGGAAAACCCGTGTTCACGGGGAATCCCACCACCACCGTGGTGGTTGAGGAGTTATGTCATGAGTGATTCGGTAGGTCAGTACCTCAACGAAATCGGCCTCGTCCCCCTGCTCACCGCGGACGAGGAGCGCGAGCTGTCGCAGACGATCGAGCACGGGCGCGACGCCCAGGCTCGCATCGACGCGGGCGAGCGCGGCCGTGACCTGCGCAAGGCGGTCGCCGCGGCCGCCGCGGCCAAGGACCGCTTCATCCGGGCCAACCTCCGCCTGGTCGTGAGCATCGCCCGCCGCTACCCCCTTCCCCCCTCCATGGAGCTGCTCGACCTCATCCAAGAGGGCAACCTGGGTCTCGAGCACGCCGTCGACAAGTTCGACTGGCGCAAGGGCTTCAAGTTCTCCACCTACGCCACCTTCTGGATCCGCCAGGCCATCGGCCGGGCCCTCGACCAGAAGGCCAGCCTCGTCCGCCTGCCCGGCGACCGGTCGGCCTCGCTGCGGGCCGCCCTCCGCCAGGCGTCGGGCGACGGCGAGGAGCTCGACGACGAGAACGCCCGCCTCTACCGGCTCACCACGCCGACGTCCCTCGACCGCCCGGTCGGCGACGACGACGGCAGCGAGCTGGTCGACCTGCTGGCGGCCGACGTGCCCACCCCCGAGATGGTCCTCGTGGACCGCGAGGAGGAGCAGGCCCTCCACGACCTGCTGGGCGTGCTCGACACCCGGGCCCGGTACGCCGTCGAGCAGCGCTTCGGGCTCACGGACGGGCGCAAGCGCAGCTACCGCGAGGTCGGCGAGGAGCTCGGCGTGACCGCCGAGGCCGCCCGCCGCCTGGTCAAGCGGGCCGTGGACGCGGTCCGCGAAGAGGCCCTCGCCCGGGCCAGCGCCGCCTGATCCGCTCCGCCGACCGGGGACGACGCAGGGCGCGAACCGCTTTGCGGACCGTCCCCGGGCCCGGCCAGCATGGTGCACCGTGACCTCGTCCTGGTCCCCCGACTCGTGGCAGCACCGACCCGCGGCCCAACAGCCCTCCTGGCCCGACGAGGCCGGGCTCGACCGCGCCCTCAAGCACCTCGGGTCGCTGCCGCCGCTGGTGTTCGCGGGCGAGGCCCGGGAGCTGACCGCCCAGCTCGGCGAGGTGGCCCAGGGCAACGCCTTCCTGCTCCAGGCGGGTGACTGCGCCGAGTCCTTCGAGGCGTTCTCCGCGGATGCCATCCGCGACAAGCTGAAGGTCATCCTCCAGATGGCCGTCCTGCTCACCTATTCGACCGGCGTGCCGGTCATCAAGGTGGGGCGCATCGCCGGCCAGTTCGCCAAGCCCCGGTCGGCCGCGTCCGAGACCATCGACGGCGTCGAGCTGCCGTCGTTCCGGGGCCACATGGTCAACGACATCGTCCCGACCGCCGCCGCCCGCCAGCCCGATCCCGAGCGGCTCGTGCAGGCCTACCACCAGTCGGCGGCAACGCTGAACCTGCTGCGGGCGTTCACCAAGGGCGGCTTCGCCGACCTGTCGCGGGTCCACGAGTGGAATCAGCAGTTCGTGGCGTCGAGCCCGGAGGGCCGCCGCTACGACCGGGTGGCCGATGACATCGGCCGGGCGCTGCGGTTCATGGCCGCCTGCGGCGTGACCACCTCGAGCCAGCCCAACCTGCACGAGGTCGACTTCTTCACCAGCCACGAGGCGCTGATCCTCGGCTACGAGGAGGCGCTGACCCGGCGCGACTCCCTGACCGGGCGCTGGTACGACTGCTCGGCCCACATGCTCTGGATCGGCGAGCGGTCGCGCCAGCTCGACGGCGCCCACGTCGAGTTCCTCCGGGGGGTCGACAACCCGCTCGGCTGCAAGATCGGCCCGAGCGCGACGCCCGCCGAGGTCGTCGGGCTGTGCGAGACGCTGAACCCGGAGCGGCAGGCCGGGCGGATGACCCTCATCGCCCGCATGGGCAGCCGGGCCGTCGCCGACCGCCTGCCGCCGCTCCTGGCCGCGGTGCGCGACGCCGGCCACCCGGTGGTGTGGGCCTGCGACCCGATGCACGGCAACACGTTCACCTCCGACACCGGCCGCAAGACCCGCCACTTCGACGACGTGCTGGGCGAGATCGCCGGGTTCTTCGCCGCCCACTGGGCCGAGGGCACCTGGCCCGGCGGTGTCCACATCGAGCTGACCGGCGAGGACGTGACCGAGTGCCTCGGCGGCGGCGACGCCCTCGGGCACGCCGACCTCGACGATCGCTACGAGACCATGTGCGACCCGCGGCTCAACGGCCGCCAGTCGATCGATCTGGCGTTCCAGGTGGCGGAGCTGCTCGACCAGCGCTGACCGGCGGACGCGGCCGATCAGGGATCAGGGCCGCGCGGGTGGAGCGTCAGGCCCCGGTCGCAGACGAGGCGTCAGGCGGCGGGGGTCGAGGTCCGGCGGCGACGCTGCCGGGCCAGGAGCACCAGGCCGGCGCCGAACGCCACCAGCGCGCCGCCGACCCGGGCGACCGGGAAGGGGTCTCCGCCCGTCCGGGGCAGGGCGCCGGACGGCGACGGGCGGGGGGCCGCGGCCGCCGGTGCGGTGGTGGCCGGGGCGGCGGTGATGCTCACGGTCACGGCCGCGCAGCCGACGCCGTTGACGGCGATCGTGTGCTCCCCGGCGGCCACGCCGGCGGGCACGACGGCGCTCAGCACCGCGGTGCCGCTCTCCCCGACGGTGGCGGTGCCCAGCACGACGGAGTCGGGCGTCAGGGTGACGGTGATCTCGGTTCCCGGAGAGAATTCGCCGGCCGTGATGTCGATCGTCTGGCCGGGCTCCACCGTGGAGTCGCTGACCGTGACGATGCACGGCTTGGGCGGGTACTGCTGGGCGCCCGCCGGGGCGGCCATCGCGACCGCGGCCGCAAGCGCCGCGCCAGAAAGGACGAATGCCAGAACTCGTTTGCGCCCCACGTTCCCCACCGCCCGTCCATCGAGGTTCTGTCCGCTGGCGGAAGTTTGGCGCGCGTTGCGGACCCTGCGCAAGGCGGAGCGTGGCGAATCGTCAGGAATCGACGGTGATCCGGAACGTCGCCACCTCGGCCAGCAACTGGCCGGTGAACGTCGCCCGGCGGCCGTCCACGGTCAGGTCCTGCGACGCCTCGACGGCCCCGCCGCCCCCGACGTCGACCCCGACCGACAAGTTGTCGGCCTCGACCAGCGGCTGGCGCGCCACGTCCAGCCGGTAGCGGTCGCCCGCCAGCCGGCCCCGGAGATCGAGCGTGAGCGTGCGGCTCCCGCCCGGGGGGACGTCCAGGAACAGCGAGTACGCGAAGCGACCCCGCTCCTCCTGGCGCTCCAGCGCGGCCGGGGCGCCGTCGAGCAGCGCCCCCTCCAGCGCCCAGGGGCTGTACACCGACAGGTAGGTGCGGTTGGTCCCCCGGGGCGGCGCCGCGGCGCCGGCCAGGGGGCTGCCGATGACGTAGTCGGGCAGGCCCTCGTCCGGCGCGGTGTTGGTGAGGGTCACGGTGGCGGTGGCGTCGAGGTCGCCGGTGCCCGGGTCCCAGTCGACGTCGTAGGTCACCGTCCGATCGAGGAACAGGTCGACCTTGTTGCCGATGGCGTTGTTGTCCACCACGCTCAGGAAGTCGCCGTCGGGCGGCGGGAGGTCGCCGGCGACGCCCATGGCCTCGAACAGCCGCTGGTGCGCGGGCGCGGTGCCGTAGACGTGAATGTGCCCCTGGCGGACCGCGGGCGCCAGGGTGTCGGCGATCTCGCGGGGCGGGGGCAGGCTGCCGCTGGTCAGCGCCTCGAACGTGGCCCGGGCCAGCGACTCCAGCGCGTCGATCCGGACCTCGTTGTCGTCGATGAGGTACTGGTCGCGCAGCAGGTAGGCGGCGGCCGTGTCGGCCGTCAGCGGCTCCTCCACGCCCGCCACCGCGATCGGTCCGGTGAACCGGAGCAGCGCGGCGAGGCCCACCGGGTCGATCGCGATCACACCGTCCACCGGCTGGCCGCCGGACTGCGGGTAGAGCTCCGTGACCACCTGGCCCACGCTGGGGAAGTCCGGCGACATCGTCACGTTGCGCCAGGTCGCGGCCGGGTCGAAGCGACCCCACCGCTCCAGGTAGTCGGCCGGGCCGCTCAGCGTCCGTTCCGGGCCCGGAGTGCCGCCGCCCTCGAGCTCCCCCGAGCGGCCGAACCTCGTCATGTCGACCAGCCCGTTCGTCGCGGTGAGCTCGGCGAAGTTGCCCATGAACCCGGTGCGCCCGCGGGCCTCCACCGGCGTCACGAACGCGACGAACCAGTGGCTCGGCCGGCCGTCGCCGCCGAAGATCGCCGGGACCGCGGCGACCGCGTCGGCGGCCAGGTCGGCGTCGGGGCGGGCGCCGGCCACCTCCTCCTCCACCCGGTCGAGCCGGTCGGCCACCGGGCGGACCAGCCACGGCGAGGCCGCACCGGCGAGGTCGCGGTCCGCGGTGGCCAGGGCGTCCTGCACCGCGGCCAGCGCGGGGCCGAGGGCCACCACCCGGGCGAGGTCGAGGCGCCCGCCCTCCACGGTGAGCGTGTCGGTGTCGGCCGACTCCGCGGCCTCGGAGCCCCGCCGGGCGATGTCGGCGGCCGAGGCCGCCATGACACCGACGGCCCGGGCGTTGTGCCCGACCACCGGCACGGCCCGCACCGGGGCCGCCCACCAGGCGTCGAGGCGCCGGTCGGCGTCGCCGAACGCGTCCGCGGCCTCGGACAGCTCGGCCCGGGCCTTCGCCTCGTCGCCGGCCCGGGCGGCGTCGAGCCCCAGCTGCAGGCTGGTCATCCCCCGCTCGACCGCCGGCCGCGCCGACGCCAGCGCCGCCACGTAGGCGCCGCCGACCACCACCAGCACCCCCACCAACCCCGCGGCCAGCCACCGGGCGCGCCGACGGGTCCGCTGGGCCGCGAACCGGTAGCCCGACACCAGCAGCGGGCTCACGACGACCGCCACCGCCAGCGCGGAGGAGCCGTGGAGGCCGAGGTCGCTCGCGCGTAGCAGGGCCACGCCGGCCAGCCCACCGACCGCCGCCCCCACCGCCGGCGACGGGCGGATCGGCCCGGCCGAGGCCAGCACCAGCACGAGCGCGGCCAGCGCGCAACCGACTGCCACCTTCCCGTCGGCCAGCGCCAGCGCGCCGCCCGCCACCACGATCCACGACCACCGCTCGGCCGAGGCGCCGGCCACCGCCAGCAGGGCCACGAACGCCGCGGCCAGCAGGTGGTCGGCCACGTCGTTCCCGGACGGCGCGACGCTGGTCAGGCCGCCGGCCACCGCCGCGGCCACCACCACGGCCCGGG
>JBKPHT010000393.1:0-6943 GCA_046730015.1 Actinomycetota bacterium
GTCCCGGTGCTCGCCGCGCTGGCGGGCACGCCCGTCGCCGTCGGGGCGCTGGTCCTGGCCGTCGTCGTGGCCGCCGGGGCGTCGCTCGCGCCCGACGGCGCCCGCCTGCCCGGCGGCGAGGGTCGCCTGGCCGCGGCGGGCATCCTCGCCACCTCGGCTGTGCCCGCGCTGGCCGGCGCGAGCCTGGTCCTGGTCCGGTCCGACTCGGTCGTCGCCGCGGTCGTCCTCGTGCTCGTGGCCAGCGCCTACGAGATGGGCGACTACATCGTCGGCTCGGGCGCGTCCAACGAGGTCGAGGGCCCGCTGGCCGGCCTGACCACGGCGACCCTGCTCGCCCTGCCGCTGGCGATCCTGCTGCTGGAGCCCTACGACGCCGCGGGCCCGGCGCTGCTCGCCTTCACGGCGCTCGCCTGCCCCCTGGGTCAGATCGTCGCCTCGGCCATCCTGCCCGGGGCGGGCGCGCCGGCCTCGGCGCTGCGGCGCATCGACACGCTGATCGTGCTGGCCCCCCTGTGGGCCGCGGCCGCCGGCGCCCTCTGATCCGGCCGTCGCACCGCCGGGGCCGGGATCGGAGGGCGCCGGGACCGAGGGTCAGGACTTGGCCAGGTTCTCGGCCGCGAACTCCCAGTTGAGCAGGTGCCCCAGCCACGTCTCGATGTAGGCCGGCCGGGCGTTCTGGTAGTCGAGGTAGTACGCGTGCTCCCACACGTCGATGGTGAGCAGCGCGGTCTTGCCGTGCTTGAGCGGCAGGTCGGCGTCCTTGGTCTGCAGGACCTCGAGGCCGTCGTCGCCCTTGGCCAGCCACGTCCAGCCCGAGCCGAACAGGGTCTTGGCCTTGTCGGTGAACGTCTGCAGGAAGTCGTCCACCGAACCGAACGACCCCTCGATCGCCGTCCTCAGGTCGCCGTCGGGCTCGCCGCCGCCGCCCGGCGTCATGCAGTTCCAGAAGAACGTGTGGTTCCACGTCTGGGCCGCGTTGTTGAACAGCCCGCCGGGCTCCGCCGCGAGGATGATCTCCTCGAGCGAGCTGTTCTCGTTGGGAGTGCCTTCGATAAGGCCGTTGAGGTTGTTCACGTAGGTCTGGTGGTGCTTGCCGTGGTGGAAGCTGAGCGTCCGCTCGCTCATGTGGGGCTCCAGGGCGTCCTTGGGGTATGGCAGCGGAGGCAGCTCGAAGGCCATCGGCACTCCTTGGGTAGTGGGCGAACGAGCGCAACCTACCCCTCCCGGCAGGGCGTGAACACCGCCCCGCAGGGTCGACGGCGGGCGGAATCTCCGGCGCTGTCGCGGTGTTGTCCGCCTGTTGGTGCGCCGACTCGCTGTCCTCTCCTTGCACACGTCGCCCCTGGCCCAGCCGGGCGCGGGCGACAGTGGCGGCATGAACGTCTACGTGCGCGAGCTGGTGTCGGCCCTGGCCCAGGCCGGGGTGACCAGCGACGTGTACACGCGCCGGTGGGCCGACGGGCTGCCCGACGTGGTCGACGTCGAGCCCGGGTTCCGGGTGGTCCACGTCGACGCAGGTCCCGTCGACCTGCCCAAGGAGGCGCTCCCCGAGGTCGTCGACGACTTCACCTCCGGGGTGCTCGACCACCTGGTGACCAGCGACGACGACATGGGCGTCGACGCCCTCCACGCCAACTACTGGCTGTCAGGCGTGGCGGGCCACCGGCTCAAGCACGAGCTCGACCTGCCGCTGGTGTCCACGTTCCACACCCTGGCCCGGGTCAAGGCCGAGACGGGCGATCCCGAGCCGCGGCGCCGGGTCGACGCCGAGGCGCAGGTCATCGGCTGCTCGGACGCCATCCTGGCCAACTGCGCGGCGGAGGCGGCCCAGCTCGAGCGGCTCTACGGCGCCGACCCGGCCCGGATCGAGATCGTCCCGCCGGGCGTCGTCCACGCCTTCTTCTCGCCTGGCGACCGGGCCGGGGCACGCGCCGCGCTCTCGCACCTCGGCCCGTTCGGCGGGCCGCTGCTGCTGTTCGTCGGCCGCATCCAGCCGCTGAAGGGGCTGGACGTCGCCGTCCGGGCGCTGGCCGAGCTCGACGACCCGACCGCCGTCCTCGTGGTGGTCGGCGGGGCCAGCGGCCGGGATGGCCGGGCCGAGGTCGAGCGGATCGAGAAGCTGGCGGCCGCGCTCGGCGTGTCCGAGCGCGTGCGGTTCGCCGCCCCCCAGCCCCACCACATGCTGTCGACCTTCTACCGGGCCGCCGACGTCGTGCTGGTCCCGAGCCGCAGCGAGTCGTTCGGGCTGGTGGCGCTGGAGGCCGCAGCCTGCGGGACGCCGGTCGTGGCGGCCGCGGTCGGCGGCCTGCGGACCCTGGTCGAGCACGGCCGCACGGGCTTCCTGGTCGACGGCCGCGACCCGACCGTGTTCGCCGCCTACGCCGAGCAGGTGCTGACCACCCCGCCGCTGGCCGCCGAGCTCTCGGCCCGGGCGGCGCACCGGGCGCGGGACTTCACCTGGTCGACCGCGGCCGGGCGGCTGCGCCGGATCTACGCCGACCTCACCACCCGCTCGCTCGTCACCTGCACGGACTGAGCCGGGCGACCGCGGTCACGGCTCGACGACGACGTCGTCGCCCAGCACGACCCGGCCGGGCCGGACCACGAGCGCGTAGAGGCGGCTGTCGCCGGGGTGTCGTTCGTGGTGCATGCGGTTGAAGTCGCCGCCGAGGAACCACCCCGCGTTCTTGGAGCACGGCAGGGCCGGGACGGTGATCTCGAGCAGCGCGCCGCCGACCAGCAGCCGGCTGCCGGGCCGGAGCTCGGCCCAGTCGACCCCGGCCACGGTGACGTTCTCCCCGGCCGCACCCGGGAAGATCGGGTGGCCCTCTCGCACCAGGCGCCGGATGACCTCGCTCGACCACAGGCACACGGCCTGGAAGATGCGGCCGTGGTGGACCCGGCTGGCCTGCGTGTCGCCAGCCAGCCCGCGCCAGCTGACCTCGGTCGCCTCGACCGGGAACTTGGGGACGCCGCCCGGCGACACGTGGAGGCCGGCCACCCGCCCGGTGTGCTGCTTGGGGCCCATGCCGTGGCGGTGGGCGGCCCGGCCGGCGTCGGACAGCGCCCGGACCAGCGCGGTGCCGGCGGGGCCCCGGACCGCGACGTCGCCGCGGGCGGCGACCCGGGCGCGGAGGCGGCCGACGTCCCGGCCGACGGCGACCAGGTCGGGCGGCAGCGGGTCGAGCCCGGCGGCCAGCAGGCCCCACCACACGTCGACGGCGCGGGCCGTCCCCGCCAGGTCTTGGGCTGTCCACCGCGGGTCGGGCTGCATCGACTCAGTCTGTCCCCCCGGGCCGGGGGCGGGCACACCGGTCGAGTCCCGTTAGCGTCGGCGGGCATGACGCAGCGACCGTCGACCGATGCCGAGCTCGCCGCCCTGGCCGAGCGGATCGAGGCCTGGCTGGACCGCCAGCTCGCCGACAACCCGGTGGTCGCGGCCGTGGAGAGGGACGAGGAATCGGGGGAGCGGCGCTGGTTCGTCCGGGTCCGGGGCGAGCAGAAGGACGTGTTCACGATCTGGTTCCACCTCCGCCAGCGGACGCTCCACTACGAGACCTACGTCATGCCGGCGCCGGAGGAGAACCACGCCGCGGTGTACGAGCAGCTGCTGCGGCGCAACGCCGGGCTGTACGGGGCGAGCTTCGCCATCGGGGTCGAGGACGCGATCTTCCTGGTGGGCCAGATCGGCAACGACTCGGTCGACGACGACGAGCTCGACCGGGTGCTGGGGTCGCTGTACCAGTGGGTCGAGCAGTTCTTCCAGCCGGCCCTGCGCTTGGGGTTCGCGTCCCGTTTCTCCCGTTGATCCTACCTCCGTGCCTTTCGTGTAGTCTGATGGTCCTGGGGGTCCGGGGCCGCGCCACGTTCGGGGAAGTCGTCGGCCGCGCCCCGGGCCCCCGGACCGGCCCGCCCTAACGTTCGGGGCATGACGATGCCCAGGCTCCAGGTGATCGGCGGCGGCAAGATGGGCGAGGCGCTGGTCGCCGGGCTGCTGGCGGCCGGGTGGGCCAAGGCCGGCGAGATGCGGGTGGTCGAGAAGCTGCCGTCCCGGGCCGACGAGCTGGGGGAGCGGTTCGCCGGGCTCGAGGTCGCGGCCGAGCCCAGCGGCGCCGATGGCCACGTGCTGGCGGTCAAGCCGGGCGACGTCGAGACCGTCTGCCGGGCGCTCGCCGCCGCTGGGTCGCGGACGCCGGTGCTGTCGATCGCCGCCGGGGTGACGCTGGCCCGGCTGGAGGCGGCGCTCGGCCCGGGCACCCCGGTCGTCCGGGCCATGCCCAACACCCCGGCCCTGGTCGGTGCGGGCGCGGCGGCGGTGGCGCCGGGCCGGGAGGCGGGCGACTCGGAGCTGGCCTGGGCCGAGCGGATCCTCGGCGCGGTCGGACAGGTCGTGCGGGTCGACGAGGGACTGCTCGACGCCGTGACCGGGCTGTCGGGGTCGGGCCCGGCCTACGTGTTCCTGGTGGCCGAGGCCCTGATCGACGCGGGCGTGCTGGTCGGCCTGCCCCGGCCGGTGAGCGCCGCACTGGCCACCCAGACGCTGCTCGGCGCCGCCCGGCTGCTCGACGAGTCACCCGAGGGGCCCGAGGCTCTACGGGCGGCGGTCACGTCGCCGGGCGGGACGACGGCTGCGGGCCTCCGGGCCCTCGAGTCCGCCGGCGTGCGGGCCGCGTTCCTCGACGCCGTCGCCGCCGCCACCGAGCGCAGCCGCGAGCTCGGCCGAGCGGGCTGACCGGCGGCCGTTCCCGAGGCGATAGGGGTCGTTCGGTCGTTCCCGAGGCGATAGGGATCGGGGGCCGACAGCAATCGCCTCGAGAACCCGCTTGCGACCCCTATCGCCTCGCCAGCCAGGGCCGGTGGGCACGGCTGCCCCACTCGCCCCACCAGCCACGGTCGCGTACAGTGACCCCAGCGGAGTTGGAAGGGGTCTTCCCCATGGCTGTGTCGCGCGCCCGGTTCTTCACTCCCCAGGAGGTCGCCGATCTCCTGCGGGTCTCGTCCATGACGGTCTACCGGCTCATCAAGTCGGGTGAGCTGCGCGCGGTGCGGGTCGGCAAGGCGTACCGCATCCTGGAGGACGACGTCGACGCCTACCTCGCGGCCCGGTTCACCCAGGCCGGCTGACGACGCACGACCACCCAGCACGACCACAGCACCAGCACGAAGCACCAGCACGACGCACCAGCAAGGATCCCCCGACACCGCATGCCCCCGCGCCTCGACACCATCAGCTTCCTGTCCGACTACGGCACCAGCGACGAGTTCGTCGGGGTGGTCAAGTCGGTCATCCGGTCGATCGCCCCCCACGTCACCGTGGTCGACATCACCCACGACATCCGGCCCTACGACGTGAAGGCCGGCGCCTACGCCCTCGCCCGCAGCGCCCAGTACCTCTGCCCCGGCGTCGTGCTGGCCGTCGTCGACCCCGGGGTCGGCACCCAGCGACGGGCGGTTGCCATCGAGGTCGGCGACGGCCAGTCGTATCTGGTCGGGCCGGACAACGGGCTGCTCGCCTCGGCGGTCGGCATGGTCGGCGGCGCCACCGCAGCCGTCGAGCTGACCAACCCGGACTACCAGCTTCCCGCCCCCGGCCCGACCTTCGCCGGCCGCGACGTGTTCGCCCCGGCCGCCGCCCACCTGTGCATGGGCGTGCCGCTCGGCGAGCTCGGGCCCCCGGTCGACCCGGCCGAGCTGGTGCCGGGGCTCGTCCCGCTGCCGCGTGAGGAGGACGGTGCCCTCGTCGGCGAGGTGCTGTGGGTCGACCGCTACGGCAACTGCCAGGTCAACGTCGACCCGGACGAGATCGCCGGCTGGGGCGACCGGGTGCAGCTCCGCTGGACCCGGCCGCAGCCCGGCGTCCGCACCGCCCGCCGCAGCCACGCCTACGACGACCTGGCCCCCGGCCAGGTCGGGCTGGTGGTCGACAGCTACGGGCTGCTGGCGGTCAGCGTCAGCCGGGGCTCGGCGGCCGAGGTCCTGGGCCTGGCGGCGGGCGACGAGCTGACCCTGGCCCCGCTGATCGGCGACGAGGAGCCCGGGGCCGCGGAGAGCGCCGACGCCGGCTCGGGCAACGGCGCCACGTCCCCCGTCAGCCTGCGACGGACGCCCCGATGAGACCCGGCACCACCATCGTGCTCGCCGTCCTGCTCGCTCTCATCCTGGGCGCCAGCGCCATCCAGCTGCTGCTGTTCGCTCGATAGGAACCTGCAAGACTCCCGGGCGCATGAACCTGGCGAGCGTCATCGAAGGGCACCCGGGCGACAGCCCGGCGCTGCACAGCCGGGGCCAGGTCACCACCTACGGCGAGCTGCGCGACCAGGTGGCGCGGGCCCGCGGCGGGCTGGTGGCCCGGGGCGTCGCGCCCGGCGACCGGGTCGCGATCGTGGCCGCCAACAACTGGTACTTCGTGGTCGCCTACCTGGCCGCGCTCGGGGTCGGGGCGGTCGCGGTGCCGCTCAACCCCCAGAGCCCTCCGCCGGAGCTGGAGCGCGAGCTGACCGCGGTCGAAGCCCGGCTGGCGCTGCTCGGCCCGACGGCCCGCCACGCGGTCGACGGCCTGGCCGCCGACGTGCCCGGCTACGACGGCGGTGTCCCGATCGGCGACCTGTTCGAGGCCGAGCCGGCCCCGCTGGTCGACCGGGAACCGACCGACGTGGCCGTCCTGCTATTCACAAGCGGGACGGCGGGCGCGCCCCGGCCGGCGATGCTCACCCACGGCAACCTGCTGGCCAACATCGAGCAGATGCTGGCCAACCCCGAGCGGCCCGACGGTGCCGACGAGGTCACCCTGTGCGTGCTGCCGCTGTTCCACGTCTTCGGGCTGAACGCGCTGCTGGGCCTGGCCCTGGTGGTGGGCAGCTCGGTCGTGCTGGTCGAGCGGTTCGACCCCCACTCGACGCTCGAGGCGGTCGCCACCCACGGCGTGTCCGTCCTCACCGGGGTG
>JBKPHT010000394.1:0-10369 GCA_046730015.1 Actinomycetota bacterium
CGGTCGCGCCCCGACGGCACGCTGGTGCCGCTGGCCGACCAGGACCGGGGGCTGTGGGACCGCGACGCCATCGCCGAGGGCGTCGCGCTGGTGACCGCCGCGCTGCCGGTCGGGCCGGTGGGGCCGTACCAGGTGCAGGCGGCCATCGCCGCCGTCCACGACGAAGCGGCCCGGGCCGAGGACACCGACTGGCCGCAGGTCCTGGCGCTGTATGGCGTGCTGGAGCAGGTCGACCCGAGCCCGATGGTGACCCTCAACCGGGCCGTGGCGCTGGCGATGGTCGAGGGCCCGGAGGCGGGGCTGGGCGTGGTCGCCACCCTCGAGGACGACCCCCGGATGGCCGACCACCACCGCCTCCTCGCCGTCCGGGCCCGCCTCCGCGAGCTGGCCGGCGACGTCCCCGGCGCCCGCGCCGACTACCACGCCGCCGCCCGCCGGACCACCAGCCTCCCCGAGCAGCGCCACCTCGCCGCCCAGTCCGCCCGCCTCGCCCCGGCGGGGTGACCGTCCGCCCTCACTCCATGAGGCGATAGGGCTTCGAGGGGCCGACGGCTATCGCCTCGGGAGCCTGTCCGGGGTCAGCGGGCGTCGTGGAAGATGAGGCCCAGGGTGCGGCGGTGGCCGGAGCGGACGACGCTGACGCCGTGGCGGAGCGGGGCGGCCGACCAGCCCCGGGCGGTGCGGACCGGGCGGTCGCTGGTGGTGAACACCAGCGCCTCGCCCCGCCCGATCGTCGCCGCCGTGGCGCGGGACTGGGCCCGGGGGCGCTGCTCGGTCATGACGAACTCGCCGCCGGTGTAGTCGTCGCCCGGGCGGTCGAGCCCGACGACCACCTGGAGCGGGAACACCAGGTCGCCGTACAGGTCGCGGTGGAGGGCGTTCCAGTCGCCGGGTCCGTAGCGCAGCATCAGCGGCGTCGGCCGGGTCTGGCCGGCATCGTGGCAGCGGGCCAGCCAGTCGTCGAGGTCGTCGGGCCACGGCGCCGGGCGACCGAGGCGGTCGGCCCAGTCCCGCGCCACCGGCAGGAGGTGGGGCCAGAACGCAGCCCGCAGCTCGGCCACCAGGCCCGGGAGCGGCCGGTCGAAGTAGCGGTACTCGCCCTCGCCGAACCGGTGGCGGGCCATGTCGATCGTCGTCCGGAACCGGTCGGCGTCGTCGTACATCGCGGCCAGCGACCGGCACTCTGCGGCGGCCAGCACCCGGCCGGCGACGGCGCTGCCGAGGTCGTCGAGCCCGGTCCGGACGGCGGCCCAGTCGAGCCCGTCGACCCGCCCGGTGGCGGTCCCGGCGGGACGCACCGCGGCCACCGTCACGCCAGGCCCGTCTCGCGGACGGTGATGCTCAGCCGGCCCGGCGGCAGCCCCAGCCCGTCGGGGCCGGTGGCGTCGTACACCTTCGGCACCCCGTGGAAGAATCGCCGGCTCGATCCGCCGAACACCAGCAGGTCGCCGCTGGCCAGGTCGAGGTCGGTGAACGGCCCGGTCCGGCGGTCCACGCCGGCGAACCGGAACCGGCACGTGTCCCCCAGGCTGATCGTGACCACCGGGGCGGGCGACGGCTCCTCGCCGTCCTGGTGCAGGCCGAGCCGGGCGCCCGGCGCGTACAGGTTCACGATGGCGGCGTCGGGGGCGTACCGGCGTGCGGCGGGGCTGGCGGCGCCGTAAGCGTCGGCGACCGCCGCCCGGGCCAGGTCGGCCAGGTCGGCGGGCAGCGGCTTGACCGGGGCGCCGTCGGTGTCGTCGGCGGTCCGGGAGTAGGCGTAGGGCTGCCAGTGCCAGCCCAGGCAGACCGACTGGACGGTCATCAGGTGCCCGGTCGGCACCCGCGGGTGTCGCAGCCCGGCGGGCGGCCGGGCCCACTCCCGGAACCGATCGGCCAGCTCCCGCTGGGCGGCGAGGTCGAGCCAGCCGGCGATGTGGACGGCGCCGGGCAGGGGCTCAGTGCGGACCGGGACGGGGTCGAGATCGGGCCCGGGGCCGCCCAGCGGCAGGCCGAGCTGGCCCGGCGAGCCGGCGGCCGGGGCGACGACCGTCGGCACGCCGCCCAGGCTGCTGACGGCGGTCGTGCGTGAGCTACCCATACCCGTCCAACGCTACGGGCGCCCGCGGCGTGAGGCGCCTACCCGCCGGGCCGCGGGTCCAGGAACTCGTGGACCTGCGGCGGCCGTCCGGGCCAGCAGGTCCAGCACTCGCCGGTGCGGCCGGAGCCGATGGCGGTCACGACGGCGTCGGCGATGTCGGAGGCGGGCATGATCGGGATGCCGGCCTCCGCCATCCGGGCCCGGCCCTCGTCCCCCAGCAGCGGGGTGTCGACGACGGCCGGGCACACCGCGTTGATCGTGATGCCCCGCGCCCCCAGCTGGGGGGCGGCCGCCCGGACGAAGCCGACCACCGCGTGCTTGGTCAGCGTGTACATCGGGTCGGGGGCGAAGGCGAGGATCCCGGCCAGTGAGGCGGTGACGACCAACGCCCCGCCGGTCCCCCGATCGGCCATCGCCCGCGCGGCAGCCAGGGCGCCCGACACGACGCCCCGCACGTTGACGTCGACCACCCGGTCGTACGCGTCGTCGGTCAGGGCGAGCAGGTCGGGCTGGCGGGTGGTGACCCCGGCGTTGAGGTGGACGACGTCGAGGCCGCCCTCGGTGGCCAGCACCTCGGCGACCAGCCGGTCCCAGTCGGCCGAGTGGCGGACGTCGAGCTCCGCGAACCGGCCGCCGATCGCCTCGGCGTGCTCCTTGCCGAGATCGACCTGCACGTCGGCCACCACGACGCGGTAGCCGTCGGCGGCCAGCCGGGCCGCGGTGGCGGCGCCGATGCCGGACGCGCCGCCGCTGACGATCGCGACGGGCCCGGTCACCGGCCGATGTCGAACTCGGGGGCGTTGGTGCCGGTCGCCTTGTCGTCGGCGAACCGCTGCAGCCAGGCCTTGCCCTCCTCGTTGTCGCCGATCCACTTGACGGGGATGGCTTCGAAGTGGAAATCGTCGGGCAGCGGCGGGCCGGCCTCGGGCTTGCGGGCCATGGCGGCCTCGATCGTCGGCGCCAGCCGCTCGGCCTTGGCCTTGACCCGGCCCTCGTCCCGATCCTTGAACTCGGGCAGCACCTGGGTGCCGAACAGCTCGAGTGACTCGCAGATGTGCTCGTGGCGGTTCTTCCCGGCCTGCATGATGAAGATCAGCTGGTCGATGCCGGCCTCCTCGAACCGCACCAGGAAGTCGCGGATCTGCTTCGGGGTCCCGGTGGCGCCCCGCAGGCCGGTGATGTCGCCGGCCGCCAGCTTGGCGCCGAGGCGCTCCTCGGCCAGGGCGGCGTCGATCTCGGGGGAGTAGCCCCGCTCGCCCCGGCGCTCGACGAACTCGGCCCACACGTCGGTCTTCGCCGGCCGGTGGTCGCCGAAGATGTAGTAGTGGCCGAGCGAGTAGCCGAAGAAGTTGCCGCCCTCGAGCCCCCGTTTCAGGGCCTCGCTCTCGTCCGGGTGGCACATCATCTGGGTGACGCAGGCGATGTTGGTGTTGACCGACTGACCGACCGGGACACACGTCTCGGCCATGGTCCGCTCGTAGTCGCCGACCCAGGTCCGCGCCTCCTCCGGGTCGATGAACGCGAAGGTGAGGGCGCCGATGCCCTTCTCGGCGGCGAGGAGGATGGTGTCGCGCCGCGAGCACGCCACCCACAGCGGCGGGTGGGGCTTCTGCACCGGCTTGGGCACGACGTTGCGCGGCGGCATCGTCACGAAGGTGCCGTCGACGCCGGTGAACGGCTCCTCGGTCATGCACCGGACGGCGACCTCCAGGCCCTCCAGCCAGGCGTCCCGCTTGGTGACCGGGTCGATGCCGAACCCGCCCAGCTCGGCCTCGGACGACGATTCGCCCGACCCGAACTCGACCCGCCCGCCCGAGACGAGGTCGAGCATGGCCACACGCTCGGCGGTGCGGGCCGGGTGGTTGTAGCCGGGGGCGGTCTGGATGATGCCGTGGCCGAGACGGATGTCGCGTGTCCGCTGGGAGGCAGCGGCCAGGAACACCTCGGGGGCCGAGGAGTGGCTGTACTCCTCGAGGAAGTGGTGCTCGACCTCCCACACGACGTCGAACCCGAGCCTGTCGGCCAGCTCGACCTGCTCCAGCGCGTCCTGGATGAGCTTCAGCTCGCTGCCCTCGTCCCAGGGCCGGGGGAGCTGGTGCTCGTAGAAGATGCCGAACTTCACGCCGCCGCCTCCACGGTCGCGAGGGAGTGGAACTCGGCGAGGAGGTCCTCGCCCCGGGGCCGCCTGCGGCACCAGTGCTCGACCTCCTTGACCAGCGCGGCCCGGGTGGTGACCCGGTTCTGGCCGAGCGACTGGGCCATGCTCCGGTCCCACAGCGTGCTGATCATCTCGGTGCCCGGGTACCGGCGACCCGAGTGGCCGATCCAGGTGCGGTCGCGCATCTCGGTCAGCGCGGTGCGGAGGTAGCCGACGTGGGGAGACTCGTCGGCTCGGATGTGGGACACGAGGGTCGCGGCGGCGCCGTCTCCGCCGACGAGGTCGGGGTCGGCGAGCCACTCCTCGGCCCAGGCGAAGGTGTGGAAGGCCTGGATCTCGATGAGCAACACCCGGACCATCAGCCCGGCCACGAGCTCGAGGTTGGGCTCGATGTCGTCGGGAAGGACCCGGGGCGGGAGGTCGCCCCCGGAGCCCGCCGGGCCGAAGCCCATGCGGGCGAGCATCGCCTCGACGTCGATGTCGGCGGCCCGGTCCTCGAAGGCGAGGTCGCGGGCGGCGAACCACATGTCCTTGTGGCCGGCCTCCTGCTCCCAGCCGGCCTCGTCGCGGCCGTGGGCCTCGAACAGGCCGCGGCCGAGGTGGGCGAGGGCGGTGCCGGTGATGTCCTCGTCGAAGCGGCGCTGGAGGTCGCCGGGCTGCAGGTGGCGGATGTTGGCGCCGAGCCCCTCGACGGTGCCGATGCGGGTGAGCGAGGCGATCAGCGGCTCGGGGACGCCTGCGTCGACGAGGAACCGGGCCTGGGCGACGTTGGGGTAGTGGTCGGGCCAGGTGTCGAGGGGGACGTCGATGATCTCGGTGCCGAACAGCTCGCGGTGCCGCGCCTGCCACGCGGCGATGGCGGGGACCCGATGGAGGGTGCGGGGCGACACGTAACTGCCGTCGTCGCGGAACCCCCCGTGGCAGACCCGGCCGCCGGCGATGAGCGGCTCGGCGACGGGGTGGTCGGCGAGCAGCTCGGCCGCGGTGTACTCGAGCTGAACGGCGGTCATGGCCGCAAGAGTAAACGCGTGCGTAAACAAAGGGAAGGGTAAACTCCCGCGTATACATGGCCGGTCCTACCACCACCTCCGCCGCCTCTCGCACGTCCCGCACCTCCCGCACCGGGGGAGGCGCTCCCGCCCGACGCAAGCAGCTCAGCCGCGCCGAGCGCAGCGAGCAGATCCTCTGGGGCGCCGCCCGGGCCTTCGCCACCTCCGGCTTCGCCGCCACTTCGATGGACGACGTCGCCGCTGCCTGCGGGGTCAGCCGCCTTCTCGTCTACCGGCACTTCGACACCAAGGAGGAGCTCTACCGGGCCATCCTCCAGCGGGTGTTCCAGCGCCACGGCGAAGAGCTGGTGGCCGGGATGGAGGCCGGGCCTCGGCGGGGCCAGAGCATCCGCACGTTCCTCAACGTCGCCCGGTCGCACCCCGACGGCTTCGTGCTGCTGTGGCGGCACGCCGCCCGCGAGCCCCAGTTCGCCGGCTACGCCCGCGAGCAGCGCAGCCAGGCCGTCGCCGCCGTCGGCCACCTCCTCACCCTCGAGACCGGCGACCCGGTCTTCGACCGGTGGTCGGCCGAGATGGTGTTCACCTGGCTGCTGGAGTCGGTGCTCGCCTGGCTGGAGGTCGGCTCGCCCGAACGGGACGACGAGATGGTCGACCGCGCCACGGCCGGCCTGCTCGCGATGCGGTCGGCCCTGCTCGACCCCCGCGCCCCCCAGCCCGTCCCCCCGGCCCCCCGCTAGCCGCCCCTCCCGGTTCTCGAGGTCATGGTGGTCGGCCCCCGGCCCCTATCGCCTCGGGTACGGGAGACCGGCCCCTATCGCCTCGGGTACGGCCGGCACGGTAGGCCGCCGCTAGGTTCCCGGCCGTGACGTTGCGCATCGGCATCAGCGGCGGGGGGCAGACCGTCGACCGGATCATCGACCAGGCCCGGGAGGCCGAGGCAGACGGCTTCACCAGCCTGTGGTATGCCGGCGCGGCCGGCGTCGACCCGTTCGCCGTGCTCCCGCTCGTCGGCCGGGCCACCGACCACATCGAGCTCGGCACCTCGATCGTCCAGACCTACCCCCGCCACCCCGTGCTCATGGCCGACCAGGCCGCCGGCGTCGCCCGGGCCGTCGGCGACGGGCGCTTCACCCTCGGCGTCGGCGTGTCGCACCGGCCGGTGATCGAGGGCGTCTACGGCCTCAGCTACGACACCAACGCCCGGCACCTGCGGGAGTACCTCACCGTCGTCGGCGACCTGCTGCGCGACGGCCGCACCTCGTTTCGGGGCGAGGAGTACCGGGCCGAGGCCCAGCTCCGCACCCGGCCCGAGGAGCCCCTGCCGGTCGTCGTCGCCGCCCTCGCCTCGAAGTCGCTGCGCACGGCCGGCGAGCTGGCCGACGGCACCATCACCTGGATGGCCAACGCGGCCGCGGTCGAGAGCCTGATCGCCCCCACCATCACCGAGGCGGCGGCAGCCGCCGGCCGGCCGGCTCCCCGGGTCGTCGTCGGGCTTCCGGTGGCGGTCACCGACGACGCCGACGCCGGGCGCGAGGCGGCCGCCCGCCAGTTCGCCCTCTACGGGATGCTGCCCAACTACCAGCGGGTGCTGGCCGCAGGCGGGGTGTCGTCGCCGGCCGAGGCCGCCATCGTCGGCACCGAGGCCCAGGTCGCCGGCGCGATCGAGCGGCTGGTGGCCGCGGGCGCCACCGACGTGTGGGCGGCGCCGTTCGCGGTGGGCGACGACCGGAGGGCGTCCCGCCAGCGGACCCGGGCGCTGCTGCGCGACCTCGTCGCCGGCTGAGCCGGCGACGCCCCGAGCCCGCCGCCCGGGCGTGACATCGGCCACGGTGGCAGACTCCGCCGCCATGGTCGAGACCCGTACCGTCGAGCCCGCCAACCTCCGGGTGGTCGCCACCGGCCTCCGCTTCCCCGAGGGACCGATCGCGCTGGAGGACGGCGCCGTGCTGGTGGTCGAGATCGCCGGGGGGGTGCTCACCCGGGTCGAGCCCGACGGCACCGGCACCGTCGTGGCCGACTGCGGCGGCGGGCCCAACGGCGCCGCGATCGGCCCGGACGGGGCCGTGTACGTCACGAACAACGGCGGGTGCTTCGACTGGCACGAGCGCTTCGGGCTGACGTTCCCCGGGTCGCCGCCCCCTCCCAGCTGGCCGGGCCACGGGTCGCTGCAGCGGGTCGACCTCGCGTCGGGCGAGGTCACCACCCTCGCCACCGAGTGCGGCGGCCACCCGCTGCGGGCGCCCAACGACCTCGTGTTCGACGCCGAGGGCGGCATCTGGTTCACCGACCATGGCGTGCTGACCGAGCGGACCGCCGACCGCACCGGCTTCTACCACCTCGCGCCCGACGCCGGGAAGGTCACGGAGGTGGTGGCCCCGCTCGACTCGCCCAACGGCATCGGGCTGTCGCCCGCCGGCGACCGGGTGTACGTGGCGGAGACCCACACCGGCCGGCTCTGGGGCTGGGACGTGACCGGCCCGGGCGAGGTCACCGGGTCGGGCCTGCTCGGGCCGAAGGGCGGCGAGCTGATCGGCCACCCCGGCGGCGGCGCCCTGTTCGACTCGCTGGCGGTCGACGGCGAGGGCTGGATCTGCGTCGCCACCCTGGGCGGCACGCCCGGCATCACGGCGTTCTCGCCCGGCGGCGACCAGGTCGAGTTCACGCCCCTCGCCGACCCGCTCACCACCAACGTCTGCTTCGCGGCCGACGGCACCGCGTACGCGACCCTGTCGGGGACCGGCCAGCTCGTGGCGTTCGACTGGCCCCGCCCGCCGGGCAAGCTCGCGTTTCGGGGGTGATGCGACCGGAAACGGTGCGTTTGCGGCTAGAACTAGTGGCGTCGGTCACACGGTCAGTGGCCGTCGTTTCAGGGCGACAGAGCCAGGGCGATGCAGCCAGGGCGACAACAGGGGGAGCGGCGGTGCCGGTACTCGAGGCCAGCCACGACTTCGCCCACCCGGTCGAGGGTGATGCGGCGTGGAGCGAGTCCTACTACTTCAACGGCTATGACCCCGGGTCGGACACCGGGCTGTTCACCCGCATCGGCGTCCGCCCCAACGAGGGCACGATCGACGTCGGCCTGTCGGTGTGGCTGCCCGGCGGCCGCATCGCCAACGTCCGCGGTGTCCGCCCCCAGGCCGTGATGACCGACGACGACCTCGACGTCGGCGGCGTCCGCTACGTCCGGGTCGAGCCGATGGCCACCTGGCGGCTCGTGACCGACGCCGACGCCCAGGTGCTCGACCTGCCGCTGCCCCTGCCGCACCCCGGCGACCTGCCCGCTCCCACCCCCGGGTCCGGGCGCCTCCGCCTCGACCTCACCTTCACCGCCCTCACCCCCGCGATCGGCACCGACGGCCTGGCCCGCAGCGAGAGGACCGACGACACCTCCGCTGCCACCGCCACCACCGTCGGCAAGGGCCATCTCGAGCAGGCGGGCTCGTGGTCCGGCACAGTCTCCCTCGACGGCGACACCTGGACGCTCGACCCGGCGAGCGCGCGGGGCAACCGCGACAAGTCGTGGGGCCCCCGACGGTGGGGCGGCCCCCAGATGTGGCGGTGGTTCTCGATCAACATCGACGACGCCACCCACTTCGGCGGCATCCGCATCGGCACGCCCGCCGGCGACCTGCACCGGGGCTGGGTGTGGCGCGATGGCGAGGCCACCTCGATCCGGCACTGGGACGTGACCAGCGAGCTGGCGGACGACAAGGTCACCCACCTGGTCAGCCACGTCCGGGCCACCGACAAGCGGGGCCGGGTCCACGAGCTCCGGGGCGACGTGCTCCGGGTCTACGGCGTGCCTCATCGGACCGGCGCCCGGCTCACGGTGGTCAACGAGGGCCTCGCCCGATGGACCTACGAGGGCCGGACGGGCTACGGCATCAGCGAGTACCTGCACCAGCTCGACGACGAGGGCCGGCCCCTCGTGCCGATCGAGTGACGGCCGCGGCCAGGGACACGGCCGCGGCCCCGGACCACCTCGCTGTGGCGCTCGCCGGCGCGCTCGGCGTCGCCCCCGGCGCGGTCACCGGGCTGCGCCGACTGTCGGGCGGGGCGTCCCGCCAGACCTGGGCGTTCGACGCCGGCGGCCGGCCACTCATCCTCCAGCAGGAGCGGCCCGGCGTCGTCCGGCGCGCCGGCATGGCGACCGAGGCGGCGCTGCTGCGCGCGGCGGCGGCCGAGGGCGTCCCGGTGCCGGCGGTGGTGGCCGGTGACGGGTCCGCGGGTGACGACCCGGCCACGTCCGCCCTGGGGCCGTCGTGGATGGTGGTCGAGCGGGTGCCGGGCGAGACGATCGCCCGCAAGATCCTCCGGGACGACGAGTTCGCCACCGCCCGCCCCCGGCTGGCCCGGCAGTGCGGCGAGGCGCTGGCCGGCGTCCACCGGATCGACCCGGCGGTGTCGCCGGCGCTGGCGGGCGGCGACCAGCTCGCCCAGCTCCGCGAGACGCTCGACGGTATGGGCGAGGCCCATCCGGCGTTCGAGCTGGGGTTCCGCTGGCTCGACGCCCACCGGCCGGCCGCCGGGCCGACGCGGGTGGTCCACGGCGACTTCCGCAACGGCAACCTCGTGGTCGGGCCGGACGGGCTGGCGGCCGTGCTCGACTGGGAGCTGGCCCACCTGGGCGACCCGCTGGAGGACCTCGGCTGGCTGTGCGTCCGGGCCTGGCGGTTCGGGGCGGGGCCCCGGGTCGGCGGGTTCGGGACGGTCGACGAGCTGGTTGCGGGCTACGAGGACGCCGGCGGCCCGACCGTCGACCGGGAGGCCCTGGCCTGGTGGGAGGTGCTGGGCACGCTGAAGTGGGGGATCATCTGCGTGATGCAGGCGTCGACCCACCTGACCGGCGTCGTCCGGTCGGTCGAGCTGGCGGCCATCGGCCGCCGGGTCTGCGAGGTCGAGTACGACCTGCTGCTGGTGCTGCCGTGACGGCGCCGCACGACGCCCCGACCGCGGCCGAGCTGGTGGAGGCCGTGCGCGAGTTCCTGGAGGGCGACGTCATGGCGGCCACCGAGGGCCGGGTCCGGTTCCACGCCCGCGTGGCGGCCCGGGTGCTGGCGACGGTGCAGCGGGAGCTGGAGGCCGGCGACGCCCCGGCTCGGGCGCACGCCGCCCGGCTCG
>JBKPHT010000395.1:0-5281 GCA_046730015.1 Actinomycetota bacterium
ATCGGCGGGACCGTTCCGCTGCTGCTGGACGGCGGGGTCCGTCGCGGCACTGACGTCCTCAAGGCCTTGGCCCTCGGCGCGGACGCCGTCGCGATCGGGCGTCCCGTCCTGTGGGGGCTCGCGGTGGACGGTGAGGACGGCGTCGTGCGGGTGCTGGAGATGCTCGGCGCCGAGTTCGACCAGGCGCTGGCCCTGTGCGGCTGTCGCTCGCCAGGCGACGTGAGCCCCGATCTCATCTGGAGGAACCCGTGCCCCCGGTGCTCGTCCTGACCCTATGCGTGCTCGTCGTGGTGAGCCTCCCGTTCTGGCTGCCGAAGGGGGTCGTCGCGCTGCGCATGCGCGTGTTCGCCCACCTCAACGGCCACGAGGGGATTCCCGTGCCCGGCGACCTCGTCGGCGCCGCGCAGTTCAAGGAGGTCTACTCCCACCCGGCGGCGAACGGGCGCAGCCGGGGCGCTGGCCTGTCGGACCTGTTCTGGTACTGGCTGTCGCCGGGCGCCGAACTGCACCAGGAGCACCTGGAGGCGGGGGATCGCTACGAGGAGATCGCCCACACCACCCGGCGCATCCTCAGCGTGCCTCGCACCCGGGCCGAGGCGTTGGCGGAGCGGTGCTCGGCCCGGGCGCTCAACGGCATCCACGGTACCCGGCTGGTCCGGCTCCGCGACCTGATGATGCCGGCATGGGCTGAGTTCTACTACGAGGTCGTCTTCGGGGAGCGATGCCCGCCCAAGGCACGCGACCTCATCGTGGACAACGCTGACGACGTCGTGACCGCACTCAAGTGCTGCGGGCTGCGGCACATGGACCGTCGGGACCGCCTGACCCGGTTCCTCATCGACCGGCTGGAAGCCGGTGGCCTGCCCCATGAGCTTCCCGCGGACCTGTCGACCCGTGAGCGCGCCCTCTACCTGCAGGGCACCTTCTTCAACACCGCGATCGTGCAGACCTCCGAGGCGGTGGCCCACCTGCTGATGGTCCTCGCCCAGCACCCCGAGGCGCAGACCCGGGCCGTGCGCGACGACCGCTACCTCGACCAGGTCATCGAGGAGACGTTCCGCCTCTACCCGCTCTTCGGGATCGCCCACCGCATCACGACCGGGGAGATCACGGTCAGCGATGGTGTCACCCTCCCGAGTGGCTCGGTGCTGTGCTTCAACTACCCTGCGTTCCACCGCGTCGGCTTCGAGGATCCTGACCGCTTCGACCCCTCTCGGTGGGAGACACTTTCCGTGCGAGACGCCAACCACATCCCGTTCGGGGTCGCCTCCAACCGACCGTGTCCGGCATGGCGGCTGGCGCCGATCACCATGCGGGTCGCCGCCCGCGAGACGCTGAAGCGCTTCGCGCTGTACACATCGGCATCCCACACCCGCTCGATGCCGAACCGCGGGCCCTGCCTGCTCGCGCCGCGCGACGGCTCCCGCCGTCCCCGCCACGCGCCGCTGGCCTACCTGTGGCTCCGCGACCGATGGGAGGATCTCACGCGCAGCGTCGTCCAACTCGTCCTCGGGACCTACATGGTGCGTGACGCGCGCCGGCAGCGGCTGTGCCAGCGACACTTCGACGTGCGGGAGCGGGATCCTGGAGCCGTCGAGCACCTGCCGACAGCGGCCGACGGGCCCTGACCGTGGCGGCCCCACCGGAACAGGCCGGGACCGTGAACCGCAGCCGCTGGCTGCCGATCGCCGGTCTCGGCCTGGCGCTGCTGATGGTGACGCTCGACATGACCATCGTGGCCGTCGCGCTGCCCGTCATCGGGCGGGACCTACAGGCCTCGCCGCGCAGGCGCAGGCGGACGAGCGCTCGGCCTCATCGCCGCCGTGGCGCCTCTCGGCGCGGTGCTCGGGCCGGCCGCTGGGGGCATCCTCGCCGGCACGCTCGGGTGGCGCGCGCTCGGTGCAAGCCACAGCCACCACAGACTCACCGTGCCCGCTTGTCCGGGTGAACGAACGCGCCCACCACGCCGAGCCAACTCCCGTCCTCTTCGGCCACGAACACGACCTTGTCCTCGCTGGTCGCCCAGTTCTCCCAATACGACAGCGGCAGGCCCTCCTCGTTCTCCAGCGACGCGAAATATGCCTGCGGCGCATCACCAAGCGCGCGGAGCCGGATCTCCCGCAGGCTCGCCGCATCATCCCGCCGCACCGGTCTGATCGCCATGTCTTGACCCTGGACCACCGAAGGCGTTTGCTCCCTTGGGTACTACGGTGCCCGATTGCGCGTGGGATTCCCGCCTCGGTGAGCGGGAAGCGGCTTTGGGCGGTGTAGGTTCAAGTGGTATGAACCTGTCGGACGATTCCCTGCTGGCGGGGATGGCGATGGGTGACGGCGCCGCCGCTGCCGCGTTCGTCCGCCGCTACCAGCCACGGGTCTACGGGCTGGCGCTCACCATCGTGGGATCCAACGCGGTCGCCGAGGAGGTGGCGCAGGAGGCATTCCTGCGGATCTGGCGAAGCGCCACCGCATACGACCCGCGGCGGGGGCAGGTGGGGACCTGGGTGCTGACGATCACACGCAACCTCGCCATCGATGCGCTGCGACTTCGCGGTAACCATGAACAGCCGATCGAGCCCCAAGCGCTCATGGAAACGTTGCTGTCGCGCGAAGAGCGCGAATCCAGGAGCACGCACGTCGAGGATAGGGAGCAGCTCAGGAGCGCACTGCGTGCGCTTCCTCCGGAACAGGTCAGGCTGATCGTGCTGTTCGTGGTCTACGGCCTGACCGCCAAAGAGACTGCGGACCTGGAGGGCATTCCACTCGGCACCGCGAAGACGCGGATCCGCCGGGGGATTGCCAAGCTCCGCGAGGCGCTGGAGGTGAGCGGTGGCTGAGGGGCTGGTGTGCGCCGAGGCCCGGGAGCTGTTCCCCGAGCTGGCCGCCGGCGTGGCTGCCGGCGATGAGCGGGCACGCGCCCTGGGTCACCTGAGCGGCTGTCCAGCGTGCCGGCGTGAGTTCGCCGGCACCGCGGAGGTCGTCGACGAGCTGCTCTGGCTGGTGCCGGAGCATGACCCCCCGGCGGGCTTCGAGTCCTCCGTGCTGGCACGCCTCACACCCGCGGCTCCGCGCCGCCGTCGTCCACGGCCTCGGCTGCTGTGGGCGGCGTCGATCGCGGCCGCGGCGGCCCTCACCGCTGGGACGGTGTGGTGGCAGACGGCCGACGACCGCGAGCTTGCGAGCAGCTACCGTCATACGCTGGCGGTCGCGCACGGACACGATCTGAGCGCGGCGCCGCTGCTGCTGGCGGGGGGCGCCGAGACGGGGACCGTCTTCGCCTATCAGGGTTCGCCTTCCTGGATCTACGTCACGTTCAGGTCGACACCCCCACAGGGCCGCTATGACGTCCGCCTGCTGACCAGGGACGGACGCCGGTTGGCGTTGCGCTCATTCACCGCTAGGCCGGGCGGGATCGCTTGGGGTAGCACGATCCAGGTGCCCATCCGACAAATCCAGAAGCTCGAAGTCATCAGGTCCAACGTCCCGACAATGACTGCCAGCTTCGGTTGAGCCCGGATCCACCGATGCGGTGATCGGTGGCAGTAGCGGATGAAGCGGTCCTCGGACTTGGGAGAGTGACGCTGCTGGGTCGAGGTCCGGGCACCAAGACAAGCGAAGCATCGTTTCGTCCCCGGCAGTCAATGCGCCCGGTTGTCGCCTTCGCGAAGATACCCCTCGCTCCAGAGGCGCTCGAGGATCGACTCGGCCGCCTCCTCGGAGGTACAACGCGTGGTGTCGACGACGATGTCGGCGTCGGCGGGCGGCTCGTAGGGGTCCGAGACGCCGGTGAAGGCCGGCATCATGCCGGCCCGCGCCCTGGCGTAGAGGCCCTTGCGGTCCCGAGCCTCGCAGACCTCGACCGGGGTGGCGACGTGGACAAGCAGGAAGCCGCCGTAGGCCTCCACCATCGCGCGCACAGCCTTTCTCGGAGCGTCGTAGGGGGCGATCTGGGCGCAGATAGCGACGCCCCGATGCTTGGTCACCTGGGCGGCGACGAAGCCGATCCGGTGGACATTCTGCTCGCGGTCCTCCTTGGAGAACCCCAGGCCGGCCGACAGGTGCTTCCGTACCAGGTCACCGTCGAGCAGGGTCACTCCCCGACCTCCACCCTCGAGGATCCGGACCTGCAGGACGTTCGCGATGGTGGACTTGCCGGCGCTCGGCAGCCCGGTGAGGAAGATGGTCACACCCTGCTCGGCCCGGGAGGGACGGCTGCGACGCAGCTCGCGGGCGACCGCGGCCGGCGTGAACCAGGCGGGGAGCGGACGGCCCCGATCGAGCTGGCGCCGCAGCTTGGTGCCCGAGATGACGCGCGTCCGGGCTCCGTAGGGAACCTCGTCCTCCGGCAGGTAGGCGTCGGCGTCCACCACATAGACCATCTGCCGGAACGGCAGGATCCGGATCCCCAGTTCGGCCTCGTGCCGGCCCAGGAGGTCCTGGGCCTGGTACGGGTCGTAGAACGGCCGGCCGGTCCGGTCCATGCCAGGTCCGGCATGATCGCGACCGACGATGAAGTTGTCCGCCCCGTGGTTCTTGCGGATGATGGCGTGCCACACGGCCTCGCGGGGTCCTGCCATGCGCATCGCCAGCGGCAGCAGGGACAGCATCGCCCGGCCGACCGGCAGGCTGGGCATGACCGCCCGGTAGCACCGCACTCTGGTGTAGTGGTCGATGTCGCCCGGCCGGGTATGGCCGACCACGGGGTGGACGAGGAGGCTGGCGTCGGTGGCCCGGGCCGCGCGCACGAGCAACTCCAGGTGCGCCCGGTGCATCGGGTTGCGGGTCTGGAAGGCGACAACCCGGTCCCAACCGCGGCGTGCGAGCTCGGCCCGCAGCTCGGCCGGCGTGTGCCGCAGGTCCCGGAAGTCGTAGTGCCGGGGCCGCCCCAGTCCCTCGACGGCGCCGCCGACGTACCAGCTTCCCGTCCGCCGCCGAAGGTGGGCGACGCCGGGATGGACCTCGTCCGAGGTACCGAGCACCTGCTGTGCTTCGGCCTCCCGGTCTGGTCGCCAGGCGTCGTCGACGTGGAGGACGGCCAGCGGAACGCCTTCCGGATCCCGGAGCACGAGCTTGGCGCCGGAACCGAGTCGACATCCGACGGCGTCCGGGACGTCGAGGGTGACCGGGATCGGCCACAGGGTGCCGTCGGCCAGGCGCATGCGGGCGCAGACCGACTCGTAGTCAGTCCGGCCGAGGAAGCCCCGCAGCGGAGAGAAGCCGCCGCCCAGCATCAGCTCGAGGTCGCAGAGCTGCCGAGCCGACAGGTCCCACGACGGCCACCGCG
>JBKPHT010000396.1:0-7041 GCA_046730015.1 Actinomycetota bacterium
GTCGAACCCGGCATACAGCACCTTCATGTCATCGAGCGTCGCGATCGACACACCCGAGTTGCCGACCTTGCCGTAGATGTCGGGCCGCTGGTCCGGATCGAACCCATAGAGGGTCACCGAGTCGAACGCGGTCGACAGCCGGGTCGCCGGCTGGCCCCCGGCCAGCAGATGGAACCGCCGGTTGGTACGGAACGCGTCCCCCTCCCCCGCGAACATGCGCGTGGGGTCCTCGCCTTCGCGCTTGAACGGGAACACCCCCGCGGTGAACGGGAACCGTCCCGGGAGGTTCTCCTCCCGCAGCCACCGCAGCAGCTCGCCGTCGTCGGTGAACCGGGGCAGGGCGACCCGGGGGACGTCCAGGCCCGACAGCGACCGCCGGACGAGGGGCGTCCGCACCTCCCGGCCCCCGACGTCGGCCACGTGCTCGGCGCCCGAGTAGGCGGCGACGGTGGCGGGCCAACCGTCGAGCAGCGCCCTCGACCCGGGCGACAGCAACGCGTCCGTGCGGGCCGCCAGATCGGCCACGCCCGACTCGCCCGGGAGCAGGGCGGCGGTCGTCGCGACGTGCTGCCGGGTGCGGGCCGCGGCGGCCTCCGCCGCGGTGGCGGCGTGGTAGTCGCGGACCGTCGACGCGATCTCGGCCAGGTAGCGGACGCGGTCGGTGGGAACCAACGCGTCGCGGCGCGACGAGGTGCGCGTGGCGACCGGGGGCAGGACGCCGCCGCCCGCGGGCAGGCCGTGGGCACCTAGGGCCGCGGCGATGTGCTGGTAGAGCGCCGTCACGCCGTCGTCGTCGAACCGCGAGGCCACGGTGCCGAAGACCGGCAGGTCCTCCAGCGCACCGCCGAAGTCGCCCCGGTTGCGCCGGAGCTGGCGGCGGACCTCCCGCAGCGCGTCCTCGGCCCCGCGGCGGTCGAACTTGTTGATGGCGACGGCGTCGGCGAAGTCGAGCATGTCGATCTTCTCGAGCTGGCTGGGGGCGCCGAAGTCGGCGGTCATCACGTACAGCGACCAGTCGACGTGGTCGACGACCGCGGCGTCGCCCTGGCCGATGCCCGGCGTCTCGACCACCACCAGGTCGTAGCCGGCGACCTTGCAGGCGGCGACCATGTCGTCGAGGGCGTCGGGGACCTCGGTGCCGGCGCCGCGGGTGGCGACCGATCGAAAGTAGACGCGGTCGCCGTCGAGGGCGTTCATGCGGATGCGGTCGCCGAGCAGCGCGCCGCCGCCCCGGCGCCGGGTGGGGTCGACGGCGACGACCGCGATGCGGAGGGCGTCGTCGCGGTCGAGGCGGAACCGGCGGACCAGCTCGTCGGTGAGCGACGACTTGCCGGACCCGCCGGTGCCGGTCACGCCCACCACCGGCACGGTCGTGGCCGCCGCCCGGGCCCGCAGCTGCAGGAGGTGGGCCGCCGGGTAGGCGCCCGACTCCAGCGCGGTGAGGCTGCGGGCGAGGACGGCGT
Organism: Actinomycetota bacterium; assembly: GCA_046730015.1. GTDB lineage: Bacteria > Actinomycetota > Acidimicrobiia > Acidimicrobiales > VFJN01 > ZC4RG19. The sequence continues at coordinate 1,464 of JBKPHT010000396.1, forward strand.
CGCCGCCGCCCGCGAGCGAGTCGACCGGAGGCGGGGCGGCGGCGACCAGGTCGACGTCGCCCTCCTCGATGATCCGGTTGACCATGCGGGCGAGGCCGAGGCGCTGGCCGTCCTCCGGCGAGAAGATGCGGGCGACGCCGTAGTCGTGGAGCTCGGCGATCTCGTCGGGCACGATCACCCCGCCGCCCCCGCCGAACACCCGGACGTCGCCCCGCCCCTCCGCCCGGAGGCGGTCGAGCAGGTAGCGGAAGTACTCGACGTGGCCACCCTGGTAGGAGCTGACCGCGACGGCCTGGACGTCCTCCTGCACCGCGGCCTGCACGACCTCGTCCACCGAGCGGTTGTGCCCGAGGTGGATCACCTCGGCGCCCTGGCTCTGGAGGATGCGCCGCATGATGTTGATCGAGGCGTCGTGGCCGTCGAACAGGCTGGCGGCGGTGACCACCCGGACGGGCCGGGTGGGGTCATGCAGCGCGGGCTGGGCGCCGGGCGCGGCGGTCGGGTCGGCGACGGACATGGCCGGAAGCCCTCAGCGGGAGTAGTCGTAGAAGCCGCGGCCGGTCTTGCGGCCCAGCAGGCCGGCGTCGACCATGCGGGACAGCAGGGGCGGGGCGGCGTAGAGGGGCTCCTTGAACTCCTCGTACAGCGACTCGGCGACGGCCATGGTGGTGTCGAGGCCGATGAGGTCGGTCAGGTGGAGGGGCCCCATGGGGTGGGCGCAGCCCTCGACCATGCCGGCGTCGATGTCCTCGGCCGTTGCGAAGCCCGACTCCAGCATGCGGATGGCCGACAGAAGGTAGGGGATCAGCAGCGCGTTCACGATGAACCCGGCCCGGTCCTGCGACCGGATGACCCGCTTGCCCAGGACGCCGGTGGCGAACCGCTCGCCCCGCTCGACGGTGGCGGGGGCGGTCAGCAGCGAGGGCACCAGCTCGACGAGGTCGAGCACCGGGACGGGGTTGAAGAAGTGCATGCCCACCACCGCCTCGGGCCGGCGGGTGGCCATCGCCAGCTTCATGATCGGGATGGACGAGGTGTTGGAGGCGAGGATGGCATCGGGGGCCTCGACGACCTGGTCGAGCCGCCGGAACACGTCGACCTTGGCCGCCTCGTCCTCGACCACGGCCTCGACCACGAGGTCCCGGTCGGCCAGGCGGTCGAGGTCGCTGGTGACCTCGATGCGGCCGAGGGTGGCCTCGGCGTCCGCGGCGTCGACCTTGCCCCGCCTCACGGCGACGGCCAGCGACGACTCCACCCGGGCCCGGCCCTGCTTTGCTGCCGTGTCGTCGGCCTCGGTCACCGCCACGTCGAGCCCGGCCCGGGCGGCGACCTCGGCGATGCCCGAGCCCATGAGGCCGCACCCGACCACCCCGATGCGGGAGGGGAGCGGGAGGGGCGGCGCGGCGTCGGTGCTCGGTGCGTCCATCGTGCCAGATTAGTTGGACGTCCAACTCTTGAAAAGGTTGGGCCTCCAACTATTCGGTGAAGTCGCCCTCCGCGATCCGCAGCCGGCGCAGCAGGTCCACCACCTGGTCGAGCTGGCCGGGGGTGAGGCCGGTGGCCCCGAACACCGAGGCATTGAGCTCCGCGGTGGCCTTCCGGGCGAGGTCCCGGCCCGCAGGCGTGATCTCGGCCAGGGTGGTGCGGCCGTCGGTCGGGTGGGGCCGGCGGCGGACCAGGTCGTCGGCCTCGAGCCGGTCGACCGCGTTGGTGACGCTGGCCGGGTGCACCTGGAGGCGGGCCCCGACCTTCCCCAGCGGGAGCGCCCCCGTCCGGCTGAACAGCAGCAGCATGAGCACCTCGTAGCGGGCAAACGTGAGGTTGAGCCCCGCCAGCGCCCGGTCGACCCGCCCGATGAGCACCTGCTGGGCCCGCATGATCGACGTGACCATGGCCATGCCGGCCGACGCGTCCGCCCACCCGTGCGCGTCCCATTGCCGACGCGCCTCGGCGATGGGGTCGAACGCGAGCGGCTTGGCGGCGGCCATCGGGCGAGCGTACCGAAGGCCGTTCCGGCGTCTCTCACCGCGCCATCGCGCGGTGGGAGACGCCGGGGGCGACGCTCTGAGCCGACCGAGTTTCACCGGCTCCCGTCCGGGTAGGCGCGCGTGGGGTGGGCGCCTACCCGGAGGAGCATGTCCATGAGCACCACCGAGACCGGCGAGATCACGGGCACGAAGGACAAGGACTACAACATCATCTGGTTCACCGAGGTGTGCCTGAGCAACGTCCTCCGCCTCGAGACCTACGTCAAGGACGCCGAGCGAGAGGGCGACACCGAGCTCGCCGAGTTCTTCCGCAAGGCCCAGGCTGAGAGCCGCAAGGGCGCCGAGCAGGGGAAGCAGCTGCTGGCCGCCCGCCTCGGCGCCGGCGCCTGATCGCCCCGGTCGGCCTGCGTCACAGCCCCCAGAAGGGGCCGCGCAGGCCGACCGCCGCGAAATAGTCCCGGGCCGCCTCGGGCTCGCGGCGCCGATAGCCGCGGTCGAGGCGGCCCGTGTACCACCCGGCCGCCAGGCGCCACAGGGTGGCCAGGTCGAGGACGTCGCCACGTTGGTTGCCCGTGCGGTCGAGCCAGGCGGCGATGCAGGCCTCTCCGCAGAACAGCCGCTGGTGGGAGCAGGTGTGGACGACGTCGTCCCACATGCGGGCGGTCGGCACCAGGAAGTGCGCCAGCTGGTCGCCGGCCGGCGGCCCGTCCCGACCGACGAGCCAGGCGTGGGGAGCGGCGCAGCCCGGGCAGGTCGTCGCCACGAGGACCCGGTCCTCCCCGGGGAGGAGGTGGGGCAGGGCGAAGGAGTCCCAGGCGCAGCCGCCCCACCACAGCGTCCGGGCGCCCATGGCCGAGAAGCCCAGCGGGACGGCCGAGAAGGGGTGGGCCATCATGACCCGTCGGCCGCCGAGGTCGAGCACCAGGTGACGGGCGCCGTGGAGCTCCCCGAGCGCGGCCACGACGGCGTCCTCCGACGCTCCCAGGCCCGCAGCCAGGTCGCCCACCGAGGGCGCGCGGCCCTCCTCGACGAAGCCCCGGTACACGGCCAGCCGCACGTCCTCGACGTCCACCCTCCCAGTCTGGCGGCCGTTCCGGGGCCTCCGGCGGTCCGATAGCGTCGGAGGTCGTGGATCTCGACGCCGCCATGGGTCTGGCCCTCGACGAGGCAGCGACCGCCGTGCTGCACCACGACGTGCCGGTGGGCGCCCTCGTGTTGCGCGACGGCGAGGTGATCGCCCAGCGCCACAACGAGCGGGAGCTCACCGGCGACCCGACCGCCCACGCCGAGGTGCTGGCCCTCCGCGACGCCGCCCAAGTGGTCGGCTCGTGGCGGCTGGACGGGCTGACGCTGGTGGCCACCGTCGAGCCGTGCCCGATGTGCGCCGGCGCCCTGGTGGCCGCCCGCGTCGAGCAGGTGGTCTACGCGGCCGCCGACGCCAAGGCCGGGGCCTGCGGCTCGCTGTACAACCTGTGCGCCGATCCCCGCCTCAACCACGAGGTGGCCGTCGTTGCCGGCCTGCGGGCCGACGAGTCGGCCGCGTTGATCACCGGGTTCTTCGAGGAACGGCGGGCGGAGCAGGGCTGAAGCGGCCCCCGTCCGCCGTCAGCCGGCCGTGAGCCTCGGCTCGGTGACGTCGAGCACCACCGGGTCGAACGACCGGGGTGTCGACGTGCCGCCGACCTTGCTGCCCCGGGCACCGCACCAGCAGTGCCAGTCGATGACCGGCCCCGCGGCCGTGTTCCGTACCGCCTCGACTCGGGACCAGTCCAGCAGGACATCCGAGCCGTGGGCGTGGCAATGGACTGCGAACATTCCGTCTTCTCCTTCGCCTCTCTCGCTGCCCGGGCTCAGACCCGGCGCCTCCACAGGCCACGGACGCGGCCGGGTCGGCCGCGGCTCCGGCCGGCTCGGATGCGCTCGGCGTCGCGCCGCAGCTCACGGGCTCGCTCGTCCGCCAGGAAGGGGGTTGTCAAGTCCATCGGTCCACCTCGGTGCACCTGTCAAGTCCATTTCCGATCGGATCTGGACGGTTGGGGGGATTGGTAGGTACAGTCTGCCATACCACTCATCAGTCCCAACAGCCAATTTCGGAAGCATTGGTATGCACCAGCCCATCGAGCAGATCCTCGGGATGTGGTCGGACGGGCCCGGCCCGCTTCACCGCAAGCTGAGCGACTCCCTCCGGTCCGCCATCGAGACCGGCCGGCTCCACGCGGGCGACCGCCTGCCCTCCGAGCGCGACCTCGCCGGCCGGCTCGCCGTCAGCCGCAGCACGGTCGTCACCGCCTACGACACGCTGCGGGCCGAGCGCATGCTCGAGAGCCGCCAGGGCAGCGGCACGCGGATCCGGGGCCGGGCCACCGCCAACCGCGCCGACCCGCTGCAGCACTTCACGGTCAGCCCGATCTACCGGACGCTCATCGACGCCCGCGACGACGTCATCTCCCTTGCCTGCGCCACCTTCCCGGCCCACCGCCGGGTTGCCGAGGCCATCACCGACGTCGTCGCCGAGCAGGGCGACAAGCTGCTCGCCCACAACGGCTACCTGCCCGGCGGCCTCCCTGACCTGCGGGAGGCGCTGGCCACCATGCTGACCGGCCACGGCACCCCCACCGCGCCCGACCAGATCCTCGTCACCACCGGCGCCCAGCAGGCCGTCAGCCTGGCCACGATCATGCTCGTCGGGGCTGGCGACGAGGTCATCGTCGAGTCGCCGAGCTTCAGCGGCACCCTCGACGTCTTCCGCACCCGCGGCGCCCGGTTGACCCCCATCCCGGTCGACGAGGATGGCGTCGACGTCCGCGCCGTCACCGCCGCGGTCGCCGCCGGCAACCCCGCCGCGATCTACGTCATGCCCACCTTCCACAACCCGACCGGCGTCCTGCTGGCCGCCAACCGGCGCCGCGACCTGGCCGAGCTGGTGGTCGAGCGGGGCCTCCCGCTGGTCGAGGACAACGCGCTCGAGAACGCACCGCTCGACGACGAGCGCCTCCCCCCGATCGCCGCCTACGCGCCGCCCGACGCGCCGGTGCTCAGCGCCGGCTCGTTCAGCAAGGCCGCCTGGGGCGGCCTCCGCGTCGGCTGGCTGCGGGGCCCGGCCCCCCTCATCGGCCGGCTCGCCGAGCTCAAGGCCATGAACGACCTCGGCTCACCGCTGTTCGACCAGGCCGTCGCCGCCCGGATCGTGCCCCACCTCGACACGATGCGGGTCGACCACCGGAACATGCTCAACCGCCAGCTCGGCGTGGTCAGCGACCTCCTCCGCGAGCTGCTGCCGTCCTGGCGCTGGAACCGCCCCAAGGGCGGCCCGTCGCTGTGGGTGGAGCTACCGTCGGGCAGCGCGTCGGCGTTCAGCCAGGTGGCGCTCCGCTGCGGCGTGGAGGTCATCCCGGGCGACCTGATGTCGCCCACCGGCGACGACCGCCGCCACCTGCGCCTGCCGTTCACGGCCGAGCCGCCGGTGCTGGAGGAGACCATCCGCCGGCTCGCCCAGGCCTGGCACGCCTACGCCCCCAGCGACGAGATCCGGGGCGCGGCCCGCACCGTGATCGTCTGACCGGCCGTTGCGGGGCTGGCGTTTCGGGCTG
>JBKPHT010000397.1:0-4450 GCA_046730015.1 Actinomycetota bacterium
ACCGACTTCGCCCGCCTGTTCCTCCCGCCGCTGATGGACCCGGTGTACGGCTACCAGGCCGTCAACGTCGAGCAGCAGCAGCGCGACCCGTCGAGCTTCCTGCACTGGCTGCGGCGGATGCTGGTCGTCCGCAAGCAGCACCCGGTGCTGGCCATCGGCGAGCTCGAGATGCTCCACGCCCAGAACCCGTCGGTGCTGGCCTACCTGCGCCGGGGCCTCGGCGACGACGGCGACGAGGACATCGTGCTCTGCGTCAACAACCTGTCCCGGTTCCCGCAGCCCTGCGAGCTGATGATGGAGCAGCTGGCGGGCAAGGTGCCGATCGAGCTGGTGGGGCGGGTGCCGTTCCCGCCCATCGGCGAGCTGCCCTACTTCGTGACCCTGGCCGGGCACGGGTTCTACTGGTTCGAGCTGGTCGACCCCCAGCCGGACGAGGTCCCGGGCTGACGCCGCCGGCGGTGGCGCAGGTCACGGGGCATCGCCCTGCAAAATCGCACTAGGGCTGCAAACATTCGGCTCACATGAGCGAGCGCAGCGAGCGAATCATCAGCACAGTGCGTTACTCGGCACGAAGTGCCGATCGGTCACTGCGTGCATCCCGAAGGGTGCACCAGTGACCGACGCGCCCGCCCCGACCGCCGCCGACGACACCGCCGGCGCCACCGCCGACGCCGGCGGCCCGGCCGACTCCTCCGGCGTCCCGGCCGACTCCTCCGGCGGCGCCCCGCCGTGCCGGCGGCGGGTCCGGCTGCCGGCCGTGTTCGCCGAGACCATGTGGGTGCTCGGCCTCGTCGTGTTCATCGACGAGGTCGACAAGAGCATCGTCCGGGGCATGATCACCCCGATCAAGGAGCAGTTCGGGGTCGGTGATCTGGGCATCAGCGTCATGCTGTCGCTGGCCCTGCTGTTCAACGGGATCGTGACGGTGCCCGCCGGCTACCTGGCCGACCGGTGGAACCGCAGCCGGGCCGTCGGGAGGACGGTGGTGGGCTGGTCGGCGATCTCGGCCCTCGGCGCGGCCGCGCTCAACTTCCCCATGCTGGTGGCGCTCCGATCAGCGCTCGGGTTCGGCCAGGCGGTCACCGAGCCGTCGGCGGCCAGCCTGCTGGGCGACTACTACCCGCCCGAGACCCGGGGGAAGGCGTTCTCGATCCAGCAGGTGATGCTGCTGGCCGGCACCGGTGCGGGCGTGGCCCTCGGCGGCGCGCTGGCCGCCGCGTTCAACTGGCGGGTCGGCCTGCTCGTGTCCGCGCTGCCGGGCCTGGGCGTGGCGTGGCTGGTGTTCCGGCTGCGGGAGCCCAAGCGGGGGAGCGCCGACCTCATGGCTGCGGTCGGCGCCGGGACGATCGAGCACGAGGAGGGCGAGGACCACCCCCGGCTGTTCGAGCACGGCTTCGGTCGCTTCCTGCGCGACATGGTCGACGGCCTGCGCGAGGACATGCGGACGATCATGGACATCCGCACGATGCGATACGCGCTGGTGGGCGTGGCCGCGCTGCTGTTCACGATCACGGCCATCGCCGCCTGGCTGCCGCAGTACTACGAGCGCCAGCTCCTCTTCGAGGAGGGAGTGGGCGAGGCGGCGTTCGGGCTGCTGGCCCTGCTCGCGGGCGTGCCCGGGGTGCTGGTCGGCGGCCGCGTGGCCGACCGCTGGGCGCCCCGGATCACCGGCGGGCGGCTGGCCCTGCCCGCCGTGTTCCTGTTCGTGGGGACGACCTGCTTCACCGCGTCGTACCTGTTCCGGATGCCAGCAGGCGCCACTGAGGTCGACTGGGCGGTCGCCGGACCGGCCTACGTGCTGCAGCTGATCGGCCTGTTCGTGGTGACGATGTCTATCCCCGGGCTTCGGGCCGGGCTCACCGACGCCATCCCCGCCCACCTGCGGGGCGCCGGGTTCGGGGCGTTCAACCTGGTGGCGGTCGTGGCCGGGCAGGCGGCGGCGCCGTTCATCGTCGGCGCCCTGTCGTCGGCGTTCGACGAGAACCTGCGGACGGCATTCTTGATCGTGACGCCGTTCAGCTTCCTGGGGTCGGCGATCCTCTTCCGGGCCCGCCGGTTCCTCGACGCCGACATGCAGAAGATCATGATGGCGGTGCTCACCGCTCTGCAGGAGGAGCGCGACCGTCAGGCCACCGACGCCGCCGAGTCGGCCGAGTCCCCGCACGACTGAGGCGCCGGGCGCCGTCGTCGGGCTTCCGCGGCGGGGCGTTACAGCGATTGGGCTTCGGTGACTGTTCGCACGGGGTGGTGGATCACCGCAAGGGCGCGCGCAGGCCAGCCCGGGGGGCTGGCCTGGTCCAGTGTGGTTGCGGCGTGTGGCTTTGGCCTCGGGCCGTCAAGGGTCGCTGCGGGACTCCGCTGCGCTCCGTGTCCTTGCTCGGCCTGCGGCCGCCCCTTGACCGCCCTCTCGCCGGGCGAGCGGGGGGCCGGGGCGAGTCCCGAGGCGATAGGGGTCGATCCCCGAACCCGAGGTCATAGTGGTCGGCCCCCGACCCTTATCGCCTCGGGAACGAAAGAACGGCCCCTATCGCCTCGGGAACGGAACAGAGACCGCCTACAGCCGGCGGAACGGGTTGCGGGCGTCGGACAGGGGGGTGACGTTGATCGGCGCGGTGTCGTCCTCGTCGACGGATCCGAAGATCGACGTGAACTCCGGGGACCGCGTGTTGCTGGGGAAGCCCGGGTCGTCGGGGAGGTCGCCCCGGCGCTCGGACCCCCGGCGCAGCCAGGCGCCCAGCTGCTCGCGGGGAACATGGGGGTGGGCCGTGCCGCCGCCGTGGTCGGCCGGGTCCCAGGCGTCCTGGGGCGTCTCCCGCCGCCGCCGGAGCTCCTTGACCTTGTACCAGGGTCGCAGCCTCAGCCGGATGGGCCGCCGGTTGCCGTAGACGAGCGCGGCCTCGCCGTCCCGCAGCTCGGCCTCCAGGGCGGGTGGGACCAGCGTCGGCTCGTCGACGTCGTCCTCGAGTTCGGGCCCGCGGGGGAAGACGAGCTTGGCCGGGTGGTTGGCGACGAGGAGCCGGGCCTTGCCGCCGTAGTGCCCGTCGATCTGCTGCATGTCCTTGAACACGCTGACGACCTGGACGCCGCGGGCGGCCCCGGTGGAGGCGACGGCGGCCAGGTCGTCGATCGGCGCGATGCCGACGACCTGGTCGAGCAGGAGCAGGAGTGGTGGGTCGAGGGGGCCGGCCAGCGCGGCCGAACGGTCGTAGGCGGTTGCCAGCACCTGGCGGAGGATGGCGGCGCTCAGCGGCCGGAACCGGGCTTGGTCGTGCTCGGGGGCGGTCAGGTACAGGGTGTGGTGGCCGCCATCGAGCAGCTCGTCGGGCACGATCTCGTGGCGGTCCATCGACGCCGCCACAACCGGGTCGTCGTACACCGACAGGATCCGGTGCATCAGATGGAGGAAGTACGACCGGTCGGGGTCGTCGCGCACGAAGTTGGTCTCGTGGGCGCGGGCGGCGGCGCCGCCGATGGGCCGGAGCACCTCCAGCACCTCGTCCTGCTCCTCCCGGGCGATCCACCGGATCGCGGTGCTGATCGACCGGCCGCTGGCGACCGCCGCGAACAGGTAGGGCGCCAGCGTCATCGCCATCGAGCTGCTCCACAGGGCGTCGTTGGCGATGCCGTCGAGGTCGCCGGCGTCGACCCGGCTGCCGACCGACGCCTTGGCCGCCACCGTGAGGTCGCGGGCGGTGCGGATGGCCCCGGGCCACGACGCGCAGTCGGCCAGCAGCGACCAGCCCGACCGCGGGTAGCTGGTGGTCGCGGCCGGGTCGAACACGTGGACGTCGCCCTGGTGGCTGCGCCAGCCGATCGTCTGGTCGACGAGGTGGCCCTTGGTCGACACGACGACGGCGGGCCCCGGCCACTCGAGCAGGGCGGGGATGGTGACGCCGCTGGTCTTGCCGGCCGCGGCGGGCCCGATGACGAGCAGGCTGTGGGTGTCACGCAGGCCGATTGAGTCGTTGCCGACCGTGCCGAGGACGAGGCGGTGGGGGTCGTTCCGGCGGACAACGAGCGGCTTGCGGTCGGCGGCGGTCGCCCACCCCTTGCCGCCCCGGCCGGCGCGGAGGCCGCGGTCGAGCGCGTACACCAGGTAGGCGAGCGCCCCCAGCAGGGCGGCCACGAGGAGGAACGTCACCCACCAGGCCACCGGTCCGGGGACGGCGCCGCCGGTGTTGACCTCGTCCCAGGCCGCCCCGGGGTCGCCCGGATGGGCGACGAGCCGGCCGACGATGCCGGGCGCGTCGGCGAGCCGGTAGCGGGGCCACTCGCCGGAGGTGAGCAGCGCCGCCACGTGACCCACGGCGAGCGGCAGCGCGGCCAGCGCGACGACGGGGATGGCGACGATGCCGGCGATCTCGTCGGCGCGCGACCAGTCCTGCCCGGTGCCGGCGCCGGCACCGGGGCACGACCCGCCGGCCGCCGCGGCGGGCGGGCGGGGGGCGCG
>JBKPHT010000398.1:0-10374 GCA_046730015.1 Actinomycetota bacterium
GACAGGTCGTCACGAGGCGGCACTACCCGACCCTCCGCACCCCTCGTGACGTGCGATTTTGTGATTGGGCGCACCGCTACCAGGCGTCGGGATCGCCCTTACAAGGCAGATGTCGGGGGTTCGACTCCCTCCGCGCCCACCCAGGTCACGGCGTTGCGTCCTCGCCCGCCGGGCTGTGATCGCCGGCATTGCCGGTGCCGTCTTGATGTCCACGCCCTCGGCCACGAGGCCGGTGGCGTTGGCCCGGCGGAGGGGCGCCCGCCGGCGCCCCTCCCGTGCTGTCGGCCGGCGCTAGGGACTGCTCGGGTCGGCGTAGGAGCCGCCGAAGATGTCCGAGTTCCCGAAGGTGGCCGCGCAGTCCTGCTGGGGAGCGGGGGTGGGGACCGCCGTCCCGATGCGCAGGGACATCCGCCAGACGTCGATGGCCGGGCAGTCGGCAGCGTTCCGCACGTCGTTCCAGACGGCCGCCCCGTAGCTGTTGGTCGCGGCCGCGTACACGTAGTCCCCGAGGAACTCCGCCGTCAGGTCGTTCTGGCTCGACCCGCGCGCGTCTCCCGCCGCGCTGCGGTGGAGCTGCGCGAACGGCCCCACCGTCCCGCCGGCGGCCACGTCGGCGTGGCTGACGATCCCGACCAGCGGCCGGTCGTTGTCGGGCCCGATCGTGCTCTCCTTGTACGGCTCCAGGAAGGCGTTGTAGACGAGATACACGTCGCGGCCGTCCGGCGAGATGGCCGGGGCCGAGTAGTAGCCCCGGTCGGTCGGGTGGCCGATCTCCTCCTCCACCGTCCGCAGCGGCGTCCAGCTCAGGCCGCCGTTGGTAGAGGTGGTGAAGAAGACGCGCTCGTGGTTGAGGCCGTCGCGGCCGTCGACCCAGGTCAGCGCCAGCTGGTCGGTGGCGCCGGCGCCGCTGGGGGCGCCGTTGGCGATGTCGACGCTGGGGGCGTTGGACAGGTCGCTCCTGGCCCCGGCGATGCCGTCCATGGTGGTGCGGCCGAGCACCGGGTCGGGGATGCCCGTGTTGACCGACAGGAACAGCCGCCGCGGGTGCTCGACGCTGGCCCCGCCGTCGAAGGAGCGGGCGGTGTAGATGCCCTGCTGCTGTAGCTGCTGGTCCCAGCCCAACCAAAACACGTGCACTGTGCCGGTGCTGTCGGTGCGGATGGTGCAGCCGCTGTGCCCGCTCACAAGCGCGAACTTGCCCGAGGACGACCCGGGGATGTTCACCAGCGTCAGCTTGGTCCAGCTGTCACCGCCGTCGGTCGACCGGGCTACGTCCAGGGTGTGGGCGTTGGAGCCGGCGCTGGGCCCGCCGACGTAGCGGGCGAAGCAGACGTAGGTGTTGCCGAAGAAGCGGCTGGACTCGGCGTTGTCGGCCCAGATCTGCTCCTTGTCGGCAAAGGCGGCGGCGCTGTTGCTGCCGGTGATCAACGAGGGCGGCAACCAGGCCGACTTCACGCCGGCGGCGGCCGCCGCGGGGTCATCCGTCCGGGAGACGCCGATCGCCTCCACGCCCTTGAACCCGGCCTCGCTGCGCTTGGCCGACACGCTGCTGGTCAGGTTGGCGTAGTACAGCCGCGACCCGTTGGCCCACGAGAAGTCGCCGTTGGCGTCGGGGCGGGGGCCGAATGCCAGCGCCGGGTCGCCGTCAGAGACAAGGCCGTTCTCGTAGTACCAGGGCAGCGTGCCGATCTGGCCGCCCTGGTCCGGCGTCATGGGCATGCAACCGGGGTCGGGGCCGACAACGCCCAGGCAGCTCCCGTCCACCCCCGTGCGGGCGCTGTAGCCCGTGTAGGTCGGCTGGGTCCAGGTGTCGCCGGAGTCGAAGGAGAACGAGACGCCGGACGTGCCGACTCCGGGGGTGAAGGGGCACGTGGTGTCGTCGCCGGCGTTGCAGGCTTCGATGTCGATCTCGTCGTTGGCCCCGGCGGCCAGCACATTGGGGTGAGCCTGGTCGATGGCGATCGCCGGCTCGTTCTGCTTGTTCTGTGCGAAGGGGCTCGCCGGGCTGCCGACCGACACCGGGGTGTCACCGCCGTGCGTCGCCCCCGCCGGCAAGGCCTGGGCGGCCGCCAGGGCGGCTAACAGGCTCACCAACGACACGATGGATCTGATCGTTCTGCGCATGGCATCCTCCCCCGCGCACAAGGGCTCAGGACGTTGGATCTGACCGTGGGTCGGCCCCCACGGGCCTGGGCCCCCTTCCCATTCCCGCGGGCCCGTTTCCCGCGGCCCGCAACCAGACCGTAACAGTGCGGCGTCCACCCGGGAAGCGCTGGTCGAGGAGTGCCCGGAAGTCGCGGGGGGCGAGCGAGCCCCGCTCGCGGGCAGCGGCCACGATCGCCCGACCGAGGGGCTGCTCGCCGTCGGACTCGACGCCGCCAGCGAGGCGCAGCACCTCGGCCTCGCCGAGCCCGGGGCCGCGGCGACACCGGTGACGACGTGGGCGCCCCAGGTGAGGGTGCCGAGCATGGGCACCCCTGTCGAAAGCCGCCGAGGCGAGCGCCGCGCCCGCTCGTCGGCCTCGCGATTGCCGTCAGCGCCATCGTCCTGACCATGTCAATCGCGCTCGCGGCGCGCATCGCGGTGCGACTCGGCGGCACCGAGCGATAAGGGCATCATCACGCTCGGTACCATCGACCTGTTCCGCCTGCCGGGGTTCTCCGGGCGCTGGGGTGGCCGCAGAGCGTCGACGGCGAGGACTTCGCGGCGTTCGGGCCGCGGGGGCGCCGTCGAGCGAGGACTTCGAATGGCCGCCTTCCAGCTCCCGGGCTCGCCGCGCGATGAACGCGCGATGGAAGGCGGGGACGGCGATTACCGGGAGGCCGACCGCCATCGGAGACCACAAGCTGCCACCCGCAGGAGTGTGTAGCAGGCCCCTGGATCTGCGGCACGATGAAGGCCGCGTACCGCAAGCGGCTCTCGAGAACCCGGGACGCCATCCGTGAGTTGGTCGCGCAGTACTGCGGGCTCGTCGCCCACACGCTCGCTGCCACTGTCGCAAGTGGTCCCCGCGGCCATCGACCTGGGCCGGATCGACCCCCACGTCGCCGACGAGCCGTCCCCGGCGGTCGTCGACGCCGCCGTCGCCGAGATGGAGGCGCTTTACGACGCCGCCCAGCTCCTCCGAAGCGTGGACGACCAGGCCGCACCCGGGGCGGTCACGGTGCGGATCCGATCGCTCGTGCGCTCGGGCCGCTACCGGCTGGTCGGCCCCTAGCGTCGACCGAGCCGGCTGCCGGCGGTACGCTCGGGCTCACCGATCGAGCCCGGCTCGACGTTGAGCCGGGCGTGGAGCGAGGGGGGTTCGCCGTGCGCTCTCGAACGGTCATGGGGATACTGGCGCTGCTCGGGGCACTCACCCTCGGCATTGCAGGAACCGCCACCGCAGGAACGCTGTCCCGGGCGCCGCTGACTGTCCTCTCGGGCCCGAGCCCGTTCGCCGGCTGCGACATCTCGGGCCAGACGGGGACCAATTTCCTCAACAGTGAGGTGGAGCCCTGGGTCGATGTCAACCCGACGGATCCGGACAACGTGATCGGCGTATGGCAACAGGACCGGTGGTCCAACGGCGGGGCCCGGGGCCTGGTCACCGCCGCGACCCACGATGGTGGGCTGACGTGGAAGACGACCTTCCCGCACTTCAGCACCTGCTCGGGCGGGACCGCCGCCAACGGCGGCAACTACGAGCGGGCCTCCGACCCCTGGGTGAGCTTCGCCCCGAACGGCGATGCCTACCAGATCAGCCTGTCTGTCAATCTCTTCAACGACCCGGCAACGGCGATCCTGGTGAGCAGGTCGGACGACGGGGGGGACAGCTGGAGCGAGCCCGTCACCGTGGCCCGCGACCGCAGCGATGTCGCGCCGTTCCTGTTCCACGACAAGGAGTCGATCACTGCCGACCCCACCGACTCGCACTTCGTCTACGCGGTGTGGGATCGCCTCCGATTCCCCAGCGATCGCGCCAACTTCAACGCGCAGCACGCGTTCTCGTTCCGGGGCGACATCATGTTTTCCCGGACCACCGACGCCGGCGCGACCTGGGAACCGGCCCGCGCCATCTTCGAGCCGCGGGAGCTCCAATCCACGATCGGTCATCAGATCGTGGTCCGTCCGAACGGCGACTTGTTCGACTTCTTCACCCTGTTCCAGGGATCCGGCAACAACCCGCCCGGTGCGAGCCTGGCGTACATCAAGTCGACCGACAAGGGCGCGACCTGGTCCGAGCCCCGGGTGATCCACAAGATCCGGTTCATCGGCGCCTTCGACCCCGACACGGGCCGGCCCATCCGCGCCGAGGGCTTCACTCCCGAGGTCGCAGTCGATCCCGACACCGGCAACCTGTACGTGGCCTGGCAGGACACCCGGTTCAGCGGCGTGGACGAAATCGCGTTCACGATGTCCAGCGACGGTGGCGTGTCCTGGTCGACACCGATCAGGGTGAACCAGACACCACGCAGCCCCGACGTCGCCAACGAGCAGGCGTGGGTTCAGGGCGTGGACGTGGCCGCCGACGGGACCATCGCGGCGAGCTACTACGACTTCCGCAACAACACCCCCGATCCCGGTGCGCCCACCGACCACTGGCTGGTCCATTGCCACCCGTCCGGCACCACGACCTGCGGCGAGGCCGATGACTGGGGCGATGAGCTCCGGCTGACCGACACCTCCTTCGACATCGAGCAGGCGCCGTTCGCCCGCGGGCCCTTCGGGTTCTTCCTCGGCGAGTACGAGGGGCTCGCCAGCGCCGGCCCCACCTTCTGGCCGCTGTTCGCAATTGTGAACGACGGCAACTCGGCCAACCGAACCGACATCGTGGTCACCACGGCGTCCTAGAGGAGGGCCCGACGGTCCGTGCCATCGTTGCCCTGCTCCTGGTGGCCGCATCGACCTCGTGTGGCGGTGACGGCGAGGACGTCCCCGTGCCCGAGGGGCCCATGACCATCGCCCTGCGAAGCCCGGCCTTCGCCGACGGCGACACGATTCCGGCCGTCTACACCTGCGACGGTGACGACGTCTCCCCGCCCCTCGAGTGGTCGGGCGTGCCCTCCGACGCCGCCCAGCTGGCCGTCGTCGTCGAGGACCCCGACGCACCCGGGGGCACGTTCCTCCACTGGGTGCTGTGGGGGCTCGATGCCGGCCAGCCCGGGGTCGACCAGGGGCAGGTGCCGCCGGGGGCGTGGGAGGCGCGCAACGACTTCGGTCGGATCGGCTGGGGCGGCCCGTGCCCGCCCAGGGGCAGCGATCCGCACCGCTACGTGTTCACGCTCCTGGCCCTGTCGCAACCCCTGGCCGTCGAGGCCGGGGCCTCGGCGGACACCGTCAAGCGTGCGGCCGCCGGCAAGGTGCTGGCCGAAGGACGGCTCACGGCCCGATACGGCCGCTGAGACCGTTCGCAGGTTGCCGATCGTGTGACTCGCGATCTCGATCGTCGGGTGAGGGTTGACGCCCCCGATCGCGGTCAGGGGCCTCGTTATTGATGCGGCTGTCCAACGCCTGCATCGATAGGCCCTGACGGAACGCGATGGTAGCTGCGTGTCGGCGCTGCTCGGGCTAGTGGGGCCCGCCCACCGGACGCTGCCCAAACGGGGCCCGCGTTCCCGCTGGGCACATCGCTACTAGCCCGAGCGAGCCAGCCGATCTGAACGCCGCGTCCGTGCCTCTGCGTCATGGAGGTTCAGCCCATCGGGCCGGTGATAGCAAGTAGGTGGTGCCAAGCTACGCACGCTACGACCAGATCGCGGACGCGGACTCGTACCTGGTTGGGTCGGCGACGGTGCCTGGCTCA
This sequence comes from Actinomycetota bacterium, assembly GCA_046730015.1. GTDB lineage: Bacteria > Actinomycetota > Acidimicrobiia > Acidimicrobiales > VFJN01 > ZC4RG19. Next base: position 5,786 of record JBKPHT010000398.1, read on the forward strand.
TGGCCGAGGCCGTGGGCACCGTGGTCCCCGCCTCGCTCGAGGGTGCCCGTGCTGGACGTGGCCTGCGGGCCCGGAACTGCTCGACCTTGCTCACGAGACTGCTCACGAAATGCTCACAGAACGTAGTCGCAGGCAGCATGACGGCCCGATATAGCCCAACACGTCAAGAGACTAATCCCCAGATCAGATGGTATTTGGCGGCACTAGGCAACACCCGCCATCACCACTCTCTGCGACTTAAACCTCTCTGGCCGCAAGGCCGTGCGGGTTCGATCCCCGCCCCGGGCACCGGGTAAGGCTTGATACGTGCCCGACAAGCTCGAGCTCGGCCCGGTACTGCGCGTGAGGTCTGCAGAGGTGCGGGTGGGGACCTGCTCCTGGACCGACAGGACGCTGCTCAAGGAGGCTGACTGGTACCCCAAGCGGACGATGAGCGCGGCCGAGCGGCTCGCCTACTACAGCGCCCGCTTCCCGGTGGTCGAAGCCGACAGCACCTACTACCGGCCGCCAGCGCGGGACCTGACGACGAGTTGGGTGGAACGGACCCCGGACGGCTTCCGGATGAACGTCAAGGCCTACTCGTTGATGACCGGCCACCCGACCAAGCCGGACACCCTGTGGCCCGACATCGCGGACGCGATCGACCCCGAGGCGGCCGGCAAGCGCAACGTCTACCCGCACCACCTGCCCGACGATGCGGTCGACGAGGTGTGGCGGCGGTTCGCGGAGGCGGTCGATCCCCTGCAGGAGGCCGGGCGGCTGGGTGCGGTCCTGCTGCAGTACCCGCCCTGGTTCACCCCGAAGCGCGACAACCGCGACGAGCTGGCGCGCGCCCGCGAGCGCCTGAGCGACCTGCCGATCTGTGTGGAGCTGCGGTCACCGCTGTGGTTCGGACGCGACGACCTGGACCGCACGCTTCGGTGGCTGTCCGACCACGACCTGGCCCTGGTCGACGTCGACGCACCCAAGGCGTCGAAGCTGCCGCGCCTCGACGCGGCCACGTCCGACCTGGCCGTCGTGCGGTTCCACGGGCGGTCCGACGACACCTGGAAGACCACGACGGGCACGGCGGCCGAGCGGTTCAGGTACCTCTACGACAAGCGCGAGCTGCGCCCCTGGATCAAGCGCATCGAGCGACTGGCGTCGGAGTCCCGTGAGGTCCACCTGCTCATGAACAACTGCTACCAGGACTACGGCGTGCGCAACGCGGCGGACATGGCGGACCTGCTCAGCACCGTCGCCGACTGACGGCCGGCGCGGCCCGTTGTGATGCACGACGCGTTGATGGTTGACTGAGGCAGAGGTTTTCTCTGACTCAGTCAGGAGAGTGCGATGGACTCACCGGTCGCCGAGGTGCGGGCCTTCACCCGCTTCTACACCGCCGTCATCGGGGTGCTCGACGAGGGGCTGCTGGGGACGCCGTACTCGGTCACCGAGGCACGGGTCCTGTTCGAGCTGGCGCAGTCCGACGCCACCGACGTCGCCGACCTCCGCCGCGGCCTCCGGCTCGACTCGGGCTACATGAGCCGCATCGCCGCCCGCCTCGAGGCCGACGGCCTGGTGACCAGGGCACCGTCCGGCCGGGACGCGCGTCGCCAGGTGCTCGCGCTCACGCCACGCGGGCGGGAGGTGTTCGCCGACCTCGACGCCCGGTCGGCCGACCAGGTCGCGCACCTGCTCGACAAGCTCGGCGAGGCCGACCAGGAGCGCCTGGTGACGGCCATGGGCACCGTCCGGTCGCTGCTCGGCGCCGCCCAGGGGGACGGGCTGCCGGCCACGGCCCGCACCGTGGTGCTGCGCGAGCCCGGCCCCGGCGACCTCGGCTGGGTGGTCGCCCGGCACGGCTCCGTCTACGCCGCCGAGTACGGCTGGAACGCCGAGTTCGAGGGGCTCGTGGCCCGCATCGTCGCCGACTACGCGGCCGCGCACGATCCCCGCCGGGAGGCCGCGTGGATCGCCGAGCTCGACGGCGAGCCGGTCGGCTGCGTGTTCTGCGTGGCGCGGGACGACACCACGGCCCAGCTGCGGATCCTGCTGGTCGACCCGGCGGCCCGCGGCCTCGGCATCGGCGCCCGGCTGGTGGCCGAGTGCCTCCGCTTCGCCACGGCGGCGGGCTACGAGTCGATGATGCTGTGGACCAACGACGTCCTGACCTCGGCTCGCCGCATCTACGAGGCGGCCGGGTTCCGGTTGGTCGACGAGGAGCCCCACCACAGCTTCGGCCAGGACCTCGTCGGCCAGGTGTGGGAGCGCCGCCTCGACGCAGGGGGCTGAGCCCCGTGACCCAGCGTCTCACCCGTTGTGGGTGACGCCACGGGGCACGAGGCGGAGTCTGCTGTCCTCCGGAGGCGCCGTAGGCGCCGTATCACGGGAGGCCACACATGGTCCTAGGCGATATCAGCCTCGGCGACTTGATCTGGACGACGATCTGGGTCTTCTTCCTGATCCTGTTCATCTGGGTGTTCATCGCGATCGTGAGCGATCTGTTCCGCGATCACGAGACGTCGGGATGGGGCAAGGCCCTCTGGGTCATCGCCCTGATCATCTTCCCGCTCCTCGGGTCGCTGGTGTACCTCATCGTCCGGGGTGACGGGATGGCGAAGCGGTCGGCGGCCCAGCAGCGAGCGGCCAAGGCCGAGTTCGACACCTACATCCGCGAGACGGCCGGCACCGGCGGCAGCGGGCAGGTCGACGACCTGCACCGGCTGGCCGCGCTGCGCGACAGCGGGACGATCACCGACGCCGAGTTCGAGCAGATGAAGGCCCGGGTGGTCGGCGGGGCCCCGACCGCGTAGGGCCGGGACCGGCACCGTTCGGCTACCGCTCGCTGGCGTAGAGCCGCATCGTGAGCGGGGCGAAGATCGCCACGAGCACACCTGACCACAGCAGCACCCAGCCGACAGCGCCGTAGTCGATGTCGCCGTGCATCAGGCTCCGGGACGCCGTGGTCAGGTGGCTGATGGGGTTGACCTTGACGAACGCCTGGACCCAGCCCGGCATCGTCGACGGGTCGACGAACACGTTGCTGGCGAAGGTGAGCGGGAACAGCACGGTCATGCTCATCTGCATCACCGACTCCGGCGTCTGCATCCGCAGGCCGATCGTGGTCCACACCCACGACAGGGCGAACGAGAACACCAGCAGCAGCGTGACCGCCAGCACGACGCCGACCGGGCCGCCGTCGGGGCGGAACCCGAGGATCACGCCCAGCACGATCACGACGGCCGCGGCCATCGTGTAGCGGACCGTGTCGGCCAGCAGCATCCCCACCAGCACCGCCGGCCGCCAGATGGGCAGCGACCGGAACCGGTCGAAGACGCCCTTGCCGATGTCGGTGTTGAGGGCCATGCCCGTGTACATCGTGATCATCGTGACCGTCATCACGAGGATGCCGGGCAGCAGCTGCTGCAGGTAGGCGCTCGGCGACCCGGCCAGCGCGCCGCCGAACAGGTAGGTGAACAGCAGCACGAACATGATCGGGAACATCGTCACGTCGAACAGCTGCATCGGGACGTGCTTGATCTTCAGCATCGCCCGCCAGCCGAAGGCCAGCGACGCGACGAGGGGAGCCGGGCGGGGCGGGCGGGCCCGGCTCGACACCGCGGCGCGCAGGGTCGCCTCGGTGAGGACGAGATCGGTCTCGATGGGGGTGGCCGTCATGCCGCGTCCTCCGTCTGGTCCTGGTCCTCGGCCGGGTGGCCGGTGAGCGAGAGGAACACCTCGTCGAGGCTGGGGTGGCCGAGGGCGAACTCGGCCACCTGGATGTCGGCCAGCGACAGTGCGGCCAGCGCGGTGGGGACCCGGGACGGGTCGGACGTCCGGGCGGACAGGGCGGTCGAGTCGGGTTCGAGCTGGACCTGCTCGCCCAGGGCGCCGGCGATGATGCGGACGGCGTCGGGCCGCCGCTCCGGGTCCTCGACCCGGACGTGGAGGGCGGCCGACCCGACCAGCGCCTTGAGCTCGGTGGAGGTCCCCTCGGCGATGACCCTGCCGTGGTCGATGATCGCGATGCGGTCGGCGAGCTGGTCGGCCTCGTCGAGGTACTGGGTGGTGAGCAGCACGGTCGTGCCCTCCGCCACGAGCACCCGGACGATCTCCCACACCTGGTTGCGGCTGCGGGGGTCGAGGCCTGTGGTGGGCTCGTCGAGGAACAGGAGCTCGGGGGTCACGACGATGCTGGCGGCGATGTCGAGCCGGCGGCGCATGCCGCCCGAGTAGTCGCGCACCAGCTTGTCGGCCGCGTCGGTCAACCCGAACGCCTCGAGCAGCTCGTCGGCCCGCCGGCGGGCCTCGGCCTTGTCGAGCCCGAGCAGCCGGCCGAGCAGGATGAGGTTCTCGTCGCCGTTCAGCTCCTCGTCGACCGAGGCGAACTGCCCGGTGAGGCTGACGCACGAGCGGACGGCGTCGCCTTCGGTGACGACGTCGTGCCCGAGCACCCGGGCCGACCCGGCGTCGGGACGGATGAGGGTGGCGAGCATGCGGATCATGGTCGTCTTGCCGGCGCCGTTGGGGCCGAGAACGCCGAAGACGGTGCCCTGCCGGACGGCGAGGTCGATGCCGTCGACGGCCCTCGTCTCGCCGAAGACCTT
>JBKPHT010000399.1:0-14554 GCA_046730015.1 Actinomycetota bacterium
CCGTCCCGCACGCCGGCGAGGAATGGGTGAACGGTGGCGGCCTGCCAGGCGGCCGCGTGACGGGTCACCAACGCGTCCGCGTTCACGGCCGCTCCCGTCGGGCGGCGGCGTCGAAGAACAGCAATTCGAGTTCCATCGCCCTGTGGTACACGACGGCCACTCGGTCGTCATCGCCGCCGTAGCGGTCGAGCAGCGCCTCCAGGCGTTGAGCCAGAGCCTCGAACGCCGCGCTCGAGTACGTGTCCACCCACTCTCGGTACGGGCTGTCCGGCTTGGTGTGGGCGGCCAGCTGCTGGCCGAGGTACGCGTAGAGTCGCATGCACGGCGTCATCGCCGCGGCGATGTGGCCGACCGGTTCGAGCGCGGCGACCGCCAGCAGGAAATCGGTGTACGCCGAGGTCGCAGGGCCTGCCGCCTGGTGAAGGTCGACGCCCCACCGGGCCGCGTAGCCCTCGTGAAGGCGGAGCTCGTCGACTGCTCCGTCGAGGAGCTCCCTGAAGGCGATCAGCGCGTCGTGGTCCGGGCTCTTCGCCAGCGCCAAAGCGTACGCGCGGCAGAAAGCGTCGAGGAACGCCGCATCCTGCCCCACGTAGTAGACGAACGTTGACCGCGCCAACTCTCCCGACGCAATGCCCTGAACGAAGCTGTGCTCCAGCGCGGCCTCGGCAAGGACTCGGTTCCTGTCCCACAACGAGCGGGCGAGGGAGGCCACGGAGCACCCCAACCAGCTTCTCGCCGATCACTCGGCTTGGCCGAAGGCTTTGATCTCTGCTTGCTCTTGTGGCGAGAGTTCGCGGGGGACCTCCCCACGCGCGACCTTCTCGCTTTGGACATGGTGGCGAATGGTGTCGACGATCTCGGGGTTGGACAGCGTCGTGGTGTCGCCGACGTCGCTGAAGTTGGAGATGGCGGCAATGACCCGTCGCATGATCTTGCCAGAGCGGGTCTTGGGCATGTCCGAGACGATCCAGACGTTCTTTGGCCGTGCGATGTTGCCAATTTGGGATTCGATGGCGTGGACGACCTTGTCTTTGATGCCGCTGCTCGCGGCATACCCCGGTTTGAGCGACACGTACATCTCGACGGCGCGGCCACGCACGTCGTCCATGACGGGGACGGCGGCGGCTTCGGCGACCTCCTCGACCGTGATGCTGGCGGATTCGAGTTCTTTGGTTCCGAGCCGGTGGCCGGACACGTTGATCACGTCGTCGATCCGCCCGAGGATCCTGAAGTAGCCGTCGCCCGCCTGGACGGCGCCGTCGCCGGCGAGATACGGCCAGTCACGCCAGTCTTTGCTGCCACGGTTCCGGCAGTACTTCGCGTAGTAGAGCTCGGCGAAGCGTTCAGGTTGGCCCCAGATCGTTTGGAAGATCCCGGGCCACGGGTTACGGATGCAGATGTTGCCGGCAGTACCGCTGCCGGTCTCGACGATGTTGCCGTCCTCGTCGTATATGACCGGGTATATCCCGAGCACACCAGGGCCGCAGCTGCCGGGTTTCATGGGCTGTAGCGCGGGCAGGGTACTGCCCAGGAAGCCGCCATTTTCTGTCTGCCACCAGGTGTCGACGATGACCGCTTCGTCCTTGCCGACGACGTGGTGATACCAGCGCCAGACCTCGGGCTCGATCGGTTCACCCACCGTGGTCATATGCTTGAAGCGGTAGTTGTACTTGGTGGGTTCGTCCGGACCGAGCTTGCGAAGCATGCGGATCGCGGTAGGAGCGGTGTGGAAGGTGGATACGTTGAGCCGTTCGGCGATCCGCCAGGGCCGACCTGGGTCGGGATAGGTCGGGACACCCTCATAGATCACGCTCGTCGTCCCCAGGGCCAGTGGACCGTAGACGATGTAGGAGTGACCGGTGATCCATCCGATGTCGGCCATACACCAATAGGTGTCGGTGGGGTGAATGTCCTGGTAATACTTCGAGGTCCCCGCGACGTACGCGAGGTACCCACCGGTGCTGTGCTGGCAGCCCTTGGGTCGGGCGGTCGTGCCGCTGGTGTACATGAGAAACAGCGGTGCCTCGGCCGGCATCGAGACGGGCTCGATCACCGCGCCGCGGTGGTCCTTCAGGAGCTCGTCGACGAAGAGGTCCCGGCCTTCGCTCATCGGAGCCTGTGAGACGTACTGGCCCGGGTGCCGACGCCACACCAGCACCTTGTCGACCTCGACGCCGAGTTTGCCGGCAATGGCCACTGCTTCGTCGGCTTTGGCCTTGTGATCGACGAGCTCACCATTGCGGTAGTAGCCGTCCATCGTCACCAAGATGTGGCTGCCGGAGTCGGCGATCCGGTCCCCGCAGGCGGCACCGCTGAATCCACCGAACACCTCGGAGTGGATGACGCCCAGGCGAGCACAGGCGAGCATCGAAACCGGCAGCTCGGGGACCATGGGCAGATGGAAGGTCACCCGATCGCCAGCCTTGACACCGCACGACTCCTGCAGGACCGCAGCGAACTCGTTGACCCGACGGTAGAGCTCTTGGTAGGTGATGGCCGTGGTGTCTTCGGTCTCGGGTTCCGCTACCCAGATCAACGCAGCCTTGTTGGCGCTTGTTGCCAGATGGCGGTCGACGCAGTTGTACGAGACGTTCAGCCGGCCACCGACGAACCACCTCCAGAACGGGGGGTTGCTGGTGTCCAACGTCGTGTGCCAGTAGGCGTCCCAGCTGAGCAGGTCCGCGTATTCCTTGAAGCACTCAGGGAAACGCTCCTCGCTGAACCGCTCGAAGATGGCCGGGTCGGCGGCGTTTGCCTGTGCGATGAACTTGGCTGGAGGGTGGTAGTACTCCTCCTCTCGCCAGTGAACGGCGATCTGAGCCTCGGAGACCTGTGCCTCTTGCCCGGCTGTCATCTGACTGACCTCCCGTCGACGCCCGGAAGACCGGACGCTCGCGCTGCACGCTAATCGTCTAAGAGCAGGCCGGCGCAGACACCGAATTCATGCATTTCGGCGCAGATCGCGGCCTGGCGACTGAATGTCTCCGTATCGATCCGGCTCAACGAGTCCCAGCACAGCCCATCGGTCAACGCCAACGCACGAACCGCCAGCGAGGGCAGCGCGGTCAGTGGCCTCGTCTCGGCCTCGCGGCGCAGGCGGGCAACATCACCCGCCGCGATGTGGTTAGTCGTGACCGCCTGCAACTCGCCGAGCAACAGTGACAGCTCGCCGGCGAGGTACTGCTGGGTCATCTCACCCGCCGCGACCGCGATCCCGGTCTCGGCACCCACCCATGTGCCACATCAACTGGCAAACCCGTCATGTCAAGGCTGCCTCCCAGGACAACTGGGCTGACCTCACGGTACCGCAGGGCGGACCGCCACGGCCGACCGGACGGACAGACTCGTCGGATGCGGCATGTCAGCCGACGGTAGCGGCCACCTCGTACGATGAGATTGGTGGTGGAGGCCCGCAGCGACGTGGTCGGCAGCCTGCTTCGTCCCCGGCGCCTGCTCGATGCGCGCGAGCGGTTCGCTGGTGGCGGGCTCTCGACCGCGTGGGGGGCGTTTGGGGACCGACCGGGTCCGAACGGATCGGCCGCCACCCCTTACAAGTGGACGATCGGGCAGATGAGCGTGCGGGTTACGCCTCCGACGAGATGGATGCGCGACACCAGGAGCGTCGTGGTCGACGACGGCTCTCCGGACGTTCCTGACATCACCGCGGATCGCTGGATTGCGCCAGTCATCAAAGCGAGGTGGTCGGCCCAGCAGTGTGGGCGCCGATCCTCGATGCACCGACCTGGAAGCGTGTCTCGGCGATACTCACCGATCCGGCCCGCAAGCGGAAGCGGGCGATCAGGTCGTACCTGCTCACCGGCCTGCTCCGATGCTCACGGTGCGGCACGGCGATGGTGGCCACACCGCGGCAAACGAAGACTGGCGGCGGCAAGCGCGGTGTGTACGTCGACGGGAAGGGCGCAACGCAACGCGCGTACGGCTGCGCGAAGACCTCCGGCGGATGCGGCGGCGTGTTCATCCTGGCCTCGGGCATCGACGCGTTCATCACCGATGCCGTGCTCTACCGCCTGCGAGGCGCCAACCTCGACAGGGCACGGCGTCGGCTTGCGAAGGCGACCGACGATGACACAATCCTGAGCGACATCGCAGCCGACGAGGCGATGCTCGTCGAGCTGGCCGAGGACTTCGCCGAGCGTCGGATCAGTCGGTCTGCATTCCACGCGGCGACCGACCGGGTGCAAGGCCGGTTAGACACCGGCAGAGCGAGGCTGGCCGCACAGTCGACGCCAGACGCGCTGGGCGGCATCCACGACCTCGTTAGCGAGTGGCAGGATCTCGGCCTGGAACGCCAGAGGGCGGTGATCGCCGCGGTGTTGGCGGAGATCGCCGTCGGACCAGCCAGAGGACCCGGAAACCGATTCGATCCCCAACGGGTCTCGTTCCGTTGGCGGGCGTGACGGGCCCGGCCTCTACATCAATCCGCCGTTCAACTCGATCAGGTCCTACAGCGTCGAGCTCACGGCCGACCAACGCACGCGGCTGGACGCGGCGCGATGACGGGGTGCTGTCGAGCCTCGTCGGCGCGGCCTTGTCCAGCCAGGGGGTCAGCGTCGGGCCGCGGTAACACACGTCGGTTGCCTGGCGTCCCCAGGAAGACCATCGGCACATCGCGCGGGCGAACGAATCGGCCAAGAGCCTGGGCGAAAATCCGAGGCGGATTCGCGGTGGTGAACGGTAGCTTCGGCGGCTGATCATGTCCGCGCTCGACGAAACGGCTTCAGTTCCCGAGCGCGCCGTGGCGGTGACCCGGGACGACCGCGACGCGTTTGCGGCGCTCGACTGGGGCCTGTTCGTCGCCGTCGGCGGGATCTGGGGCGCATCGTTCCTGTTCATCGCCATCGGACTCGACAATTTCCATCCCGGTTTCATCACCTTGGCCCGGGTCGGTCTCGGCGCCGGCGCGCTGGCGCTGCTTCCTGGGGCACGAACGGTCATCGATCGCGCCGACTGGCCTCGGCTGGTCGCCGTGTCCGTGGTGTGGGTGGGCATTCCCTTCACGCTGTTCCCCCTGGCGGAGGAGCACATCAACTCGGCGGTCACAGGCCTCCTGAACGGCGCGACACCGATGTTCGCCGGTCTGGTCGGGGCGCTCTTCTTCGACCGTGCTCCTCGGGGCCCGCAGCGGTGGGGGCTTGTGGTCGGCTTCGCCGGCATCACGTTGGTCAGCCTCGGCACGGCGGCCGAGGGAGGGACGGCGTTCGTCGGCGTTCTCATGGTCCTCGCCGCGACCGCTTGCTACGGGGTCGCCACCAACCTCACGGGAGCCATCCAGCAGAAGTACGGCTCGGTCGCAGTCATGTCCAAGGTGCTGGCGCTGGCCACGATCTGGACCGCGCCATTCGGGCTGTGGGGATTGAGCCGCAGCGGGTTCGGCTGGGGTGCCGCGGCCGCCGTCGGCGTCCTCGGGGTGCTCGGGACGGGCATCGCGTTCGCCTTGATGGCCACTCTGGTGGGCAGGGTCGGTGGCCCTCGAGCCAGCTTTATCACCTACCTCATCCCAGTCGTCTCGTTGATACTCGGGGCGGCGTTCCGCGACGACCGGGTGTCAGCGTGGGCACTCCTTGGTATCGCGCTGGTCATCGGCGGGGCGCTGCTGGCGTCGCGCCGCGAGCACTGACCACCTGCACCTGCGGACGACGACGATCGAACACGTCGGACCCGGTGCGCCAGCCAGGCGTTTGTCACCGGTGACCAGGGAGCATCCCAGCACCTCGGCGAGCGCCACGTAGGTGGCGTCGTGGGCGCTGATGTTGTGCCGCAAGTCCCACATCCGATCGAGGACGCCTGCCGGCGGGGTAGCGCCTCACGCCGAGCCGGGTCCAGCGTTCGAGGCCACTGTGGGCGTCGTCTGGCTCGACACGGCCCTACAGGAGCTGGCCGCGCAGCCTGTGGACGATCTCGGAGTCGGCGAGGTGCGGCACGGCGACGTCGTCGGTGGCGACCATCCAACGGGCGTCCCCGTCGTTGAGCAGGCCCAGGACCCCAGCCGAGGCGTCGACGACGATCACCGCCGAGATGGGCCTTCGTCGAGCACGGAGACGATCGCCTCGGGCGATACACCGAGATCGGGCAGGTCGGCGAGCGGCGCACGGTTGTCGGCCCGGCGTGCGGCGACGCTGTGGTCGCAACGGCCGTGAGCCGGCAGTCAGCAGATGCGCGGCAGGGGTCACTGACGAGCATCGACGATGCGCGTGCCCCCGATCGGGGTGCCCAGCACGACCACGCCCGCCGGCGCGACACGGCTCTCACCCACACGGGCGTCGCGACCGGCGAGGTGCGCCCACAACGCCCGGAGCGCCGCATCGGCGTCGGCCGCGGGGACGACCGCCACGAACAAGGCCCCGCCAGTGCACCCGGGGCCTCTCACCTGCTTGTTCGCTTGGCACCCCAACGGGATTCGAACCCGTGTCGCCACCTTGAGAGGTCGGCCCCGGGCCCGTGCGGTCAATTTGCCGGAGCTGCGGCCGTGCCGCTGGACACCACCTGGCCGGCATCATGGGGCGATGAGCGACGCACCGAGAGCGAACATCGCGACCATCGAGGTCCTGACCTCCGGGTACTACGGGATGGGCGTGGCGAGCACCGTCGGGTTGATCCGAGACGGCGACGTGCGGGTCATCGTCGATCCCGGGATGGTGCGAGACCGGGCACTGATCCTCGACCCGCTGACAGCGCTCGGTGTCCAGCCGCGGGACGTGACCGACGTCGTGTTCAGTCATCACCATCCCGACCACACCCTCAACGCCGCGCTGTTCCCGGCGGCTCGGTACCACGACCACTGGGCGATCTACTACAACGACGTGTGGACCAACCGCGACGCCGAGGGCTTCGAGCTGTCGCCGTCCATCCGGCTGATCCGGACGCCCGGTCACTCGGCCGAGGACATCACGACGCTGGCGCACACCGCCGACGGCGTCGCCGCCTTTACCCACGTCTGGTGGAACGGCGAGGGGCCGGCCGAGGACCCGTACGCGGACATGGAGCAGCTCCATCCGAGCCGCGCCCGCGTCCTGGCCGTCGCCGATCTGGTCGTTCCGGGCCACGGCCCCGCCTTCGCTCCCTCGGACACCACGCCTCGCTGAACCGGCGCGGCTGGCCGCGTCCGGAGCACGCAGTACTCTCCGCTCAGACCTCAGCCTCGCACCAGACATCACTGGTCCTGCGGCGGCGGTGGGCGATCCCGACCTACTTCGCGCTGGCCGCGCTCGCCGCGACCTGGACATTGGCGGTCGAATGGAGAGCCGACCTCGAACGGGGGGTCGACAAGGACGTGGTGGGCTTCGCGGCGTGGCACGGACTTCAGGTCCTGAACCGCGGGCTGGCGCCGATCGTGCTGGTCTGGCTCGTCCTCGCGCTGCGCAACGTCGAAGCCATGCGCCACGCCATCGCCAACCAGGCGGTCGATCGGGAGCGGCGACGAATCGCCGATGAGTTCCACCGCTCCGTCGGCGAGGCACTCGAGCGGCTGGTGGCCCAGAGCGACCGCGTCGCTGAGCACGTGGCGACCGAGCCGGCGCGTGCGAGGCGGCAGCTGGAGAGTCTCGTCAGCGAGTCGCGACGGACCCTGGCCGGCGCCCGCCAGCTGCTGCGTCGGCCTGCGCCGACGGCTCGTGCCGAGCTCGAGGCCACCGTGACGATCCTGCGGGCGGCAGGCGTCGACGTCACCGTGGAGCTCCACGGCCCAGCACCCCGGACGCCGTTGGACGAGCCGGCCCGGGCGGTGCTCCGGCGGCTCACCACGGATTTGCTTCGCACAGGCAGCCGAGGGTGTGTCGTCGTCACGCTCGTAGCGGACAACGGCGCCCAACGCATCGACTACCGCACTGAGCTCGTCCCGGCATTGCATGAGGTGAGCGCATGAGCGACCAGACGACCGGAACGGTCTCCCCGGTCTGGTGGACACCTCGGCGGTCGCGGTGGCTCCTTGCCGCGGCGCTGGTCCCGCTCGCAGTCGTCTCGCCGCTCTTGGCGATCCTGGGCTTCCAGGACCGAGTGAGAGGAGACGTGTGGCTCGTCGTCCCGCTCGGCCTCACGATCGCCGCGCTGCGGTTGCGGTCGGCGCCCCGATCCTCTGCACCGCGGTGGTCGCCTTCCACTGGGCCTACCGCGACCGGCCCGACCTGGATTGGCCCGCCGTGGTATCCGTCATGTACTGGCTGGCCAACCTGATCATCCTGCCCGCCATCCTCGTCGGGGCAGCACGGTTGGTACGCGCGCTCGATGAGCTCTACGCCGCCCGGGCCGAGCCGGCCCAGGCGGCGGTGGGTGGTGAGTGGTCGCGGGTGTCGCGAGATCTCCATGACGTGCTGGGTCAGAGCTTGACCGTGGTTTCGCTGAAGGGCGACCTCGCCCTCGCGCTATTGGCCACCGATCGCGCGGCGGCCGAGGCCGAGATCCGCTCGCTGACCGAGATCGCCCGCACTGCGTTGCGGGACACGCTGCTGGTGACCCGAGGCGAGCACGCCGTTTCGTTCCGCCTGGAGGTCACGCGGGCGGCGCAGCTCCTCGAGGCCGCGGGCATCGAACCGCACGTCGACATCGCGGCGGCCGACTTGCGCCCTGAGGTCGACGAGGTGCTGGCGTGGGCTACCCGCGAGGGCGTCGCCAACGTGCTCCACCACAGCCAGGCGGACCATTGCTCGATCGTCGCGACGCACGCCAACGGCCTTGTGCGCCTGGAGGTCGTCAACGACGGCGTGTCGCCCACCGCGCTTCAGGGAAGCGGTCGCGGGCTGACGGGCAACTCCGAGCGGGCCTACGAGCTCCTCGGCTCCGCGTCGACGGAGCGATTCGGCGACGGGCGCTTCGCTCTCTGTGTCGAGATCCCCGAGGCGTCTGCGTGATCCGGGTGCTGGTAGCCGAGGATCAGCACATGATCCGGGGTGCGCTCGTGGCGTTGCTCACCCGCGAACCGGACATGGAGGTCATCGCCGAGCTCGAACGCGGCGAGGCTGTCCTCGACGTAGCCCTGGATCTGCGGCCCGACGTGGCCGTCCTCGACATCGACATGCCCGGAACCGACGGGTTGACCGTAGCGCAACAGCTTCACGAGCAACTCCCCACCTGCAAGGATATGGCCGCCGTGCTCGCCCTCTCACCCGCCACGGTTCGCAACTACCTCTCCAACGCCATCTCGAAGGTCGGGGCCCGCAATCGGGTGGACGCGGTCCGCATCGCGAGCGTCGCGGGCTGGCTCTGAGGCAACCAAGTGGACGGCGCCTATGCCCCTGGCGGTGTGTGGGCGTGGCGGAAGAAGCCGGTTGGGTCGTAGCGGGATTTGACGCGGCCCAGACGCGGGAGGTTCGGGCCGTAGTAGGCGTGCGCCCAGTTCGTCAGGTCTGGATCGGCGAAGTTCTGGAAGACGCGCTTGGAGCCCCACGGATGCACCGTTGCCCATGACGCGTCGACCCAGCGGTGGGCGAGATCTACGTCGCCGCGCTCCGGCGCGGTGGCTGTGACGGCGTGTTTGAGGATGAACGTCTCGTCGCGGTGGACGAACGCGGTCGCGTCGGCCCGTCGTCGGTTGTAGGCGCCTCCCCATGGCATGAAATCGAGCTCCCGCGATTCGTCGGGGGCGCGGCCGTTGGCGAAGACGCGCAGCAGCTCCTCGATCGCCTCGGCAGGGAGGTAGCGGTTGAAGAACTCGGACCGGGCTCGCAAGTGAGGGCGAGCCTGGGGGGTTGTGGCGGGTTCGCCGAGATCAGCCCAGAACGCTCGTGTCCCCGGATAGGACATGTACTGGTGGGTGGCGGTCGTCGGGTCCGATCCGGCTCGGGTGACGAGCTCCTCGAGGAGATCGTGGGCATCGCCTTCCGCGCCGACGAGGGTGCCGTAGAGGTCGACCGACAGGGGTCGGTCGGGAGGTCCGGAGCCCGTGATCTTCAGGCTGGCGGCCAGCTCGTCGGGTCCGTTCGGCGCCCAGTGCTGCCAGGCGTGGATGACCGCAGCCGCACGTGACGCCGGCCACGACAGGTGAAAGCTCGTTGCCGGCGGTGCGGCGACGGTTGCGAGCTCGAGCTCGGTGACCACGCCGATGTTCCCGGCACCGGCGCCCCGCAACGCCCAGAACAGGTCGGCGTGCCGATCGGAGTCGCATTCGACGATGCGGCCGTCGGCCAGAACGACCTGGGCGCTGAGCAGCTGGTCCGAGGTGACGCCGTGGGTTCGACCGAGGATGCCGAGCCCGCCGCCGAGGGCGAGGCCGGCGAGGCCGACCTCCGGGCAGGTCCCGGCCGCGACTGCCACTCCGTTTGTGTCGAGGTGGCGGGAGAGCTCGCCGAGGCGAACGCCGCCGCCAGCCCTCACGCGGTCGGCGGATACCGACACGTGGTGGAGCGGGGCGACGTCGACGAGGGTACCGGTTGTGGAGGAGTGACCGGCGAAGCTGTGACCACCGCTGCGGATGGCGCGGGCGAGGCCGTGACGGGCGACGAACCGAACCGTCTCGGCAACGTCGTCGGGCGTCGCGCAGCGCACGATGGCCTCGGGTTCCAGGTGGTCGAATCGGGCGTTGAACGCACGGGCGCGTCGCGCGTGTTCCGGCGAGCCGCGCAGTTCGACCTCACCATCGATCGCCGCGGCCAGCGCCGACCACCGCGGACCGGTCATGTGAACGGCGCGAGGCAACGGACCACCGCAGATGGGTCAGAGGTAGCGCCCCGCGGGCCGTGGCGGTGGCAGTCGACATCGAACATCTGGCGTCCTGCTCGTGATCAGTGCGCTGCGGTCGCCGGGTTCTTGCTGAACTGGATGACCTGGAGGTAGTTGCCGTCAGGGTCTACGAAGGTTCCGAAGCGACCGGAGGGTCGTTCTGCGACTGGTTCGAGCCACTCGACGCCTGCGCTGCGTAGCTGGGCCTCGATCGCGTCGAAGTCATCGACGTGGAAGTTGAGGACCATTCGGCCGGGCTCGACGCTCATCTCTCCGACGTCATCGCGTCCGTCGATGACCAGTAGGAACCCACCGACGTCGATCGGGCCGTCGCCTTCATGGTCTCGCGCCAGCGCAGCCCGGTACCAGGCGCGGAGCTCCTCGGGTCGGGTTGTCCCGAGCAACAGGCTGCCAAGCTTCGGTGTGCTCATTTCATCTCCTCTTGGTCTGTGGTGTCTGACGGCGGCTGCTGGAGCTAGTCGACAACCGCGCCGCTCGTCAGATTGACGATGGCACCGGTCATCGCGTTCGCCCGATCGGATGCCAGGAACGCGGCAGTGTCGGCCACTTCGGCCAGCGTCGGGAGACGCGCCAGCAAGGTGGTGCCCGCGAGTCCCGACAGCCAAGCCTCCGTGCTCAATCCTGATAGCCCTGCCATGCCCGTGAACAGTTCGCGAGTGTGCGAGGTGGCCACCGCTTCCGGAATCGCATGGGGCCTCAGGCAGTTCACGCGGATGCCACCGGGGCCGAGCTCCCCCGCCAGGATGCGCGAGAGCGCCTCGAGGGCGGCGGCCGCCACGCCGTTTCCCAAGAACCCCTGACCCGACAGCCGGGCGCCCGGCCCCGGGGCGATCATGAGGATCACACCGGAGCCCCGCTCTGTCATGTGCCGCGCGACAGCCTTCGCGGTGAGGAAGTTCGTTCGCGTGTAGGCCGTGATGGGGTGCGCGTAGTCCTCGAAGGACAGCTCGGCGAACGGAGTGCCCTGGACATGAGCGATGCCTACGGCGTTGACGGCGATGTCGATGCTGCCCGCACTCGCCGCCACTGCGTCAGCGTGCCTGTCGACCGCGCTTGCGTCCTGCGCGTCGACTACTGCTGTCTCCGCCCTCCCACCTGTGGCAGAGATCTCCTTGGCCACCAGGTCCAGGCTGGCTCGGGTCCGCCCGGCGAGGTGGACCGTCGCTCCTTCCCGAGCAAAGGCACGCGCGACCGCCCCGCCGATCGCACCTCCGCCTCCGTAGATCACCGCGTTCTTGTTCTCGAGCAGCATTGCAGTGTCCTCTCAATCTGATGTGAAGTCGGTTCGGCCTGTCTGTGCGGCGGCGGCGCGACGAGTCGGACACTCGTCCGCCTAGAGGAGTGCGGCGAAAGACGGCGTTGGCCACCGACTCGCGTGATGCCTTTGGTGAGTCGAACTCCTCCCTTTCGTCGCCGCCAGCGACGCCTGTACTTGCGTGATGCAAGTGCACTTTACGCGTCGTGCTTTCGTGATGCAAGTGTCGTCGGTAGGATTGGACCATGCTCGGCAGGACGTACGACACCCAGGTGTGCTCGATCGCACGGGCGCTCGAGGTCGTGGGCGAACGCTGGAGCTTGTTAATCATCCGTGACGCCCTCTTCGGTGGTTCGACCCGCTACAGCGACTTCCAGCGCAGCCTCGGGATCGCGACCAACGTCCTCAAGGTGCGTCTCGACGGCTTCGTCGAGAGCGGGATCATGGAGCGGCGCCGATACTCCGAGCAGCCCGAACTGTTCGAGTACCTGCTGACCGACAAGGGCCGTGACCTCGCGCCAGCTCTCATCGCGCTCACCGAATGGGGCGACCGGTGGCACGCACCGGACGGCCGCCCGATCATCTACGAGCACACCAACTGCGGCGGAGAGGTCGACCTGCACCTCCACTGCCAGACCTGCGGCGCCGAACCCGCGCCGAGCGAGGTCACCGGCCGGGCTGGGCCGGGCATGCCGCCCCGCTGATGGTCCAACGCGCCGAGTCGAGGTCCCTCGAGCACACCGTCCCCGACCGCCGCCTTGGAGCGGTGCTGACGGCAGGGATGGGTCATGATCGCTGAGGCCTCCCGTGTCGACCAGCGGCACGCTGTGGCGCACGGCCGGGCGGCTCAGCTCAGCTTCGAACCTGGGCGCAGCCGGCGGCCGATGCGCTGATCTCGGCGAGCAGGTGTCTGGACATGCATACGGTGATGCCGAGGTCGGCGAGCCGCCGGACCGGCGTGCGCATCTCGATGCGCCGGGCGGGATGCATCCTCTGCGCCGGGGTCGTTCAACACCAGGAGCTGAGGTCGGGTGTCGTCGAAGGACGACGGTCCAGCGCGATCCGAGGCCTCGGCCGGGAGCGAGGGAACGAGTCATGCCGCTCGGATGAGCCCGATCCCGAGGGCGAAAGGCCAACGGCGGTCCGAGTACGGTGCCCTTGCCGTGCAGTTCGTAGTAGCCGGGTTCTCTCCGCTTCCTGAAGCAGCCGGGCGCGCCGCTCTTCGGCGAGGAAGGCTGGGAACATCAGGGAGTGTGGAGCCGCACGACCGCCGCCCGTCCCGGTGTCGCGGGGAGTCGGTCATGCTGGCTGGCAGATACGTGCCGAAGACCAATCATCGATGTGCCTCCTAACTCCGACGGCATCACATCGGCTCTTTCTCGCGTCGGGTGCTGCGAAGAGCATGCGTTGAGGACGAACGGCCCGGAGGTAGCCCCATCACGAGTTCACCGTGATGAATGTCATGACTCGGCGAGCGAGCTGCCGGCCGCGCCAATCGCGATCTCCTCGGTCGGGACCCCGCTAGCGGTCGGGCCGAAGTACGTCGATCACCTTGCGCTTTGCTCCACGGCCGGCCTTTGGACCCGAGTTGCGAGGTGGAGCCGCTCCCGCTACGTCGCTTCGCTCGGATTGCGTGGCTCGCTGCGGTACAGACCCGTCGGTGTTCGGTGATCCGGTACAGCCTGGCCATCGCCGCGCAGATCGTGGAGGCCGTGACCGGCAAGACGTACTGGGACCGCGAGGGTCTCGGCGAGGCTGAGTGTGCGGGGCGTGTGGATGTGCCATGAGCCGCCGAAGCCGTCCTCGCCGGGGAATGGCGTCCCGTACGCCAGTGAGCGTGCCTTTGGATGGACGAGGTCCGATCGCCTCGCCGGCGGTAGGACCTTCCCGTTGGGCGGACCTCGCGCTGCTCAGATGGTCTTGACCACGCCGCCGTCGATGAGGTACTCGGCGCCGGTGATGTTGTTGGGTGAGGCGATGAAGGCGATCAGGTGCGCCACTTCCTCGGGCGTGGTGATGCGGCCGGTGGTCGCGCCAAAGTTGCTCAGCAGTTGGTCTGCGAACTCTTGATGGTCGACGCCGTTCTGCTCGGCCAGCCGTGCGATGGGGCCGTCCGGGTCGGTCCACACACCGGTCGCGACGGGACCGGGAGAGACTGTGATCGCGCGTACGCCCTCGGCACCGAACTGCTCGGCGATGACCTTCGTCAGTGCGTTGAGCGCGGCCTTGGAGACGTTGTAGTCAAACGGCCCGGAGCCCGCGAGACGCGCGCCGTTCGAGGAGACGTTGACGATCACGCCCTGCCGCTCGATCAGGCTCGGCAACGCGGCGCGGCTGACGCGCAGCGCGCTGTAGAAGTGCAGGTTGAACGTGTGCTCCCAGGCGCTGTCCGGCAGGTCGAGCAGGTTGTGCAGCAGCCCCTTGTTGATGTCGTCCGTGTCGCCGATGCCGACGTTGTTGACGAGCACGTCGATGCCGCCGAGCTCGGCCAGCGCCCGCTCGACGAGCTCGCCCGGCCCCTCAGCTGTGGCGAGATCGACGGTCACGGGGACCGCTGCGGTCTCCGCCAGCGCAGGCGTGACGGTGCGGGAGCCGGTCACGACGCGC
>JBKPHT010000400.1:0-6363 GCA_046730015.1 Actinomycetota bacterium
ACGAGGCGAGCGGCTGCAGAAGGTCCTCGCCCAGGCCGGTCTGGGCAGCCGCCGGGCCTGCGAGGAGCTGATCGCCGCCGGCCGGGTCCGGGTCAACGACGAGGTGGCCGTGCTCGGCGCCCGGGTCGACCCCGAGCACGACACGATCGAGGTCGACGGCGCGGTCGTCGGCACCCGCCAGGGCCTCGTCCACTACCTGCTCAACAAGCCGGCCGGGGTGGTCACCACCGCCGCGGACCCGCAGGGCCGGCCCACGGTGGTCGACCTCGTCCCTGCCGAGCCCCGCGTCTACCCGGTCGGGCGGCTGGACGCCGAGACCGAGGGCCTGCTGCTGCTCACCAACGACGGCGAGCTGGCGAACCGGCTCACCCACCCGTCGTTCGGCGTCGACAAGGAGTACCTGGCGGAGGTCGAGGGGTCGCCGTCGCGGGGCGCCGTCCGCCGGCTGCGGGAGGGCGTCGACCTGGACGACGGGCCCACCGCGCCGGCCAAGGTCGCCCTGGTCGACCCCCACACCCTCCGGATCACCATCCACGAGGGCCGCAACCGTCAGGTGCGGCGGATGTGCGCCGCGGTCGGCCACCCCGTCCGGCGCCTCGTCCGGGTGCGGATCGGCCCGCTGTCCGACCGCCGCCTGCCCCCCGGCGCCTGGCGCGAGCTGGCCCAGGCCGAGGTGCGCGACCTGGAGCGCGCGGCCGCCGCAGGTGCGGGTCGGGGAGCCCCCCGCCGCTAACCTCGAACCGCCATGTCTCTCGCCGTCCGCGCCCTGCGCGGCGCCACGACAGTCGACGTCGACGAGAAGGAGCACCTGTTCGAGCGGGTGATCACGCTTCTCGACGCGCTGTTCGAGCGCAACGCCATCCACCACGACGACCTGATCAGCGTGCTGTTCACGGCCACCGACGACATCCACAGCGCGTTCCCGGCGCTGGCGGCCCGCAAGTTCGGGCTCGGCGACGTGCCGCTCATCTGCGCCCGCGAGCTCGACATCGACGGGGGGACGCCCCACTGCATAAGGGTGATGATCCACTTCACCACCGACAAGGCCCGGGGCGACCTGCACCACGTCTACCTCGAGGGCGCGCGCAACCTGCGCGACGACCTGCCCGCCTAGAGGGGCGTGCACTGATGGTCCTCGGCCGTCCCCCCGAACCGGGCCGGGCCGTCGTGGTGGGCACCGGGCTCATCGGCGGGTCCATCGGCATGCGCCTGCGGCGCGTCGGCTGGCACGTCACCGGCCGCGATCGCGACGCGGCGCGGGCGGAGCGCGCCCGGGAGCTCGGCGCGCTCGACGCGATCGGCGACGACGCGTCCGCCAGCGTCACGTTCGTGGCCACCCCCGTCCACGCCGTGGCCGACGAGGCCCGGGCCGCGCTGGCGCTCGGCAGCGGGCTCGTGACCGACGTCGGCGGGGTCAAGGCGTCGATCGTCGAGGCCGTGTCGGACGCCCGGTTCGTGGGCGGCCACCCGATGGCCGGCTCCGAGCAGGAGGGCGTCGACGGGGCCACCCCCGACCTGTTCGAGGGCGCGACCTGGGTGCTCACGCCGACCGAGGGCACCGACGCGGCCGCGTTCGCCCAGGTCCGCCAGATCGTGGGGACGCTGGGGGCCGAGGTGGTGGCGCTGCCGCCTGAGCGGCACGACGAGCTGGTGGCGGTCGTCTCCCACGTCCCCCACCTGGCCGCGGCGACGCTGATGTCCCTGGCCGACGCGCGGAGCGAGGAGCACCGGGCGCTGCTGCGGCTGGCCGCCGGCGGGTTCCGGGACATGACCCGCATCGCCGCCGGGCACCCGGGCATCTGGCCCGACATCTGCAGTGACAACCGCACCGCCATCCTCGCCGTGCTCGACGACCTCACCGCCGCGCTGGTCAGGATGCGGGACGTGGTGGCCGATGACGACCGCAAGGAGCTGCTGGCGACGCTGGAGCAGGCCCGGGCCGCCCGGGTCAACCTGCCGGCCCGGTTCCGGACGGCGGCCGACCTGCGCGAGGTCCGCATCCCGGTGCCCGACCGCCCGGGCGTCGTGGCCGACGTCGCCATCCTGGCCGCCGACCTCGACGTCAACATCGTCGATCTCGAGATCGCCCACTCGACCGAGGGCCCCCAGGGCGTGCTGGTGATGCTCATCGAGAGCGGCTCGGTCGACGTGTTCCGGGGCGGCCTGCTGGCCCGGGGCTACCGGCCCGCCGTGTTGCCCGTCGACCTGCCGTGACCGGTGCCGCGGTGGCCGCCGTGACGCCCCGGCCGGGCCCGCTCGACGCCGTCGTCCGGGTGCCGGGGTCGAAGAGCCTGACCAACCGGGCGCTCGTGTGCGCGGCGCTGGCCGACGGCACGTCGACGATCGAGGGCGCCTTGGTGGCCGACGACACCGCCGCCATGCGGACCGCGCTCGCCGCCCTGGGCGCGGGAATCGCGGGCGGGCCCGGCGACACGACGCTCACCGTCCACGGCACCGGCGGGCGGCTCCGGCCCGGACCGCTCGTCCTCGACATGCGGCTGTCGGGCACCACCAGCCGGTTCCTGCTGCCGGTGGTGGCGCTCGGGGAGGGGGACTACCGGGTGGACGGGGCCCCGCCGCTGCGGGCCCGGCCGATGGGCCCGGTCCTCGACGCACTCCGGACGCTGGGGGCCGGCGTCACCGGCCACGGCGAGCCGGGCCACCTGCCGGTGACCGTCACCGCTCCCGGCGGCCTGGCGGGCGGCGACGTCGCGGTGGCCGGCGACGCGTCCAGCCAGTTCGTGTCCGGCCTGCTGCTGGCGGCCCCCTACGCGCGGCGCGGTGTCCGGCTCCGGGTCACGACCCCGCTCGTCTCCCGCCCCTACGTCGAGCTGACGACCGCGGTCATGGCCGAGTTCGGGGTGGATGTCGCCCCTGACGGCGTCGGGGTCGGGCCCGTCCTGGCAGTGCCGCCCGGCCGCTACCGGGCGACGGCCTACACGGTCGAGCCGGACGCCTCGACCGCCTCCTACTTCCTCGCCGCGGCGGCCGTGGTCGGCGGCCGGGTCACGGTCGAGGGGCTCGGGGCGGCCAGCCGCCAGGGCGACGCCCGGTTCGCCGACCTGCTGGCCACCATGGGCGCCCGCGTGACCCGGACCGCCACCGCCACCACCGTCGAGGGCACCGGCCGCCTCGCCGGGCTCGACGACGTCGACCTGGCCGACATGCCGGACATGGCCCAGACCCTCGCAGTCGTCGCGGCGTTCGCCGACGGGCCGACCCGGGTCACCGGCGTCGGGTTCATCCGGGGCCACGAGACCGACCGCATCGCTGCCGTCGTCACCGAACTGGCCCGAGCGGGCGTCGGGGCCCGGGCCGAGGACGACGGCTTCGTCGTCGAGCCCGGGCCCGTCCGCCCGGCCCGCATCCGCACCTACGACGACCACCGGATGGCCATGAGCTTCGCCCTGCTCGGCCTGCGGGCGCCGGGCATCGAGATCCACGACCCGGGCTGCGTGGCCAAGACGTTCCCCGGGTTCTGGGCGGCGCTCGACGGGCTGTAGGGTGCGGTCCTCGTGAGCGAGCGAACGATCAGCACAGTGCCCTACCCGGCACGAAGTGCCGATCCTTCACTGCGCGCATCCCGAAGGGTGCGCCAGTGAAGGTCATCGCGATCGACGGGCCTGCGGGCTCGGGCAAGTCGACAGTGGCGCGCCTCTTGGCCGACCGGCTCGGGCTGCAGTACCTCGACACCGGCGCGATGTACCGGGCCGTGACCTTCGCCGCCCTCCGCCGGGGCATCGATCCGGCCGATCAGGGCCCGGTCGAGTCGTTGGCCCGCAAGGTCGACCTCGACGTCGGCCCCGACCGGGTGACGGTCGACGGGGTCGACGCCACGATCGAGATCCGGGGCCCGGAGGTGTCGCGGGCCGTGTCGCTGGTGGCCGCCAACGCCGGGGTCCGCACCGAGCTGGTGCGGCGCCAGCGGGAGTGGACCACCGAGCGGGGCGGCGGGGTGCTCGAGGGCCGCGACATCGGCACGGTGGTGTTCCCCGACGCGGTGCTGAAGGTGTACCTCAGCGCCCGGCCGGAGGTGCGGGCCGAGCGGCGGGCGGCCGAGGTCACGGGCCTCGACTACGAGACCGTGGCCGCCGACATGGCCCGGCGCGACGCCCTCGACCAGGGCCGGGCGTCCGACCCGCTGCGGCGGGCCGACGGCGCTCTCGAGATCGACACGAGCGACATGACGATCGACCAGATCGTCGACGAGCTGGTCCGGAGGATCGACGATGCCTGATCCGGCGGCGTCCATGGAGCCGGCGGAGGCGGGGCCGGCCCCCGCCGCGGTCCGGGCAGAGGCGGTGGACGTCCACCCGCCCACCCGGCTGGAGCGGACGTCGTACGCCATCGTCCGGGGCCTGTGCCTCGGCCTGGCGAAGCTGCTGTTCCGCATCGAGGTCCGGGGGACCGACAAGGTGCCGGCCAGCGGGCCGTTCGTGCTGGCGCCGGTGCACCGGTCGAACCTCGACTTCCTGCTCGCCTCGTTCGTCGCCCGGCGCCGGATGCGGTACATGGGCAAGGCGTCGATCTGGAAGTGGGCGCCGCTCGGCCGGTTCGTGTCGATGCTGGGCGCGTTCCCGGTCCACCGCGGGACGGCCGACCGCGAGTCGCTGCGGACCTGCCTGGAGATCATCGAGAACGGCGAGTCGCTGGTCATGTTCCCCGAGGGCACCCGACGGGCGGGCGACGAGATCACCGACCTGTTCGACGGCCCGGCCTACGTCGCCGTCCGCACAGGGGTGCCGTTGGTCCCCGTCGGCATCGGCGGGTCGGCGAAGGCCATGCCGGTCGGGTCCAAGCTCGTCCGCCCGCACAAGATCGTGCTGGTGGTCGGCGACCCGATCCTCCCGCCGGTCGGCGACGGGACCGGCCGGGTGAAGCGCCGCGTGGTGCGGGAGATGACCGAGCGCCTGCGCGACGAGGTCCAGTCCCTCTACGACGAGGCCCAGCGGCTGGCCCGCTGAGCCTGTGGCCGGTTCACGGCAGGAGCGACAGCACCTCGCTCGCCTCCAGGCGGCGGTCGTTGAGGGCGGGGCGGTCGGGGACCGAGCCGCCGAGGGCGAAGGTGGCCAGGACGTCGACGCCGGTGAGCAGGTCGCGCAGCTCGCGAGGCGGCGGGAAGTACTCGTCCTCGTCGGTGATCCGGACCTCCTCGACGCCGTCCCGGGGGGCGAGGCGGGCGATGACCGCGTCGACGACGTCCTCGGGGGCCGACGCGCCGGCGGTGACGCCGACCGTGCCGTGGAGGTCGGCGGGCAGCTCGTCGGGACCGTTCACCCGGGAGACGCGGGCGCAGCCCGATTCCCTGGCCAGCTTCTCCAGCGCCCGGGTGTTGGACGAGTTGGCCGACCCGATCACGACCACGGCGTCGCAGCGGGAGGCGATCTCGGCCAGCGCCGACTGGCGGTTGGTGGTGGCGAAGCACAGGTCGCTCCGGCCCGGGCGCCACAGGCCGGGGAACCGCTCTGCCGCCCGCTCGGCGACGGCCGCCCAGTCGCGGTGGGACAGGGTGGTCTGGGCCAGGAGGGCGACCGGCTGGCCGGTAGGGGCGTCGAGGGCGTCGACGTCCGACACCGACTCGACCCGGTCGATCGCGTCGGGGGCCACGGCCATGGTGCCGACGGCCTCCTCGTGGCCCTCGTGGCCGACGTACACGATGCGGTAGCCCTTGCCGGCCCGGGTCTTGACCTCGTGGTGGACCTTGGTGACCAGCGGGCAGACGGCGTTGACGACGTAGCTGCCCCGGTCCCGGGCGGCGGCCACGACCTCGGGGGCCGAGCCGTGGGCCGACAGCATGATCGGCCGCCCCTCCGGCACCTCGTCGATGTCGTCGACGAACACGACGCCGACGTCCCGGAACCGGTCGACGACCAGCCGGTTGTGGACGATCTCGTGGTAGCAGTAGACGGGCGGCTCGAAGGCCCGCACCATCCAGGCCAACGCCTTGATCGCCATCTCGACCCCGGCACAGAAGCCCCGGGGCGCGGCCAGCAGCACCTTGTCGACGGCCGGGTCGCCGGAGGCGCGGGCGACGTCGGGCGCGGTCTCGGGCATGGGACCACGCTACCGGGGGCCATGCCTGGCCCTTTCGCAACGGGCCCGGAGGCCGCCATCCTGCGGCAATGGGTCACCTCGCCGCCGGATGGGCCACCGACAGAGGGCCGCGCCCCGACAACCAGGATCGATGCGCCGCCGCGCCCACCTGGGCGGTGGTCAGCGACGGTGCCGGCGGGCACCGGGGCGGCGGGCTGGCGGCCACGCTGGCGGTGGGGGCGGCGGCGGCCGTGCTCACCACCGCGGGGGCGGCGACCGCCCGCGGGGACGGCGAGCGGGCGGTGATGGCCGCCGTGGCCGCCGCCCACC
>JBKPHT010000401.1:0-6664 GCA_046730015.1 Actinomycetota bacterium
GCCGCCGCGCGCCGGGCCGCATCGAGCGCGAACGGGGCGGCGGCCGACGCCCGGCCGGCGGCGAGGAACCGCTCGGCCACCCGCTCGGGCGGCGCCCCCATGTCGGCCAGGCGGCCGGCCGTCCGCTCCAGCGCCCGGGCCCGCGCGAGCGACGCCACGCCCGCGGTCAGCCCGGACGCCGTGATCCGGTCGGCGAACCGGTAGCCGGCCGCGTCCGGGACGACGGCCCCGGCCACGAGCGCCATCTCGACCAGGCGACGGGCGACGTGCCCGTCGTGGCCGGTCGCCGCCCGCAGCTCGAGCTCGTCGAACCCGTCCCCGGACAGGGCCACCTGCCGCAGGGCGTCGGCCACGTCGCCGGGCAGGTCGAACGCCTCGAGCGGGTCGGACGCCGTTCGCCCGGGCGGCTCGACCGGCTCGGGGAGCTCGACCACCTCGAACCAGCCGGGGGCCGCTCCCGACCAGCCGCCCGGTCGGGCGTGAGGCCGGCCGGCGACGACGACCGCCACGCCATGCCCGCGGCTGAGCCGGGCCACGTCGTCGATCAGGGCCAGCGTCTCCGACGATGCCTGGTCGACGTGGTCGACCAGCAGCACCGCCCCCGACCGCTCGGCGGCCGCGACCAGTAGCTCGCGGGCGGCCACCAGCCAGCGCTGGCGGGTCGTGGGCAGCTCCGCCGCGAACACCTGCTCGAGCTCGACCCGGGCGCCCTCCGTGACGACGCCGAGCAGCTCGGGCCGCCGCTGCGTCATCTCGTCCAGCGCCTCGGCGACACAGGCGAACGGGTTGGCGTCCACGATGGACGGGGCCGACAGACCCACGGCCATCGAGCGGTCGCGGGCGGCGTCGGCGAGGCGGCGCAGCAGCTCGGTCCGCGCCGACCGGGAGCCGCCCTCCACCCGCAGCGCCGAGCCCCGCCCGGCCGCGAGGTCGTCCAGCGTCCGCAGCACGCGGTCGGCCGCCGGCCGGTCGTCCCTGCCTGGGCGTGGGCCCGCTCGGGCGGTGGAGCCGTCCCCGGCCGGGGCGCCGGCGGCGTCGACCACCTCGGCGACGTCGGCGACGTCGGCGACGTCGGCGACGAACCGGTAGCCCCTGCCGTGGATCGTCTTGATGACCCGCTGGTCTCGTCCGGTGTCGCCGATCGCCCGGCGAGCGGACTTGATGCGGCTCGTCAGCGCCGACTCGGAGACGAACCGGTCGCCCCAGACCTCGTCCAGCAACTCGGTCTTGGGCACCACCCGGTCCCGGTGGCGCACCAGGTATGCGAGGACGTCGAACACCTGGGGCTCGACGGGGACGACCTGTCCCCTTCGCCGGAGCTCCAGGCGCCGGACACTCAACTCGCAGTCACCGAACCGCACCGCCACCGGACGTCATCGTTGCACACCGGCTGCGAGAAGACGCAGGCCGGTCGTCGTCACCGGCGTCGTGGGGCTCGCGGAGGGGCTCCTGCCAGGTGACGGCCCGGCCGTCGAGCACGATGCGGCCGTCCTGGTCGGTGACCGTGGTCCGCAGCGTGACGATCGGCTTGTCGTCGCGCAGCCCGATCACCTCGACCTCGGCGGTGATGCGGTCACCGGGCCGGACCGGTGCGAGGAAGCGCCAGTCGGTGTGCAGGAACACCGTGCCGGGGCCCGGCAGGTCCTCGGCCACGACGGCGTTGAGCAGCCCGGACGTGACGCCGCCCTGGACGATGATGCCTCCGAAGCGGGACCGGCGGGCCAGGGACTCGTCGTGGTGGAGCGGGTTCCGGTCGCCCGTCATCTCGGTGAACAGCTCGATGTCCCGGGCGGTCACGGTTCGGGTGCGGCGGGCGGTGTCGCCGACATGCATCGTGTGGTCCTCCTCGGGACTCAGCTCGCGAGCCGAACGGTGGGGCGGGCGTCGGGCCGAGGCGACCGCGACGCGGCGGGTCGCGCCGCCGGTGGTGCCGGCTGGGCGATGCCCTCCGCGTAGGCCCGGCGGGCGGCGGGGCCGTTGACCACGACGACCTCGAGGGCGGTCGCCGCCACCACGGTGGCGGCGTGGCGCTCGGGCAGGGTCAGCTCGCTCCCGCCGATCTCGGCGCCGGGCCCCAGCACGGTCCGGGTGCCGTCCGGATGCAGGACGGCGGCCTCGCCGGCCAGGACGGCGATGAGCTCGCGGGCGGTCGCACCGGCCCGGACGACGGTCCGCCCGGGCGGCAGCCGCAGCCTGTCGGTGTGGGGCGCCAGCTCGGCGAGGCGCCGGGGGTCGGCGTGCGCGAGGGCGGGGACCCGGAGGAGCAGGCTGATGTCGGGCCGGCACCGGCGTCGGACCGAGCGGACGATGTCGGGAAGCGTGAACATGCCGTCAGCATCCGGGAACCCGGCCCCCGGCGCTTGGAGGTTCCGTGGAGGATGGCTGACGTTTGCGTCCCGCGGGCCGGGTGACCCCGTAGGCGGCCAGCGCGTCGGCAGCGGAGCGCGCCCGCCCGCGCGCCATCGCCTCGCGCATCGGCGCGGCGTCGAGACGCTTGGTCAGCGGCCGGTCGAGGACGGCGCGGTACAGCACGTAGTGCGCGGTCGCGTTGAACCTGCCGTGCATGGCCGTTCCGACCAGCTCTGCCGCGGCCTCGAGCCGACCTGCGCACATCTCCGCATAGGCGAGGACGAGCACGCAGTCGGCGTCGGCGTCGTAGCCCTCGCGGTCGGCCAGGACCAGGGCGTGCGCCAGGGGGCCGGCCAGCGTGTCGTGGACATCGGTGGCGTCGGCGGCCTCGCACATGGCCGTCGAGAACGACGTGATCCAGGTCTCGACGATGCCCGTGCGATCCAGGTAGTCCTGCTGCAGGCCCATCCATCGCCGCGCGGCCGCGGCGTCCTGCTGGGCCAGCCCGAGCATCCAACCGGCCCAGTTGACGATGAAGCGGTCGTAGCCGTCCTCCGACGCCGCTCCCTCGAGCCCGGTCAACGCCGCCCGAAGCCCGTCGTGCTGCCCGGCCGCCACGTCGGCGACGGCGAGGAACGCCTCGATCAGGGCGACAAGGCGCACGTCGCCCGACCGGTGGGCGAGGTCGAGGGCGGTGCCGAGGCGAGCCTTCGCCTGGTGGGCGTCGGTGAGGTGGGCGAGGGCGTCGTAGTGGGCGGCGAGGCACGCCCCGGCCGGATCCGTCGTGACGTCGGCGAGGCCCGTGGCCGACGAGGCACCGCCGAACATCTGGTGATGGTCACCTCGACCCTGGCCCACGTCGGTGCGCAGGATGTGCGCCCACAGCCGGTCGTGGGGTGAAAGCTCCCGGCCCAGGAGCTCGTCGACCCAACCGTCGCCCTCCGCGCAGCCGATGGCGTTCCGCCACAGGAACGAGGCCCCGATCGCGATCTCGACCGCATCGTCGACCGCGCCGCGCTCCATGCTCAGCCCGAACGCCTGCCGCGAGTCCGCGAGATCGGTGCGGTACGCCGCGGCGAGGCGGGCCGACATCCACCGGTCGAGGCGCGACGCCGAGCCGATCCGTTCCCGCACATGGAGGCGGTGGCGTTTGACGGCCTGCGTCGTCTCGCCGGCCTCGTCGAGACGATCCCTCGCGAACATCCGGATCGTCTCGAGGAGCCGGTAGCGGCCCGAGCCCGGCAGGCGCACGACCAGGCTCTTGTCCACCAGCTGACCGAACACCGTAACCGGTCCGGCACCGGAGAGCGACGGAGCGGACGCCTCGACCGCACGGACGCCGAACGACGACGGGAAGACGCTCAGGTGCCGGAGCAGGCGCTGCTCGTCCCTCTCGAGGAGCTTGTAGCTCCAGTCGATCGTCGTCTCCATCGTGGCGTGCCGCGGCGTGTCGCCCGGGGCACGCCCCGCCAGCAGCGCGAGGCGGTCGTCGAGGCGCCGGTTCAGCTCGTCCAGGTCGAAGCGGCGGAGCTGCCCGGCCGCCAACTCGAGCGCCAGCGGCACGTCGTCGAGCCGGCGGCAGAGCTCGATCACCGCGGGATCCGCCGGATCCCACGGGACCCGGGGCTCGGCGGCGCTGGCGCGCTCGACGAACAGCGCCGGCCCCGCGTCGTGGAGCGGGCCCAGGGGCCACAGTTGCTCACCGCCCACGCCCAGTGGTTCCCGGCTGGTGGCCACGACCTGCGCCGTCTCGCCGCGGTCGAGCATCCGGTCCACGAGCTCGGCCGAGCGCTCGAGGACGTGCTCGCAGTTGTCGAGCACGAGCAGGACCGGCCGGTTCGACAGGTGCTCGGCCAGGCGCTCGATGGTCTCCGATGCGGCGCCCTCCACCCCCGCGGCGTCGGCGACGGCTCTCGTCACGTCCGCCTGTGGTGGCACCGGCACCAGATCGGCGAACACGACGCCGTCGGCGTACTGCGCCTGCACGCGCTCGGCGACCGCCAGGGCGACGGTCGTCTTCCCGATGCCCCCGGACCCGGTAATGGTCACCAGCGCGGCGTCGCGGAGCCGCTCGACGACGCGACCTATGTCGTCGTCACGACCGATGGGCGCGTTCCGCAGCCGCGGCAGCGCTCGGCGGACGTCGCCGGTGTCGACGCGCAGCCCGGCGACGAACTGGTACCCGCGGCCGTGGACCGTCCTGATGACGTGCTGGGCCTGCCCGTCGTCGCCGACCGCCCGCCGTGCGGCCTTGACCCGCGAGGTGAGCGCCGACTCCGAGACGAACCGATCGCCCCAGATCGTGTCGAGCAGCTCCTCCTTCGGGACGACCCGGTCGTGGTTGGTCATGAGGTGGTGGAGCAGCTCGAACACCTGGGGCTCGACGTGGACGGGCCCGGCGGGCCCGGTCAGGGTGAACCGCCTGTCGTCTAGCTGGAACTCGCCGAACTGGAACCGCACCCGGCCAGCGTCCCACAGCATCCGGCCTGAAGCCGCGGCTCAGCGGGCGTTGACCATCCCGTCCGCGGCCATGGCGAAGTAGTCGAGCAGCCGCGACTCCAGGGCCGGGTGGATGTCCCGCTCCACGACCAGGGAGTCGAGCGCCGCGGCCATGTGGGTGAGCCAGGCGTCGCGCTGGGGCTCGGCGATGACGAACGGGGCGTGGCGCATGCGGAGGCGGGGGTGGCCCCGCTCGTCGCTGTAGGTGGTCGGCCCACCCCAGTACTGGCCGAGGAACAGGGCCAGGTGGCGGATCGGCCCGGTGAGGTCGTCGGGGTACAGGGGCCTCAGGACCGGGTCGGTGGCGACCCGCCGGTAGAACCGGGTCACCAGCTCGTCGAAGAACGGCTGGCCGCCGAGGGCCTCGTAGATGTTGACGACCGGCACGGCCTCGCCCGACCGGCCGATCTGGCCGCCGACGGGGATTGTGCGCCACCGGCCCGGGGCCGCGCCGCCGGAACCGCCACCGCCGCCCGGTCGCTCGCTGCGCTCACTCACGAGGCGGCCTCGCCTGCGGGCCGGTCCCGCCGGAACCCGTGCCCGAAGAACCCGCCCCGCGGGCGGGCATGGGCGTGGTAGTGGTCGGGGATGTTCCGCATGTTGTCGTCGACGTAGTGGCCGTCGAAGACCTCGTCGGCAACCTCGGCGAGCTGCCCCATCATGTGGCGGTGGTCGTCGTCGGGGACGTCGGTGCCGTGCCACCGCCACACCACCATCGGGGTGGCGCAGATCTCGCAGTCGGCGATCCAGCACACCTCGTCCTCGTGGTACCAGGGCGTGATCCGCTGTGCTGCGCAGAGGAGGCAGGTGTCGTGTCGCTCGCCGGGGGGCACGTCGAACGAGCGTACCGGCCCCGGACCGGGTCCCCGCGCGGCGCCGGCCGCCGTCCTGGGTACCGTCGGGGCCATGTCTCCGCGGAAGGCCGGCACCGGCTACCTGACGCTCCCCGACGCGGGTGAGGGGCCGGGGGTGCTCGTGCTCCACGCCTGGTGGGGCCTGACGCCGTTCTTCAAGACCGTCAGCGACCGCCTGGCCGAGGACGGTTTCGTCGCCCTGGCGCCCGACCTGCTCGCCGGGCGGACCGCCGACGACCCCGACGAGGCCCGGGCCTTGCTCGCCGAGGCCGACATGGACGCCACCCTCGACCTGGTCCGGTCCAGCCTGCTGACCCTCCGGGGCCTGCCGGCCACCCCCGACGCCCCGGTCGGCGTCCTCGGCTTCTCGATGGGGGCGTCGTGGGCCTACTGGCTGGCGGGCCGGGTGCCGGAGGTCGTGGCCGCGACGGTCGCCTTCTACGGCACCCAGAGCATCGACATGACCCCGGCGACCTCGGCGTTCCTCGGGCACTACGCCGAGGTCGACCCCTACGTCGACGACGACGAGCGGACCCTGCTGGAGGCCGACCTCCACGTGCTCGACAAGGACGTCACCTTCCACCACTACGCGGGCACCGGGCACTGGTTCTTCGAGGAGGACCGGCCCGCCTACGACGAGGCGGCGGCCACCCTGGCCTGGCGCCGGACGCTCGACTTCCTCCACCGCCACCTCGGCGGCTGAGCCTTGGCCGGCTCCCGGCGGGCGACCAGGCCGCAGAGGGTGAAGGCGAGGGCGTTGGGCAGCCCGTGGGTGCGGGCCATGTCGGGGACCGACAGCGCCGGGACCGCCCAGTGCTGCCCGGCCGCCCAGGCCACGGCCAGCGCCATGGGCGCCCACACGGCGAGGCCCGACACCGCCAGGAGGAGGGCCCGGCCCGGCTCCCGCCGGGCGGCCGCGGCGACGGCCTCGGCGAGCTCGGCGGCGGCCTCGCGGGCCCGGC
>JBKPHT010000402.1:0-3781 GCA_046730015.1 Actinomycetota bacterium
CTCAGCCCGCTCGACGTGGCCATGGGCATCGCCATCCCCGAGTTCGACGGGCGGGTCATCGCCCCCGCGTTCGCCTTCAAGGAGGAGGTCGACGACGGCGGCGACCTCGGCACCCCGGTCATCGCCAGCCGCACCGACCCCGACCGGGTGGCCCGGGTCGCCGGGCTCGCCGTCCGCCACGCCCGCCTCCGCCGGCTCGCCCCCGCCGGCAAGCGGGTCGCCGTCGTCCTGTCGGCCTACCCGACCAAGCGGAGCCGCCTCGGCAACGCCGTGGGCCTCGACACCCCGGCGTCGGTGATCGATCTGCTCCACGCCCTGCGTAACGCGGGCTACCGGGTCGACCGGATCCCCGCCGACGGGGACGCCCTCATGGCCGAGCTGGCCGACCGGCTGACCTACGACACCCCCACGCTCACCGCCGAGCAGGCCGGGCTCGGCGCCGGCCGCCTCCCCGCGACCGGGTACGCCGCCTGGTTCGCCACTCTGCCCGCCACCGCCCGGGCCGAGGTCGCCGGCGTGTGGGGGCCGCCGCCCGGCGACGTCTATGTCGACGGCGGCGACCTCGTGTTCCCGGGCCTCGACCTCGGCGGCGTGCTCGTCACCATCCAGCCGCCCCGGGGCTTCGGGTCCGACCCCATCGGCAAGTACCACGCTCCCGACGTCCCGCCGCCCCACCACTACCTCGCCTTCTACCGGTGGCTCGACACCGGCTGGGGCGCCGACGCGGTCGTCCATGTCGGCAAGCACGGCACGCTGGAGTGGCTGCCCGGCAAGGCCAATGCCCTGTCGGGCGCGTGCTACCCCGACGCCGCGCTCGGTGACGTCCCGCTCGTCTATCCGTTCGTGGTCAACGACCCCGGCGAGGGCACCCAGGCCAAGCGGCGGGCCCACGCGGTGGTGATCGACCACCTGGTCCCACCGATGACCCGGGCCGAGGCCACCGACGACCTGTCCCGCATCGAGGCCCTGCTCGACGCCTACGCCAACGCCCAGGCCATGGACCCCGCCAAGCTGCCCGCCCTGCGCCGCCAGGTGTGGGACGTGCTCGTCGACGCCGAGATCCACCGCGACCTGGAGCTCGACGGTGGGGTCGACGACGACGGCTTCGACGAGATGGTGCTGCACGTCGACGGCTACCTGTGCGCGCTGAAGGACGCCCAGATCCGCGGCGGCCTCCACGTGCTCGGCCGCCCGCCGGAGGGCGACGCGCTGGTCGACCTCGTGCTCGCCGTCACCCGGCTGCCCCAGGGCCGGGTCCCCGCGCTGCGGGCCGTCGTGGCCGACGACCTCGGGCTGGACCCGGCCACCGACCGGCGCCACGAGGTCGACAAGATCGAGGCCGAGTGCCGGGCCCGGGTCGAGGCGCTGGCGTCCGCCGGCTGGACCACGCGGTGGGAGGCGTTCCGGGGGCTGATGTGGCTGCTGGGCAACCAGGCCCGTCCGCCGGACCCGGCGCCGGCGGAGCGGGTCGAGCGGTGGATCTGCGACCGGCTCGTCCCCGCCCTGCGGGCCACCCCGGCCGAGGTCGCCAACACCCTCGCCGCCCTCGACGGCCGCTACGTCCCCGCCGGACCCAGCGGCGCCCCGACCCGGGGCGCCGCCCACGTGCTGCCGACCGGCCGCAACTTCTACTCCGTCGACCCCAAGGCCCTGCCGTCGCCGCTGTCGTGGCAGGTCGGCTCGGCGCTGGCCGACGCCCTGGTCGAGCGGCACGTCGCCGAGACCGGCGCCCCGCCCACGACCGTCGGCCTCGTCCTGTGGGGCACCGCCGCGATGCGGACCGGCGGCGACGACGCCGCCCAGGCGCTCGCCCTGCTCGGCGTCCGGCCCACCTGGGACGACTCGTCCGGCCGGGTCACCGGCCTCGAGGCCATCCCGCTGGCCGAGCTCGGCCGGCCCCGCATCGACGTCACGCTGCGGATATCCGGCTTCTTCCGCGACGCCCTCCCCCACGTCGTCGCCCTGCTCGACGACGCCGTTGCCCTGGTGGCCGGGCTCGACGAGGCGCCGTCCGACAACCCGGTCCGGGCCGCCGGCACCGGTGACGCTCGGATCTGGGGGCCCCCGCCCGGCGGCTACGGCACCGGCATCCTCCCGGTCATCGAGCGGGGCTCGTGGCGGACCGACGCCGACCTGGCCGAGGTCTACCTGGCCTGGTCGGGGTTCTCCTACGGGCGCCACCGGTTCGGCGAGCCCGCGCCCGAGGCGATGCGGCGCCGGTTCGCCGCCATCGAGGTGGCGGTCAAGAACCAGGACAACCGCGAGCACGACATCTTCGACAGCGACGACTACCTGCAGGACCACGGCGGCATGGTCGCCGCGGTCCGGGCGCTCACCGGCCGGGCGCCCCGGTCGTGGTTCGGCGACAGCAGCGACCCGGCCACCCCCCGGGTGCGGGCCCTGGCGGAGGAGGCGGCCCGGGTCGTCCGCAGCCGGGTGCTCAACCCGCGGTGGATCGGGGCGATGCGGCGGCACGGCTACAAGGGCGCCTTCGAGCTCGCCGCGACCGTCGACTACC
This sequence comes from Actinomycetota bacterium, assembly GCA_046730015.1. GTDB lineage: Bacteria > Actinomycetota > Acidimicrobiia > Acidimicrobiales > VFJN01 > ZC4RG19. The sequence goes on from JBKPHT010000402.1 coordinate 2,519, forward strand.
TGTTCGGCTACGACGCGACCGCCCAGGTCGTGGAAGACTGGATGTACGAACGAGTGACGGCGGCGTACGTCGGCGACCCGGAGGTCCGCGAGTTCTTCCGTGACTCCAACCCCTGGGCGCTGCGGGCGATCGCCGAGCGCCTGTTGGAAGCGGACCGGCGCGGCATGTGGGAAGCAACCGAGGGATCGCGCAAGACCCTGGTCGATGCCGTTCTCGAGTCCGAGGGCTGGGAGGAACAACGGACATGAGAGGGCGACTGATGTGGGGGTCGGAGCCGTGACCAGCCTGGCGCGGTTCCCGTTCAGCGCCGTCGTGGGGCAGGGGGAGGCCCGGCTGGCGCTGCTGCTCGCCGCGGTCGACCCCGGCATCGGGGGCGTGCTGCTGCGTGGCGACAAGGGCTCGGCCAAGTCGACCCTGGCACGGGGCCTGGCCGGCATGCTGCCGGGCGGGGCCCCGTTCGTCGAGCTGCCGCTCGGCGCCACCGAGGACCGGGTGCTCGGCACCCTCGACATCAAGGCGGCGCTGGCCGACGGCGCCACCGAGTTCCGCCCCGGGTTGCTGTCGGCCGCCCACGGCGGCGTGCTGTACGTCGACGAGGTCAACCTGCTGCCCGACCACCTGGTCGACGTCCTGCTCGACGTGGCCGCCTCGGGCGTCAACCGGGTCGAGCGGGACGGGGTGTCGCACTCGCACCCGGCCCGGTTCGTGCTCGTCGGGTCGATGAACCCGGAGGAGGGCGAGCTCCGGCCCCAGCTGCTCGACCGGTTCGGGCTGTCGGTGGAGATCAAGTCGCCGACCGACCCGCTGGCCCGGGCCGAGGTGGTCCGCCGCCGGCTGACCCACGACGCCGGCGGCCGGGTGGAGGGCGGCGAGGGCGACATCGTGCTGCGGGCCCGGCTCGCCGCGTCGCTGCCGGCGGACCTCCCGGACACGGTGGTCGAGTTCGCCTGCCGCCTGGCCCTCAGCGTCGGCGCCGAGGGCCTGCGGGCCGACCTGGTGCTGTGCCGGGCGGCGGCGGCCTACGCCGGCTGGGAGGGCCGATCGGTGGCCACCGCCGACGACGTCGAGCGGGTCGCCGCGCTGGCGCTCGGGCACCGGCGACGGCGGCGCCCGTTCGACCCGCCGATCCTGCCCCCCAACGAGCTGGAGCGGGCGCTGGACGCGGCCCGCCAGTCCTTCGCCGAGGCCAACCCGCCGGCCCCCGAACCCGAGCCGGCGCCGGAGCCCGTCCCCGACCCGCTGGCCGACCTGCAGGCGGAGATC
>JBKPHT010000403.1:0-17661 GCA_046730015.1 Actinomycetota bacterium
GCGTACGGCGGACCGCTCGGGGGCTGGCCGGGGAACTGCGGCGAGCCCGGATAGGGCGCCGCGGCGCCATACGCCGGCCCGCCCGCGTAGGCCGCCGCCGGCTGCCGGGGCCGGCCCGGGAAGCTCGACGGGCCCTCCCGCGTCTGGGGCGGCTCGCCGGTCACGATGTGCAGCAGGTGGGCGCCGACCGCGATGGCGATGCCGATGACGACCAGCGCCAGCCCGACGGACGACGGGTCGCTGTCCTCCATCGTGTCCCCGACGAGCAGGCCGATGCCGGCCACCGTCTCGATCGCCCCGATGATCGTCGTGGCCCGGCGGGCGCCGAGCGCGCCGACCCACGACGTGACCAGCCCCACGATCACCAGGGCGACGCCGGTTCCCGCGACCTCCAGGTCGGGGCTCAGCAGCAGGATGCCGGTCGGCAGCGCGGCGTGGGCCGCGACCGCGAACGGGGTGCCGGCGCCTCGCCAGCCCCGCCGGTCGAGCAGTGCCACGCCGGCCAGGTAGGCGGCGCCGATCACCAGCGACACGATGCCGCCGGTCGCCTGGTCGGTCTCGCCCGTCTCCTCGAAGCTGTCGCCGCCGACGTCCCCGCCGAAGTCGTCCTCGAAGCCGTCCTCCTCGCTGCCGAGCGGCTCCTCGAACACCGGGCCGGTGTCGATGCCCTCGTTGACCGGGTCCTCCGCCACCTGGAGCGCGAACAGCCAGGCGAACACCAGCCCGGCGCCCAGCAGCAGCGGCCGCCCCTTCCCCGGCCCCACCAGGTAGGAGACGATCCACACCACCGCCGGCACCGCCAGCACCGCCTCGATGCTGACCGGCTCAGAGGCGTCGACGTCGAGGGTGAGGAACACGATCAGCGCCGGCAGGGCCAGCACGATGGCGGCCACCCCGGCCGCGCCCGCCGGTGCCTCGCCGAACCGGTGGGCCAGCACGTAGCCGGCCAGCACCACGAGCAGGCACAGCACGATGCCCGGCACGTTGGAGCCGTCGACGTTGCCCTCGTCGCCCAGCTTGGCGTCGGTGGAGATGATGAGGATGCCGATCACCGCCAGCAGGCAGCCGGCGCCCGCCAGCGTCACCCACAGGCGGGGCTCGGTCCGCCGCCGCGCCCACGCACCCAGCCGATCCACCACACCCGCAGCGTTGGTTTGCACGGCCGCACCCTAGGGGGCGCCGCGGCCGTGGTGGACGCGCCCCGCCCTCGACCGCCACGGGACGCGCCGGGGCCCCGCCGACGGCGGGGCCCCGTGCGTGTCTGTGGCGGAGGGTTCAGAAGCTGGAGCCTCCGGGCGGCGGGGGCGGCGGTGCGCCGGAGCCGCCCGGGTAGGGCCCGGCGCCGACGGCCTCGGGCTCCCTGGAGATGAGGTAGCCGCCGTAGGCGATGCCGGCCCCGATGGCGATGAGGACGAACGCCCAGAACGACAGGGAGTCGGTCTGCAGGATCAGCTTCAGTAGCAGCAGCACCGGGACGGCGACCGCCGCGTAGAAGATCGCCTGGTTCCAGGGCACGGGCAGGTCGGGCAGGTTCGTCGACGGCGACAGCGCCCGGATGAGCACCACCGCGACGAGTGCGATGAGCACGATCAATGCCAGGAAGGCCGGCCAGGCCACGGCGTCGCCGTCGCCCTCCAGCGCCGTGATGGACACGGTGTCGAAGCCAAGGTCGACGCTGTGCCAGGGCACGAAGAGGAGCAGCAGGAACTCGAGGATGCCGAGCCCGGCCACGAGCTTGTCGCCGAGCGACAGTTTGTTCAGGTCCATGAGGTGTATCCGCCTCGTCGGGAAGTGGGTCGGTTGAAACCCGTGAGCCGCGCTCGCGCCTCCGGTCATCGGGTGGCGGTGACCCCGACCGCTACCATCGCACCGATGCCCGGAGCCCAGATCGCCGTGCTCGCCTCGGGTAGCGGCACCCTACTTCACGCCATGCTGGGGGAGGGGCTCACCATCGGGCTGGTCGTCACCGACCGGCCGTGCCGGGCGCTGGAGGTCGCCGCCGACGGCGGGGTGCCGACCGAGCTGGTCGAGCGGACCGAGTGGGGACCGGGCTTCGACCGGGCCGCGTACTGCGAGCGGCTGGTGAAGGCGCTCCGGACCCACGGCACCGACCTGGTGGTGATGGCGGGGTTCGGGACGGTGGTCCCCGACCTGCCCGCCGCGTTCCCGGGGCGGGTGCTCAACACCCACCCGGCGCTGCTGCCGGCGTTCAAGGGCTGGCACGCGGTGCGCGACGCGCTGGCCGCCGGGGTGACGGTCACAGGGACCACCGTCCACGTCGCCACCGCCGAGGTCGACGACGGGCCGATCCTGGCCCAGAAGGCCGTGCCCGTGCTGCCGGGCGACACCGAGGAGACCCTGCACGAGCGCATCAAGCAGGTCGAGCGGCGCCTCTACCCCGCCACCATCCGCCGCTTCATCGAGGAGAACGCCCTGTGAGGGCCCTGATCTCGGCCTACGACAAGACCGGCATCGTCGACTTCGCCCGCGAGCTGGCCGACCTCGGATGCGACCTGGTGTCGTCGGGCGGCACCGCGGCGACGCTGCGCGACGCCGGGTTGGAGGTCACCGACCTGGCCGAGCTGACCGGGTTCGCGCCGATCCTCGGACACCGGGTCGTCACCCTCCACCCCCGGGTCCACGGCGGCATCCTGGCCGACCCGTCCGACCCCGCCCACCGGGCCGACATGGACGAGCACGGCATCGAGCCGTTCGACCTGGTCGTGGTCAATCTCTACCCGTTCGGCATCGACGTCGCCGACTTCGCCCACGGCGGCACCGGGGCCGAGGACGTCATCGACATCGGCGGCCCCGCCCTGATCCGCGCCGCGGCCAAGAACCACCGGTCGGTCGGCGTCGTCACCGACCCGGCCGACTACCCGGCGGTGATCGAGGAGCTGCGGGCCGACGGCCGCCTCTCCGACGCCACCCGCCGGCGGCTCGCCCGCGCCGCCTTCGCCCTCACCGCCGCCTACGACGCCGCGGTCGCCACCTGGTTCGACGAGTCGGGCCCGGACGCCGGCGAGCTGCCCGCCTCGGTCCACCTGGCCTACCGGCGCGAGCCGCTCGCCCTCCGCTACGGCGAGAACCCCCACCAGCGGGCCGCGCTCTACCGGACGGTCGGCCCCAGCCGGCCGTCGCCGTGGTGGGCGTCGCTCACCCAGCACGGCGGGCTCGCGCTCAGCTACCTCAACCTCTACGACGCGGACGCGGCCTGGCTCCTGGTCCACGACCTCGCCACCCGGTTCGGGCGGCCCGCCGCGGTCATCGTCAAGCACGCCAACCCCTGCGGGGCCGCCGTGGCCGACACCCTGGCCGACGCCTACCAGCACGCGTTCGAGTGCGACGAGCGGTCGGCGTTCGGCGGCATCGTCGCCGTCAGCCACCCCGTCGACGACGCAACCGTGGAGCGGATGGTCGCGGCCGCCCAGGCCGACGTCGTCATCGCCCCCGCCTACGCCCCCGGGGCCATCGAGGCCCTGGCGGCCAAACGGAAGAACACCCGGGTGCTCGAGGCCCCCGCCCCGGTGCCCGACGGCTGGCACCTCCGCCCGATCACCGGGGGGCTGCTGGTGCAGGAGCCCCACCGGTTCCTGTCCGGGCCGGACGACTGGCGGGTCGTCACCCGCCGCCGGCCGACCCCCGCCGAGATGGCCGACGCCGAGCTGGCCTGGCGGGTCTGCGGCTGGGTGAAGTCCAACGCGATCGTGCTGGCCAGGGACGGCACCTGCTGGGGCATCGGCGCCGGGCAGCAGAACCGGGTCGAGTCGGGCGAGCTGGCCGCGGCCAAGGCCGCCGGCCGGGCCGCCGGCGGGGCCTGCGCCAGCGACGCGTTCTACCCGTTCCCCGACGGCATCGAGGCCGCCGCCGCGGCCGGCGTCGCGGTCATCGTCCAGCCCGGCGGGGCCATGCGCGACGAACAGAACATCGCCCGGGCCGACGAGCTCGGCGTCGGCATGATCTTCACCGGCGAGCGCCATTTCCTCCACTGACGCTCCGCCGGACGCTCGATCGGGGTTCGCGAGGCGATAGCGGTCGGCCCCCGGCCCCTATCGCCTCCGGTTCGGGCTTCCGACCCGTATCGCCTCGGGCACGTGGGGCAACGCTACCGGCGACCGTCCGGACCGGCGGCGGGGCAGAATGGCGGGGATGACCGCGCAACTGCTCGCCGGGGCCCCCGTCGCCGAAGCCGTGCAGGCAGACGTCGCCAAGCGGGTCGAGGCCTTGTCCCGCCGGGGCGTCGCCGTGGGCCTGGGCACGATCCTGGTGGGCGACGACCCGGCGTCGGCGGGCTACGTCCGCAAGAAGCACGAGGCCTGCGCCGAGGTCGGCATCGCCAGCCACCACATCGAGGTGCCGGGCGACGGCGCCCAGGACGACCTGCTCGCCGCAGTCGAGCGGTTCAACGCCGACCCGGCCGTCGACGGCTACCTCATCCAGTATCCGGCGCCCGCCCAGTTCGACTTCAACGCTGCCCTCCTGGCCATGGACCCGAACAAGGACGCCGACGGCCTCCACCCGGTCAGCCTGGGCAAGCTGGTCCTCCAGGAGGTCGGCCCGGTGCCCGCCACCCCGGCCGGCATCCGCGAGATGTTCGTCCACTACGGCATCGACATCGCCGGCAAGCACGTCGTCGTCGTGGGCCGCGGCCCGACCCTCGGTCGCCCGCTCGCCCTGCTGCTCACCCTCAAGCGGCCGGGCGGCAACGCGGCGGTCACGGTCGTCCACACCGCGGTGCCCGACATGGCCGCCTACACCCGCGAGGCCGACGTCGTCATCTCGGCCGTCGGGTCGCCCTCGATCGTGACCCCCGACATGGTCCGGCCCGGCGCCGTCGTGGTCAGCGGTGGCGTGAGCTGGGAGGGCCGGCGGCTGTTGCCCGACGTCGACGAGGCTGTCGGCGAGGTCGCCGGCTGGATCACCCCCCGCCTGGGCGGGGTCGGCCCGACCACGGTCGCCATGCTGCTCCGCAATACCGTCGAGATCGCCGAGCGCCGCGCGGGGTAGGCTCGTGGACCGCTCGGGCCGACATGGGTGGTGCTGCTGCATCCGGCCCGATGACGCACATCCGACGTCATCGAGGAGCTGACCCATGACCAGCGCGCCCCGGAGCGGCGACAAGATCGCCGACCTCCTGGCCGACGGGCCCACCCTGAGCTTCGAGTTCTTCCCGCCGAAGACCGACGAGGCCGAGCGCCAGCTCGAGAAGACCATCCACGAGCTGGCTCCGTTGCGGCCGTCGTTCGTGTCGGTGACCTACGGCGCCGGCGGCTCGACCCGTGATCGCACCCGCGACATCGTCATCGACGTCAACCGCACCCAGCCGTTCCCGGCCATGGCCCATCTCACCTGCTCGGGCCACAGCCGCGACCAGATCGCCGCCCTGCTCGACGAGTACGCGGCGGCCGGGGTCCGCAACATCCTCGCGCTGGCGGGCGATCCGCCGGCCGACGGCAGCGACCCGGGCGGCGACTACACCTACGCCCTCGAGCTGGTCGACCAGGTGCGCGACCACTCCGGCGACTTCTCCATCGGCGTCGCCGCCCATCCCGAGCTCCACCCCCGCTCCGGCGGCGACCGGGTGCTCGACCGGCAGCACCTGGCCGTGAAGCTGGGGGCCGCCGACTTCGGCATCACCCAGTTCTTCTTCGTCGCCGACGACTACCTGCGGATGGTCGACGAGCTGGCCGAGCTCGGCTGCGACACGCCGGTGCTGCCCGGCATCATGCCGGCCGTCAACGTGTCCGGGCTGGTGCGGATGGCGACGATGAACGGCTCGGTGGTCCCCGCCGACCTGTTGTCCCGGCTGGAGGCCGTGGCCGACGACCCTGGCGCGGTGCGCGACATCGGGGTCGAGGTGGCGACCGAGCTGGGCCGCCGGCTGCTCGACGCGGGCGCCCCGGGACTGCACCTCTACGCCCTCAACCGGTCGGCGTCGGCGCTCCGCATCGTCGACGCCCTGGGTCTCCGGCCGGCCTGACCACCGTGCACCGGCGCCGCGCCGGGGGTGGCTACCCTCGGTCGGCGCCGGCTCTGGTTGTCACACCCCGTCCGTAGCGTGGCCGGCATGGCAGCAGCGAGAGGGTTGCGAGTGGCGTCAGGCACCGGGCGTAGGCAGGCGACGGCGACGTCGGCCTTCGGTGTCTCGCGGCGCGAGAACCACGACTCGGCGGGGTTCTACAAGCGGTTCCCGCCGCCGTTGCTGTCCGACGACGACGACGTCCGCGCGCCGGGGGTGGTCGACGAGGTCCACCTGGGCGACGCCCGGGCCATGGACCGGGTGCAGCCGTCGTCGGTGGCGCTGGTCGTCACGTCGCCGCCCTACTTCGCCGGCAAGCGGTACGAGGAGGAGCTGGGCCGCGACGGCATTCCCGCCTCCTACGCCGAGTACCTGGCCCTGCTGGAGGACGTGTTCGCCGAGTGCGTCCGCAAGCTCGAGCCGGGGGGGCGCATCGCCGTCAACGTCGCCAACCTGGGCCGCAAGCCCTACCGCTCGCTATCGGCCGATGTCGTCGGCATCCTGCAGGACCGGCTGGGCCTGCTGCTGCGGGGCGAGGTGGTGTGGCGCAAGGCCCGCGGGGCGGGCGGCAACTGCGCGTGGGGGTCGTTCTGCAGCCCGGCCAACCCGGTGCTGCGCGATCTCACGGAGCGGGTGGTGGTGGCGTCGAAGGGCCGGTTCGACCGTGCCGTCTCCCGGGCCGACCGGGCGGCCGCGGGCCTGCCCCACCGGGCCACGGCCACGGCCGACGAGTTCATGGAGGCGACCCTCGACGTGTGGGAGCTGGCGCCCGAGAGCGCCACCCGGGTCGGCCACCCCGCCCCGTTCCCGGTGGAGCTCCCGCAGCGGTTCATCGAGCTGTACACCTGGCGCGGCGACGTGGTTCTCGACCCGTTCATGGGCTCGGGCTCGACCGCGGTGGCCGCGGTGCGTACCGGCCGCCACTTCCTCGGCTACGACACCGATCCCGCCTACGTCGAGGCCGCCCGGGCGCGGGTGGCGGCCGAGCGGGCGGGCGGCGCTCGTCCGGTGAGCGCCGGTCCTGCCGACGCCGCCGGCGCCGCCGGTCCGGGGGGCGACAAGGCGGTGGCCGCGGCCGCGGCGCTGCTGTCGGCCGCCGGGTTCGCGGTCGACGCCCGGGCGCGGCGCAAGTCGGGCGGAGTCGACGTCACGCTGGTGGCGACCGACGCCCGGGGGCGGGAGTGGCTGGTCGACGTGGTCGGCGGGTTCACCGTGGCCCGCCCCGGTCTGCGCCGCACCGACGTGCTGGAGCGGACGCTGGGTCGGGCCGCCCGCCTGTCGGGCTTCGGGTCGGAGCGCCTGTTGGTGCTGGCCACCGACGTCCCGGCCCGGCGCTCGGCCGGCTCGGCCGCCCTGGCCGCGGCGAGAGGCCGGATCTACGTCGACGTGGTGCCGCTCGACGGCGGTCCCGGCGGCGGCCGTGCTGCCGAGGCCACGGTCGAGCGCCTGCGGGCCTACGCGGCGGGCGCCGATGGGCCGGTCGGCGACCTCCTCCCGGGCGGCGGCTGAGGGCGCCGCCCCCGTCCCGCCGTGCCGGCCGAACGCACCGAGATCACCGAGGTGGTGACCGGCCTCGCCACCTTCGGCGCTCCGGACCTGGCGACGGCGCTCGCCGCCCCGCCGGCCTCCTTCGGCGGCGTCGGAGCCGAGCGCTGGGACCGGCTCCGGGCCCTGGAGCGCGACGGCCGCTACCGGGCCGAGTTCGCCGCCGCCTGGGCCAACGGCCGCTGCTTCCTCGCCGCCGCCGACGGTCTCCGGGGCCGGCCGCCTGCGGTGGTCGAGTGGAAGGGGCCACAGCGGCCGCCGGGGACCGAGCCGATCCCGGCCGACCTGCGGATCGACCACGTCTACCTTGTGAGCTGCAAGTACAACTCGCGCATCCAGCTGAACGCGTCGCCGTGGTCGATCTTCGACGCGGCCGGGGGTGCGACCGGCGACTGGTATGCGGAGGTGGCGCCGGAGCCGCTGCAGGCGCTGTACGAGATCGTGGCGTTCGAGACGGGACTGGCCCCGGCGCTGCCGGCCCGGGTGCCGGCGCTCGCCCCGCCCCAGCGCCGGGAGCTGGCGGCGGCATTGGGCCGCGGGGCCTGGACGTCACCGGCGGCGGCGGAGGCGTATGGCGCGCTGTCGGTGGCGGTGGCCGAGGCGTCGGCCCGCCGCTGGCGGGCGGCGCTGCGGAGCGAGCGGGTGCGGGAGGCGACGTTGTGGCGGTTCCTCCGGGTGGTGGCGGCGAGCTACTTCGTCCTGGGCTCGGACGGGAGCCGGATGGTCCGGGTCAGGGTGGGCAGCCCCTGGGACTGGCGCCGGTCGTTCCGCCTGCGGCGGTTCGACGTCGAGCCGGTGGCGTCCCGCCAGCCGGTCGTGGGCTGGCGGGCCGAGGTCGAGGACCGCGCCTGCGGCGGCGAGCCGCGCACGGTGGCCGGCCACATCGAGGTCCGCTGGAGCCACGGCCGTTTCGCCGGCCCGCCGGAGGCGAAGGTCTACCTCGACACCCCGCACCACGAGGTCCCCGGCTATTGGCCCCTCACCGTCGGGTAGCCGGCTCGGTTGGGACAACGTCCAACCGCGGGCGCCGGCGACGGGGTAGAACCGCGCATGGCCAGAAGGGCACGGCGCGATCTGCTGGCGCTAATCGGCGTGCTGATCTCCTACTACGCGGCGCCGGTCGGCGGGCTATCCGACTCGGCGGTCGCCGTCACACTGAGCGTCGTCGGGCTGCTGGCCGGGCTGGCCGCGCTGGCCTGGGTGATCCTCCGCGAGGTGCGGATGCTGGTCCGGACCTCCCTCGACGACCCGGCCGTGCAGATCGACAGCCTGGTTCTGCTGATCTTCGTGGTGGTGCCGTTGTTCGCCCTCGGCTACTTCGCGCTGGAGTCAGCGGACCCCGACCAGTTCGCCGAGCTGGCCACGAAGACCGACGCGCTCTACTTCACCCTGAGCACCCTGGCGACCGTCGGCTTCGGCGACGTCCACGCGACCGGCCAGCTGGCCCGCGTGCTGGTGATCATCCAGATGACGTTCGACCTCGTGTTCGTCGCCGCTGTCGTGTCGGTGCTCACCACCCACATCCGCCGCCGGGCGGCCGCGATCCGCGGCCGCCCGGAGGAGACGTAGAGCCCGCGTCATTCGCGCAGGATGTCGTCGAGCCGCAGCTCGAGGCCCGGCATCTGCGGCGTGGTGAGCGGCTCGTCGCCGGCCACCTTGACCTCGACGTCGAACCGGGGCGCGGCGGGCGACGAGCGCCGATGGACGATCACCGCGCGGGCCGTGGTGTCGACCAGCCACAGCTCGGGCAGCCCGTGCTGCTCGTACCGGTCCTTCTTGACACCGGTGTCGTGGCGCCAGGTCGACGGCGACCGCACCTCGACGGCCAGGTCGGGCACGCCCCGGAAGTATTCGTCCGGGGCGAGCCGGGCCGGGTCGGCCAGCCACCAGACGTCGGGGGCGAACACGTTCAGGTCGTCGAGGATGACGTCGATGGGGATGCCGGCCACTCCGAAGCCGTCGAACGCCCTTATCCGGCCATCGCCTTGTTCAGGTTCGTGTCCAGCGCGTCGAGGAATTCGTCGGTGGTCAGCCACGGGGTGTCGCCGCCCACCAGCAGGGCCAGGTCCTTGGTCATCTGCCCGCCCTCCACGGTCTCCACGCAGGTCGATTCCAGCGTTGTGGCGAAGCGGGCGACGTCGGGCGTGTCGTCGAGGCGGGCCCGGAAGTCGAGGCCGCGGGTCCAGGCGAAGATCGACGCGATCGGGTTGGTCGACGTCTTCTCGCCTTTCTGCCACTGCCGGTAATGCCTGGTCACCGTGCCGTGCGCGGCCTCGGCCTCACAGGTCCGGCCGTCGGGGGTCAACAGCACCGACGTCATCAGGCCGAGCGACCCGAAGCCCTGGGCGACGATGTCGGACTGCACGTCGCCGTCGTAGTTCTTGCAGGCCCACACGTAGCCGCCCTCCCACTTGAGGGCCTGGGCCACCATGTCGTCGATCAACCGGTGCTCGTAGGTCAGGCCAGCGGCGTCGTAGTCGGCCTTGAACTCGGTGTCGAAGATCTCCTGGAACAGGTCCTTGAACCGGCCGTCGTAGGCCTTGAGGATCGTGTTCTTGGTCGACAGGTAGACGGGGTAGCCGCGGTCGAGCCCGTAGCGGAGCGAGGCCCGCGCGAAGTCGCGGATCGAGTCGTCGAAGTTGTACATGCCCATGGCGATGCCGCCGCCAGGGAAATCGGCCACCTCGAACTGCATGGGCTCGCCGCCGTCGTCGGGCTGGTACGCGATCGTGAGGGTGCCGGGTCCGGGGACGACGAAGTCGGTGGCCTTGTACTGGTCGCCGTGGGCGTGACGGCCGATGACGATCGGCTTGGTCCAGCCGGGCACGAGGCGGGGCACGTTCGAGCAGATGATCGGCTCGCGGAACACGACGCCGCCGAGGATGTTGCGGATCGTGCCGTTCGGCGACCGCCACATCTTCTTCAGGCCGAACTCCTCGACGCGGGCCTCGTCGGGCGTGATCGTGGCGCACTTCACACCGACGCCGTGCTGCTTGATGGCGTTGCCGGCGTCGACGGTGATCTGGTCGTCGCTCTCGTCCCGCTTATGGATCGACAGGTCGTAGTAGCGCAGGTCGATGTCGAGGTAGGGGAGGATCAGCTTGTCCTTGATGACCTGCCAGATGACGCGTGTCATCTCGTCGCCGTCGAGCTCGACGACCGGGTTCTCGACCTTGATCTTGGGCATGCGCGTCTTCTCTCCGGATGCGGCACTTGTATCGGACTTGTACATGTTAGTGCGCGATGGTCAGCGCCCAGTGTGGACGAGACGGCGCTGGCGGGCGAGAGTCGTGCCCGTGGCTTCGACGATCGACCGGCTGATCGACGTGTGGCGGGCCGTGCCCACCGGCGACGACCGCGACCAGGCCGCCTTCGCTGCGGTCTACAGCGACCCCGTGGTCCTCAACGGCACGCCGGTGGCGGTGAGCGATCTCGTGGGCCGCTACCGGACGCTCCACGCCTCCTTCGCCGACCTCGCCATCGATCTGGTGGCCGAGATGCCGGCGGCGGACGACGGCGGTGTGGCCGTGGTGCTGCGCCAGCGGGGGCGCCACGTCGGGCCGCTCACGTCGCCGCTCGGGACGGTCGAGCCCTCGGACCGGACGTTCGACGTGCTCGGCATCGATGTCCTGGCCCTGGACGGCGACGGGCGGGTGGCCAGCATCTGGGTGGTGGCCGACGAGCTGGGCCGCCTCGCCCAGCTCGGCGCGTTCGACCCGCCCGTCGACGCGTGATCCCGGTCGACGTCCCGGCCGATCCCCGGATCGCCGACTTCGTCGGCCTGCGTGACCGCGACCTGGCGCGCCGGCCCCACCGGCGGCCGGGGGTGTTCGTCGCCGAGGGCGACATCGTGGTCGCACGCGCGCTGCGGGCCGGATACCGGCTGCGGGCCCTGCTGGTCGACGCCACCCGCACCGACCCGCTGCCGCCGGAGGTGCCGCCGGACGTCCCGCTGTACGGGGCGGTCCCGCCGGTGCTGGAGCGGATCACCGGCCTCGGCGTCCACCGGGGCCTGCTGGGCTGCTTCGACCGGCGCCCGCCCCGGACCGCCGCCAACGTGCTGGAGGGGGCCTGCCGGGTCGTCGTGCTGGAGCGGGTCAGCAACCCGACCAACCTGGGCGTGATCCTCCGCTCGGCCGCCGGCCTGGGGCTCGACGCCGTGCTGCTCGACCCGACCTGCAGCGACCCGCTCTACCGGCGGACCTCCCGGGTCGCGATGGGGGAGGGCTACGCCTTCCCGTGGGCCTGGGTCCCCCGCCTGCCGGAGGGGCTGGCCGTACTGCGGGAGCGGGGGTTCCGGCTGGTGGCGCTGACGCCGGCGGCCGACGCGGTGCCGATCGACGCCCTTGGCCTCCACGACGGCGACGAGGTCGCCGCCGATGGCGCCGACGGTGGCGGCGGCGCGGAGGGGGAGGGTGGCGGCGGCCGGGAAAGCGAGACCGGCGGCGGCCGGCGGGTGGCGCTGCTGTTCGGGGCCGAGGGCCCCGGGCTGTCCCCGGAGACGCTGGCGGCCGCCGACATCCGGGCGACCATCCCCATGCGGGCCGGGGTCGACTCGCTCAACGTCGGCGTGGCGGCCGGCATCGCCTTCTGGGAGCTCCGCCGGCGGCACGGGGGGTAGTCCGCACCGTCCGGCCGGTGTGGAACACTGGCCGGCCGCTGGGAGAGCCGGGGAGCGCTGGGGAATGGCCAAGATCGGTTCGGGGACGGCCGTGATCGTCGCGGTGGTGCTCGCGTCCCTGGCGATGTCGAGCCGCGAGGGACGGGGCGGGAGCGCCACGGGCCCCGCGGACGAAGCGGGCGGGACCGGTGCGGACGGCGACGTCTGCGACGGGACCACGGCCTACCGGTCACCAGCGGGGAGCTTCACCGTGCCGACCCAGGACCGCGTGCTGGGTGCCGCCCGCGCCTGCGCGCTCGGCCCGGCCGGCGGCGAGGGAATGCCGGTCCGGGCGCTGCAGCACGCGCTGGCCACCTGCTACGGCCAGCCGGTCGCGGTGGATGGCGAGTACGGGGGCGCCACCGGCGACGCGGTGGCCGCGGCGCAACGCCTCCACGGTCTGGCCGTCGACGGCGCCTACGGGCCGCAGACGGCCGACGCGCTGCTGTGGCCGACGATCGCCGGGAACGGGGCCGTGTCGTGCGTCGCCCACCCCGGCTAGCATCTGACACACCGTCAGATACCAGGCCCACGGGGGACGGACATGCTCGATCTCATCATCCGCGGCGGCACGCTGGTCGACGGCACCGGCGCTCCCGGCCGTCCGGCCGACGTCGGCGTGGCGGGCGGCCGCATCGTGGCGGTCGCCGACGCCGGCGGCCTGGCCGGCGAGGAGGCCCGCGACGCCGTCGACGCCACCGGCCTCGTCGTGTGCCCGGGCTTCGTCGACCCCCACACCCACTACGACGCCCAGCTCTTCTGGGACCCGCTGGCCAGCCCGTCGAACGTCCACGGCGTCACCTCGATCGTCGCCGGCAACTGCGGTTTCACCCTCGCGCCCATCCATGCCGAGGACGCCGACTACCTCCGGCGGATGATGGCCCGGGTCGAGGGCATGCCGCTCGCCGCCCTCGAGCAGGGCGTCGACTGGGACTGGGAGACGTTCGGCGACTACCTCGACCGGCTCGACGGCCGCATCGGCATCAACGCCGGGTTCATGGTCGGCCACTGCGCCCTCCGGCGCTACGTGATGGGCGCCGACGCCGTCGGCCACGAGGCCGACGACGAGCAGGTGGCTGCCATGGTCCGGCTCCTGCACGAGTCGATCGAGGCCGGTGGGCTCGGCTTGTCGACCACCCTGTCCTCCACCCACAGCGACGGCGACGGCCAGCCGGTCGCCTCCCGTCACGCGTCCCGGGGCGAGCTGCTGGCGCTGTGCGCGGCGGTGGGCCAGCACGAGGGCACCGTCCTGGAGGGCGCGTTCGAGGGCGGGCTCGACCGCTTCGCCGACGAGGAGATCGAGCTGGTGGCGGCCATGTCGGCGGCGGCCGGCCGGTCGATCAACTGGAACGTGCTCACCGTCGACTCGGCCGTGCCCGACCGGGTCCCGCGCCAGCTCGCCGCGGCCGACCGGGCCGCCGCCGAGGGCGGCCGGGTCGTGGCCCTGACCATGCCGGTGCTGGTGCCGATGAACATGAGCTTCGGCAGCTTCTGCGCCCTGTGGCTGATGCCGGGCTGGGGCGACATCCTCCGCCTGCCCCGCGACGAGAAGGTGGCGGCGCTGGCCGACCCGGAGGTCCGCCGGGGGATGGTCGAGCGGTCCCGGAGCGACGAGGCCGGCGTGTTCCGGCGTCTGGCCGACTGGGCCCGCTACGTCATCGGCGACACCTACAGCGCCGTCAACGACGGGCTGACCGGTCGAGTGGTCGGCGACATCGCCGCCGAGCGGGGCCGCGACCCGTTCGCCACGCTGGTCGAGATCGTGACGGCCGACGACTTCCGCACGGTCCTGTGGCCGATGCCCACCGACAACGACGAGGAGTCGTGGCGGATGCGGCAGGAGGTGTGGGGCGACCCCCGGGTGATGCTCGGCGGCTCGGACGCCGGCGCCCACCTCGACCGGATGTGCGGGTCGTCGTACACGACCCGGCTGCTGGCCGACTGCCTCCGGGGCCGGAAGCTCGCCCCGGTGGAGCGGGCGGTGCAGATGCTGACCCAGGCGCCCGCCGCCCTGTTCGGCCTGGTCGACCGGGGCACGGTGGCCGAGGGCCACCACGCCGACCTGGTGGTGTTCGATCCGGCGACCGTGGGGGCCGAGAACGCCCGCCTGGTCGACGACCTACCGGGCGGCACCGCCCGGTTGACCGCCGGGTCGGAGGGCGTCGTCCGGGTCTACGTGGCCGGCGTGGCCACCGTCGAGGACAGCAAGCCGACCGGGGCGGCGCCGGGTCGGGTGCTCCGCTCCGGCGCCGACACGGTCACGGTTCCCACGCGCTGAGCCTCCGGTCCTGGAAGACTCCCGGCCCATGATCGAGCGAAGCGAGATCCAGCAGGAACGTCCCGCCGCCTCCCTCCCCGCGGGCGACGTGCTGGCCGAGGCCGGCGCGCTGCTCGACGACGTCGTCGCCCTCCGCCGCGACCTGCACCGCCGGCCGGAGCTGGGCCTCGACCTGCCGCTGACCCAGGCCCGGGTGCTCGAGGCGCTCGACGGCCTGCCGCTGAGCATCACGCTGGGCACCCGCCAGTCGTCGATCGTGGCCGACCTCGACGGTGACCGGCCCGGCCCGACGGTCCTGCTGCGGGCCGACATGGACGCGCTGCCCATGCCCGACGACACCGACCTGGACTACCGGTCCGAGGTCGACGGGGCGATGCACGCCTGCGGCCACGACGCCCACACCGCGATGCTGGTCGGCGCCGCCCGCGTGCTGGCCGACCGCCGCCGCGAGCTGGCCGGGCGGGTGCGGCTCCTGTTCCAGCCGGGCGAGGAGGGACAGGGCGGCGCGCAGATCGCCCTGGACGAAGGCCTGCTCGACGGCCGCGACGGCGGCGAGCCCGTGTCGTGGGCGTTCGCCATCCACCAGTCGCCGTCGATCCCGTGCCACATGATCGGATCGCGGGGCGGACCGCTGCTGGCCTCGGCCGACGAGTTCCACGTCACGGTGCACGGTCGCGGCGGCCACGCCTCCATGCCCCACCACGCCAACGACCCGGTGCCGGTCGCGTGCGAGATCGTGCAGGCGATCCAGACCTGGGTCACCCGCCGGGTCGACGTGTTCTCCCCGGCCGTGGTCACCGTGGCCAGCATCCACGCCGGCACCACCACCAACGTGATCCCGGAGGGCGCCCGGATCGACGGCACCATGCGGACGGTCGAGCCCCGGGTCCGGGCGGACGTCCGGGCGGCGGTCGAGCGGCTCGCCGCCAACATCGCCGCCGCCCACGAGATGGCCGCCGAGGTGCGGATCGTCGACGGCTACCCGGTGACGATCAACGACGCCGCGGCGGCCGGGGAGGTGCTCGACGTCGCCCGGGCGCTGGTCGGCGACCAGGCCGTCGAGATGCCGTCGCCGGTGATGGGGGCCGAGGACTTCTCGTACATCCTGCAGCGGGTGCCGGGGGCGATGGCCTTCCTCGGCACCCGGCCCGCGGGGGTGGCGCCGGCGGACGTGGCGCCCAACCACTCCAACCGGATGGTGCTCGACGAGGCCGCCATGGCGACCGGCGTCGGCCTCTACGCGGCCACCGCCCTGCACCGCCTGGCGGGCTGAGAGGCTGCGCCGCCAGGCGTAGCCGTGGCCCGAGCGGCCCGCTGCGAAGCAGCAAGAGCGGGAAGCACAGACCACGGTGGCCGTGACGAGGTGACCAATCCGCGCGGGTTCTTACGCGGGCCGGGGGTCAGCCCGGGACCGACCCGGCCTCGGCCACCGCCTTGAGCCGGTCGAGCGTGGCCCGCATGCCGCGGCGCAGCTCGTCGGCGTGCCGGTCCATGCCGCCGACGAACACGCTCGTCGCCCGGATCAGGCCGGTCCGGGCCCGGCCGAGGTCCCGGGTCTCGGTCACGGTGGTGCCGCCGCCGGGACCGGGGGCGAGAGCGTAGCCCCAGCGGACGCCGGTCTCCCGGGTCCGGAACACGAACGACCGGCCCCGCTCGGCCTCCACGACCTCGTTGGTGGTCGCCCACCGCGCCCAGCCTCGTTTGTTGAAGCCGACGAACTTGGCGCCCACCTCCGGGCGCTTCTGCCGGCCGAACCAGTGGCACGAGTAGCACTCGGGGCTCCACTCGCCCATTCGCGTGACGTCGGCCACCAGGTCCCACACGACCTCGGGCGGGGCGGCCATGTCGACGGTCACTTGATCCATGCCTGCGCACCCTAACCGCAGCCCACGGTCCGTGGCCGGGAGGCCTTGACCGCCGGGTCAGGTTGGGGTCTAACGTCAGTGACACCGCCGAGCGAGGGGATGATCGTGACGACCTACGACAAGATCTACATCGACGGGGCCTGGGTGCCCTCGGCCGGGTCCGGATCGATCGACGTGTTCGACTCGTCCAACGGCGAGGTGATCGCGCAGATCCCCGAGGGCACCGCCGACGACGTCGACAAGGCCGTGCAGGCCGCCCGGGCCGCGTTCGACGGCTGGTCGCGGACCAGCCCGGAGGAGCGGGCCAAGTTCTGCACCCGCATCGGCGAGGGCCTGGCCGGGCGGATGGACGAGATCGCCACCGTCATCACCCGCGAGGCGGGCATGCCCAAATGGCTCAGCTCGATCGTGCAGGCCGGGCTCCCCATCAACTCCTTCAACACCGCGGCCCAACTGGCGGAGAGCTACGAGTACGAGCAGACCGTCGGCAACAGCCTGGTGGTCAAGGAGCCGGTGGGCGTGGTCGGGGCCATCACCCCGTGGAACTACCCGCTCCACCAGATCGCCGCCAAGGTCGCCTACGCCATGGCGGCCGGCTGCACTGTCGTGCTCAAGCCGTCGGAGGTGGCGCCGGTCGACGCCTTCATCCTCGCCGAGGTGATCCACGACGCCGGGCTGCCGGCCGGCGTGTTCAACCTGGTCAGCGGCACGGGGCCGGTCGTCGGCGAGGCGATCGCCCCCCAAACGGGCGTCGACATTGTGTCGTTAACCGGCTCGACCCCGGCCCGCACGCGGGTGGCCGAGGTGGCGTCCCAGACCCTCAAGCGGGTCGCCCTCGAGCTCGGCGGCAAGTCGGCCAACGTGCTGCTCGACGACCTCGACGACGCCGGCTTCGAGAAGGCCGTACGCGACGGCATCGGCAAGGCGTACATCAACTCCGGCCAGACCTGCACGGCCCTGACCCGGATGCTGGTCCCCGCCGACCGGGTGGCCGACGCCGAGCGGATCGCCGCCGACGAGGTCGAGACCAAGTTCCAGCCCAAGGACCCGTTCGCCGACGGTGCCATGCTCGGCCCGCTGTCGAGCGCGGCCCAGGTCGAGCGGGTGACCGGCTACATCCAGCAGGGCATCGACGAGGGCGCCAAGGTCGTCACCGGGGGGCCCGAGCGGCCCGAGGGCGAGGGCCTGGACGACGGCTACTTCGTGAAGCCGACCGTGTTCTCCGAGGTCCGCAACGACATGACCATCGCCCAGGAGGAGATCTTCGGGCCGGTCCTGTCGATCATCGCCTACC
>JBKPHT010000404.1:0-8302 GCA_046730015.1 Actinomycetota bacterium
GTGTACGACCCCGAAGGACACCGCATCTCTGCGGCTTTTCCGTACATGTCAAACCCAGGTAAGGTTCTTCGCGTATCATCGAATTAAGCAACACGCTCCGCTGCTTGTGCGGGCCCCCGTCAATTCCTTTGAGTTTTAGCCTTGCGGCCGTACTCCCCAGGCGGGGCACTTAATGCGTTAGCTACGGCACGGACCCCGTTGGTTAGGGCCCACACCTAGTGCCCAACGTTTACGGCGTGGACTACCAGGGTATCTAATCCTGTTTGCTACCCACGCTTTCGCTCCTCAGCGTCAGTTTCGGCCCAGAGTGGCGCCTTCGCCACCGGTGTTCCTCCTGATATCTGCGCATTTCACCGCTACACCAGGAATTCCCCACTCCCCTACCGAACTCAAGTCAGAGCAGTATCGGGTGGCCTCTCCAAGTTGAGCCTGGAGTTTTCACACCCGACTTACCCAACCGCCTACGAGCTCTTTACGCCCAATAAATCCGGACAACGCTTGGCCCCTACGTATTACCGCGGCTGCTGGCACGTAGTTGGCCGGGGCTTCTTCTGTGGGTACCGTCTGGTTTCGTCCCCACTGAAAGCGGTTTACAACCCGAAGGCCGTCATCCCGCACGCGGCGTTGCTGCGTCAGGCTTTCGCCCATTGCGCAAGATTCCCCACTGCTGCCTCCCGTAGGAGTCTGGGCCGTGTCTCAGTCCCAGTGTGGCTGATCGTCCTCTCAGACCAGCTACCCGTCGGAGCCTTGGTGAGCCGTTACCTCACCAACGAGCTGATAGGCCGCGAGGCCCTCCCGAAGCGGAATCCTTTCCTCATCAGGCCATGCGACCTGATGGGGGTATCCGGTATTAGACCCCCTTTCGAGGGCTTATCCCGGACTTCGGGGCAGGTTCCTCACGTGTTACTCACCCGTTCGCCACTAGATCTTCTCCGGTGTTGCCACCGGTTGGATCTCGTTCGACTTGCATGTGTTAAGCACGCCGCCAGCGTTCGTCCTGAGCCAGGATCAAACTCTCCGTCGAAAACCCGAGCGCCGTCGCAAGCGACGGACACCCTTCGATAGAGACGCCAAGGCCCGAGCGGAATCTCTCGGACACGAGGCACTGGCACCATCGGATGATGCAGGCATCATCCGTTTTGATTGACGGTGCATTGATATCAACGACCACACCGGAGCCCGGAGGCCCCGAGGCGGTCGCCCGCACTCGCTCTCTCGTCCTGTCTTCTGTTTTCAAGGAGCGACTTCGCGCTCGCGGCACATGCTCGACGAAGGAGCTTCGGTGCCGGCTGGCTGCCCCGTTCCGGCCAGGGGGGCCGTGCGGGGCGGAGAGTCAATCTAACGACCCGCCATCAGGCCGTCAACCTGAGAGGACGGTTTCAGGAAGATTTCTTCGCGCACCCACTGCCACCAGGGGAAACGCCCTACCGACCCTCAGTCGGGGCGTCGCCACCCTCGCGGCGGGCACACCACCTACAGTCAGGCACAACCGACCGGCGGGGGGCGGCATTCCCGCCACGAAAGAATTTTGTCAGCCCCCGCCGACCAGCAGCGCGTACGTCCGCTTCCCCTTGCGCAGCAGGACGTACCGCCCGTGCAGCACCTCGCCGGGCCCGACCACCGCACCTGGCGCCGCACGCTCGCCGTTCACCGACACCGCCCCCTGCTCGATCGACCGGCGGGCGTCGCCCTTCGACGACGCCAGACCCGCCTCCACCAGCAGCGGGACCAGGTCGACCCCCGCCGCCAGCTCGCCCGGACCCGGCAGGGGCGCGGTCGGGACCTCCCCCGCCACCACGGCCAGCGCCTCCGGGCCCGCCCCCAGCGGGGATCCCCCGAACAGCAGGGCGGTCGCCTCCTCGGCCGCGGCCGCCGCCTCCGGGCCGTGGACCAGCACCGTCGCCTCCCGGGCCAGCCGCCGCTGACCGTCCCGGCGCTCGGGGTGCTCGCCGTGGGCCGCCGCCACCGCCTCCACCTCGTCCATGGGCAGCAACGTGAACTTGCCCAGGAACTCGCGCACCTGGCGGTCGTCGGCCTGCATCCAGTGCTGGAAGAACTGGTACGGGCTCGTCCGGCCGGGGTCGAGCCACACCGTGGCGCCCGTCGTCTTCCCGAGCTTGCTGCCGTCAGGAGCCGTGATCAGCGGCCACGACAGGCCGTGGACGGTGGCGCCCGCCACCCGCCGGACCAGATCGATGCCGGCCAGGATGTTGCCCCACTGGTCGGACCCGCCGATCTGCAGCTCGACCCCGCGATCGAGGTGCAGCCGCAGGTAGTCGTGAGCCTGGAGCAGCATGTAGCTGAACTCCGTGAAGCTCAGGCCGTGCTCGCCGGCCAGCCGGCTCCTCACCGACTCGCGGGCCAGCATCTGGTTGACCGTGACGTGCTTGCCGACGTCCCGCAGGAAGTCGAGCAGGGACACCCCCGCCGTCCAGTCCCGGTTGTCGACCAGCACCGCGTCGCCGCCGTCGCCGTCGATGCCGACCACCCGGATGATCTGGGCCTTGATCGCGGCCACGTTGGCGCTCAGCGTCCGGTCGTCGAGCAGGTTGCGCTCCTCCGAGCGACCGCTCGGGTCGCCCACCATCCCCGTCGCCCCGCCCGCCAGGGCGACCACCCGGTGGCCGGCGTCCTGGAAGCGGCGGAGCACCAGCAGTCCGATCAGGTTGCCGACGTGCAGGCTGTCTGCCGTCGGGTCGCAGCCGTAGTAGAGCGTGACCGGCCCCTCGGCCAGGCGGGCGGCGAGCGCGGCGCGGTCGGTGCTGTCGTGAACCAGGTCCCGGGCCTCGAGGTCCTCGAGGAGACTTGCGGCTTCCGTCACGTCGCCCATCGTTCCGGACCGGTGGCGCGCGGTCCAACCGGATCCGGTCCGACTGGACGGCGGGCCGCGCCGCCGGGGAGCCTGGGGCGGTGATGACCACGCCCGCGCCCGCCGCCGACCCTGCGCCGGCCGACGACGAGCCCTCCGGCTGGCGCTGGACGCCGACGCGAGTGCTGCTCACCTGCATCGCCCTGGCCCTCGTGGCGATGTGGGGCTACGTGCTGTACCTGGCCTTCGGGCCGGGCCGGCAGCCGCCGATCGACCGCCTCGACGACCCCGCTTTCGCCCGGGCCGCCGAGGTGCGGTGCGCCGAGGCCCTCGAGGTCGTCGAGGGCCTGCCCGTGGCCAACGCCTCGCCCACCGCGTCCGACCGGGCCGACGTGCTCGACCAGGCCGACGCCGCCTACGCCGCCATGCTCGACGACCTCGACGGCATGATCGACCTGGCCCCGGCCGGCGATCAGCGGCGGCGCGCCACCGAGTGGCTCGCCGACTGGCGGACCTACCTGGGCGACCGGGAGGACTACGCCGACCGCTTGCGGACCGACCCCGGCGCCCGCCTCCTCGTGTCGGAGAAGCCCGGCGAGGGCCGCCAGATCACCGGCTGGATCGACGAGTTCGCCAAGGCCAACGACATGCCGTCCTGCGTCTCGCCGGTCGACGCCTGATCACGGGCGGTCGAAGAGGTCGCGGCGGGGCTCGTCGGTGTAGACCGGCTCGCGGCCGGCGTCGAAGGCCCGGATCGCCTCCGCCAGGTTCTCCGTGAAGCCCAGCATCAGCTGGTTGCGGTCCTCGAGCTCGATGGCCGTCTCCAGGCTCCCGACCTCGAGGCTCGCCCACAGCACGTTCTTGGTCATCGACAGGCCGTAGGGGCTGAACCGGCACATGTCGGTGGCCGCCTCCAGCGCGGTCGGCAGCGCGGCGCCGTCGTCCACCACCCGGGACACCAGGCCGATGGCGGCCGCCTCCTCGGCGTCGACCGCCCGGCCCGTCAGCAGCAGGTCGTTGGCCCGGGACGCGCCGATGAGCCGGGGCAGCAGCCAGCCCGCCGCCATCTCGGTGCTGGTCAGCCCATTGACGATGCCGGTGGCGTTGAACACCGCCGATCGGGCCGCCAGCCGCAGGTCCGCGGCCAGAGCCAGGCACATGCCGCCGCCGTACGCCGGCCCGTTCACGGCCGCGATCACCGGCTGGGGCAGCCGCCGCAGGGTCAGGACCAGGCGGCTGTAGGCCCGCATCGACCGCTGGGCGATCCGGCCCACCGTCAAGCCGTCCACGCCGGGCAGCACCCCGTAGTCCTTGAGGTCGAGCCCCGAGCAGAAGCCCCGCCCGGCGCCGGTGAGCACCACCACCCAGGTGTCGTTCTCGGCCCCGACCTCGGCCAGCGTGGCGTCGAGGGCGACGGCCAGGTCGATCGAGAGCGCGTTGAGCCGGTCGGGGCGGTTGAGGGTCACCACCGCCACGTGGGGGACCGGGTGGTCGACGAGAACCAGTTCCACCCGCGGGACGCTAACCGCGGGCGGCCCGCGGCACCCGGACCGACACGTGCGGGTCGTCCGGGTCGTACCAGCGCCACGGGTGCTCGGCGCCGGCCGTCAGGCCGATGCGGGTCGTCCGCACCGGCGCCGCCGGCGGCGGGGTGCCGTCGTCGACCACCGTGACGCCCCGGTCGCCGGTCACCAGGTCGGCGCCGTCGGTCCCGCCGTCGAGCCCCAGCGCCTGGCACAGCTTCGCCGGTCCGCTGCACAGGTCGCGCTCCCGCCGGGCGGCCGGGCGGGCCGCGAACATGGCGTCGACGCCCTCCAGCGGGGCCAGGGCTCGCAGCAGCACCGCCACCCCCTCGCCCTCCGCGCCGCAGACGGCGTTGGCGCACCAGTGCATGCCGTAGGTGAAGTAGACGTACAGCCCGCCCGGCGGCCCGAACATCGTCCGGTTGCGGCGGGTCTCGCCCCGGTAGGCGTGGCTGCCGGGGTCCTCGCCGCCGCAGTAGGCCTCGACCTCCACGATCCGCCCCGAGCGGACCGGCGCCCCGGCCATCGACGCCACCAGCACCTTGCCCAGCAGGTCGGGCGCCACGAGCCGGGGGTCGCGGGCGTAGAACGCCCGGTCGAGCGGGGCGCTCACCCCAGGCCGGACCGCACCGCGTCGGGCACCGGGGCCGGCGTCGTCGTCCCGGGCGTGACCGAGATGTAGGTGACCACGGCCGAGAACACCGGCCGCTCCCCCACCGACCCCTCGTAGCCCACGTCGAAGCTGGTCGTGCCCCACCGGCGGACCTCCACGTCGATGGCCAGCAGGTCGTCGAAGCCGGACCCGCTGTGCCAGGTCAGCGTCGCCGACTTCAGCACCATGTCGAAGCCGGCCGCCTGGTAGTCGCCCAGCGCCTTGCGCAGCCAGGCGTTCAGGGTGTCGTCCACGAACGCGAGGTAGTGGGCGTTGAAGACATGACCCTGCATGTCGACCTCGCCGTAGCGGACCCGTAGCTCGTGGCGGAACGGCACCGGCATGGTCCCGTTCTACCCGACCCGCCGGCCTACCCGAGCCGGTCGGCGTCGGCGTCGAGCCGCCGGGCGAACCGCTGGACCTGCACGGCCACCGGGGCGGGCCCGGCGCCGCCCGGCGTCGTCCGCCGCTGCACCGGCCGGCCCGGCTCCAGCAGGGCGACGCCATCGGCCCCCAGGTCTGGGTGGGCTTCCACCAGCTCGGCCAGCGGCACGTGGCGCTCCAGGCTGTCTCGCACCAGCGCGCCGACCAGGGCGTGGGCGTCGCGGAACGGCACCCCCCGCTCGACGAGCAGCTCGGCCAGGTCGACGGTCGCGGCGTAGGGCGAGTCGGCCGCCTCCTGCATCCGGTCGACAGCGAATATGAGGGTCGCGTACAGCCCGGTGACGGCGGACAGGGCGAGGGTCAGCTGGTCGACCGCGTCGAACAGCGGCTCCTTGTCCTCCTGCAGGTCGCGGTTGTAGCTGAGTGGCAGTCCCTTGAGCGTGACGAGCACCCCGGTCAGATCCCCGATCACCCGGCCCGCCTTGCCCCGGGCCAGCTCGGCGATGTCGGGATTCTTCTTCTGCGGCAGCATCGACGAGCCGGTCGCGTAGGCGTCGTCGAGCCGGGCGAACCCGAACTCGTCGCTCGACCACAGGATGACCTCCTCGCCCATCCGCGACAGGTGCACCGCCAGCAGGCTGAGCGCGAACAGCGCCTCGGCGACGAAGTCGCGGTCGCTCACCGCGTCGAGGCTGTTGTCGAACCGCGACGCGAACCCGAGCACGGCCGCCGTGCCGTCGGGGTCGAGCGGCAGCGACGAGCCGGCCAGCGCCCCGGCGCCCAGCGGCGACACGTCGAGGCGGCGCCGGCAGTCGACCAGCCGGTCGACGTCGCGGGCCAGCGCCCAGCCGTGGGCCAGCAGGTGGTGGGCCAGCAGCACCGGCTGGGCCCGCTGCAAGTGGGTGTAGCCGGGCAGGTAGACCCCCTCCGCGTCGCGGGCCCGATCGAGCAGCACCCGCTGGAGAGCCAGGACCCGGCGGGCGACCCCGGTCAGCTCGCGCTTGGCCCACAGTCGGAGGTCGGTGGCGACCTGGTCGTTGCGGCTCCGGCCCGTGTGGAGCTTCGCCCCGGCCGGCCCCGCCAGCGCGGTCACCCGGCGCTCGATAGCGGTGTGGATGTCCTCGTCGCCCCGCTCGAACGCGAACTCGCCCGAGGCCAGCTCCTGCTCGACGCGGTCGAGGGCGGCCAGGACGACGCCGGCCTCCTCGTCGGTCAGCAGCCCGGCCTTGGCCAGGCCGCCGACATGGGCCCGGCTGCCGGCCAGGTCGTCGACGGCCAGGCGGCGGTCGTAGTCGAGGCTGGCGGTGAAGGCGAGCAGCTCGTCGGCCGGGCCGCCGGCGAACCGGCCGTGCCACAGCGTGGCCACGTCTCAGCCCGTCCCGGTGCCCTGCACCGACGCCCAGGTCTGGATGCCGAGGCCCCACAGCCGGACGAAGCCCTCGCTGTCCTCGTGGCGGAAGCTGTCGGCCGAGTCGTAGGTCGCCAGCCCGTAGTCGTACAGGCTGTGCGGGCTCCGGCGGCCGGTCACCTGGCACGTCCCGGGCGACAGCCGCAGCCGGACCTCGCCGGTCACGAACCGCTGGCTCTCGTCGACGAACGCGTCGATGGCCTGCTTCAGCGGGCTGAACCAGAGGCCGTCGTAGACCAGCTCGGCGTAGCGGGGCTCGAGCCGGCTCTTCTCCCGCTGCAGGTCGCGCTCGAGGCAGATCGACTCCAGGTCGGCGTGGGCGAGCATGAGGGCGAGGCTGGCCGGGCACTCGTAGGTCTCCCGGCTCTTGATCCCGACCCGCCGGTTCTCGACCATGTCGATGCGGCCCCAGCCGTACGACCCGACCAGCGCGTTGAGCCGGGCCACCATCTCGGAGATGCCGAGGCTGTCGCCGTCGAGGCTGGTCGGCACCCCCTCGGTGAACCCGACGACCACGTCGACCGGCTCGGTGGAGGTCGGCTTGGTCAGCAGCCAGACGCCGGGGGGCGGGACGGCCCAGGGGTCCTCCATCTCGCCGCACTCGATGGCCCGGCCCCACAGGTTGTCGTCGATGGAGTACACCTTCTCCTTCGTCGCGGTGATCGGGATGTCGTGGTCGTAGGCGTAGAGGATGCACTGCTCCCGGGTCATGCCCCACGACCGCACCGGGGCCAGCACGTCGAGGTCGGGCGCCAGCGCCCGGGTCGACACCTCGAACCGCACCTGGTCATTGCCCTTGCCGGTACAGCCGTGGGCGACGGCGTCCGCCGCGTGCTCGCGGGCGGCCGCTACCAGGTGCTGGACGATCACCGGCCGGGACAGCGCCGAGACCAGCGGGTAGCGCCCCTCGTACAGCGCGTTGGCCTTGAGCACCGGGACGCAGTAATCGCGGGCGAACTCCTCGCGGGCGTCGACCACGATGGCGTCGACCGCGCCGGCGCTCAGGGCGCGCTCGCGGAGGACGTCCCAGTCGTCGCTCGACTGGCCGACGTCGACCGCCAGGGCGATCACCTCGACGCCCATGTTGTCGGTCATCCACCGGACGGCCACCGACGTGTCGAGGCCGCCGCTGTAGGCCAGGACCACTCGCTTCGCCATGACGTGCTTCCTTCTCGCTGTGGGGGGATCTAGAGGCCGGCCAGCTCGGCCAGGCGGCCGGCCATCTCGGCGCCGGCGACCGGCTCGGCCACGACGACGATGAGCGTGTCGTCCCCGGCCACCGTGCCGAGGACGCCGGGGAGGCCCGACCGGTCGAGCGCGGAGCCGACGACGTGGGCCGAGCCGGGCGGCGTGCGGAGGACGACCAGGTTGGCCGAGTGGGCCACCTCGACCACCCACTCGCTGAACACCCGGCGCAGGTGGTCCTCGGGGGCCCGCTGGTCGCTGGGAAGCTCGGGGATGGCGTAGACGGTCTCGCCGCCGCCGACCCGGACCTTGATCGCGCCGAGGTCCTCGAGGTCGCGGGA
>JBKPHT010000405.1:0-6832 GCA_046730015.1 Actinomycetota bacterium
GTCACGGCGACCGCGCCGACCCGGCGGCCGGCGGCGAGGTCGGGCCGCAGGTCGGCCCCGACGAGCGCCGCCGCCCACACGGTCGGCAGCACCGGGCCCGGCGCCACCACCCGGCCCAGCTCCTCGACCACCACGGCCAGCTCGGCGAGGCCGTAGCCCTCGCCCCCGTCGGTCTCGGGCACGGCCAGCCCGAGCCAGCCCAGCGCGGCCAGGTCGGCCCAGAACGGCGGCAGCCCGTCGCCGCCGGCCTCCATCGCGGCGCGGGCCACGGCGGGCGGGCAGCGGTCCGCGGTGAAGCGGCGGGCGCTGGCCAGGAGCGCGAGGTGGTCGTCACCGATCGCGATGCTCACGAACCCCTCCCGCGTCTAACGATCACGTCAGGTTAGCGACCCCTATCGCCTCGCCGAGGTTCTGGAGGCGATAGTGGTCGGGGGCCGACAGCTATCGCCTCGGGATCGGCGGATCGACCGCTATCGCCTCGGGAACGCCGGGCGACTGCGCCAGCGGCCGTTCGCGTCGTCGCCGCCCATCGTCCCTGCCGACCGTCCGCCATCCCCGAACGATGGCGTGCACCTCGTGGGTCACGCACACCCAGACCGGTTCCGGCGTGCCGACCTCCACCGGTCGCCCGACCCGCACGGCGCCCCACTTCGGGCAGTACGGCCACGCGCAAGGTCCACCGGACGGCCGCCGTACGTCGAGGACCGCGCGCACACCGAGGAGGCGGGCAAGCTCGCCCGTCGTCGGCCGACCCGATGCCGCTCGGGCCGCTGCCTCGCACCCCCACAGCCGCAAGACCCAGGTAGGCAACAGCCGGGCGGCGTCCCGGGCGGCCTGGAAGTCGTCGCTCGCATCCGACGCGGTCATGCCAACGGAGTGAACGCCACCGCGAGCGGCGATCACAGAGCAGCCGCTGGGCACCGTTGCGCGATCGCTGGGCATCGCGCGGACGGTCGCGCCGCTACCCTGCGCCCGGGGCTCCACGACGAGGTATCAGGCTCATGCAGCGCGACGCTCTCATCGAACTGCGCCGGTCGCTGGCTCTGACCCAGGAGGACCTGGCGGAGCGCATCGGGGTGGCCACATCCACCGTCGCCCGCTGCGAGCGGGGGGAGACGACACCCCAGGGCAAGGGCCGCGCTCGCTACGCCGAGGCACTGGGCGTGACGCCGCGCCGCTTCGCCGAGCTGCTCGCGGTCGGTGCGTCGGCGCTCGACCTGGGACGGGCGGACGAGGCGTGGACGACCGTCTCCGCCCCGGGGGCCGACGACCTGGATGCCGTGGAGCTGATCAGAAGGGTCGCCGCATCCGACGTCGGCCAGGGCACGCTCGAGGCGCTCGAGGGTGCGGTCGACCGGCTGTGCCGGTCCTACGGCTCGACACCACCCCGTGACCTCCTCGGCACCGTGGCGGCGCACCGGTCGTACATCGGGCGCCTCCTGGGCGGGCGGGCAACGCTGAAGGAACGCCGGGAGCTCATCGTCCTGTCCGGCTGGCTGTCGTTGCTCGCCGCGGTGATCGACGTCGACCTCGACCGGCGGCAGGCAGCCGCTGCCAACCTCGACGCCGCACGGATGCTGGCGACCGAGGCCGGCCACCCGCTGCTGCTGGCTTGGGTTCACGAGGTCGTCGGCTGGCAGAGCCTCACCGACGGCGCCTACACGCGGGCCATCGACGCCTGCCGTGCGGGGCGGCCCCACGCCACCGAGGGCACGTCAGCGCTCGTCCAGCTCACCGTGCAGGAGGCTCGGGCCCATGCCCGACTCGGCCATGCCCGCGAGACGCACCGGCTTCTCGACGAGGCCGAGACATCG
This sequence comes from Actinomycetota bacterium, assembly GCA_046730015.1. Lineage (GTDB taxonomy): Bacteria > Actinomycetota > Acidimicrobiia > Acidimicrobiales > VFJN01 > ZC4RG19. Next base: position 1,815 of record JBKPHT010000405.1, read on the forward strand.
CTGGGGCGGATGCCGGCCCCGGACCATCCGGAGCACCACTTCGTGTTCGACCCCCGCAAGCTGGTGGCCTACACGGCGACCACGCTGGCATGGCTGGGCGACGACGACTCCGCCGCCGAGGAGTACGGCCGGCGGGCCGTGGAGCAGTACGACGTACCCGCGGGCCGCGACCGTTGGCAGCGCCGTCTCGCATCCGCCCGCATCGACCTGGCCCTCGTCCTGTCCCGCGTCGGCCAGCCGGCGGAGGCGAGTCATCTCGGGACCCTCGCCGTCGGCTCCGGCCGCCTCGTGCCGTCGAACATCTGGCGGGCCGCGGAGCTGGACGCGTCGCTGCGCGGACGGTACGGGGGTTCGGGTGAGGTCGAGGCCTACCACGAGGCCATCCTGGAGCTGATCCGGCCGGTCGACCGCAGCGGGCCCTGACCGGCGTCGGCGGACGGCGCGCCGCTGGGCCGGCGGCTCAGCCGATGCCGAGCAGGTCGAGGACGTTGTCCCGCATCACCTTCCGGGTCTCGGTGGCGGTGAAGCCGGGGATGTCCTTCACGTACATCGCCGGCTCGGGCAGGCCCTCGGTGTGGGGGAAGTCCGAGCCGAACAGCATCCGGTCGACGCCCAGGACGTCCTTGAGCAGGCCCATGTCGTCCTCGTAGTACGGGGCCACCCACACCTGGCGGCGGAACTGCTCGACCGGGTGCTCGGCGAACGCGAACGGCATCTTGCCTCTGGCGTCGCCCAGGTTGCGGAGCAGGTCGGGCACCCACATGGCGCCGTTCTCGATCGACGCCAACCGCAGGGCGGGGAACCGCTCCAGCACGCCGTGGCAGATCAGAGCGGCGAACGTGTCGGAGATGCCCCGGTCCTGGAACGCCACCAGCGGGAAGGCGGCGTGCTTGAACCCCTCGAACCCGCCGCCCCCCGCCTCGGCGCCCGTGCGCCAGAAGCGGCCGTAGTGGGCGACGCCGGACAGCCCGGCGTGCAGCGCCAGCGGCACCCCGGCCTCGGCGATCAAACCCCAGACGGGGTCGAAGCGCGGGTGGCCGGGCGACACGTAGCCGTCGTCGCCGTCGGGGACCGGTCCCGGCACGGTGACCAGGATGCGGGCCCCGGCGTCGAGCACCCGGGCGACCTCGGCCACCGCCCGGTCCGGGTCGGCGAAGGCGATCATCGGCGCCGCGTACAGGCGGCCGTCGCCCCGGTCGAAGCCCCAGTCCTCGTCGAGCCAGCTGTTGAAGGCCGTGAACGCGGCGTTCAGGGCGGGGACGTCGCGCCGCAGCGCCTCCTGCATGCCCACGCCGAGGGTGGGGAACAGCAGGGCGCCGTCCAGGCCCTGCTCGTCGAGCAGCGCCACCCGGGCGTCGCGCCGGCGGTAGGCGGGGTGGCGGTCGATCGGCTCCAGTTCGCCGAACATGGTCTTGAGGTCGAGGCCGTCCTCGTTGCGCCCCCGGAAGTAGTCCTCCAGGCTGCCGGGCCGGGCGATGGGGTCGAAGGTGGGGTTGGGGATGAACTTGTTGATCTTCCCGGCGACCAGGAGGCGCCGCTTGCCGTCGACCGTGGCCCACTGCATGCACCGCTTGGCCATGGCCGGGTCGATGTGGCGGGTGAACGCGTCCTCGGCCTCGTAGTAGTGGTTGTCGGCGTCGAACGGCCGGAACCCGAGGTCGACCATGCCCGGATCGTAGCCGTCCTACTAACACTCGTGTCAGGTACTGTCCGCCCATGATCGTCGACGGCTGGGTGAACCTGATCCCCGAGGGCTTCGCCTCGCAGTGGGTGGCCCAGGACCCCCAGCGGGGCGTGGTCGAGCTGTTCGGCGCCGACGTCGCCCGGAGCCCGACGGTCGCGGGCCTGCTCGGCGCCATGGACGAGGCCGGCGTCGACCTCGGGGTGGTGACCGGCGGCCTGGCCGACCCCGAGCGGGCGCGCCGGGGCGGCGGCCTCGCGGCCGAGGACCTCGTCGCGCTGGCCGAGCAGCACCCCGGCCGGTTCCTCGTCGCCGTCACCGTGGACCGGGCCGGCCGGCCCACCCGCAACTGCGCCCGCATCCGGGAGCTGGCCGCGCACCCCGCGGTTGCCATGGTCCGGGTCACGCCCCTGGTCGAGCAGTACGAGCTCAACCACCGCCTCTACTACCCCGTCTACGCCACCTGCGAGGAGCTGGGCCTTCCGGTGTCGATCAACGTCGGCGTGCCCGGCCCCCAGGTCCGGTCCCGCTGCCAGGACCCGGTGCTGCTGGAGGACGTCCTCATCGACTTCCCCGACCTCACCGTCGTCGGCGCCCACATGGGCCACCCCTACGAGGCCCTGCTCATCCAGTACATGCTCAAGTGGCCCCGCCTCCACCTGATGACGTCGGCGTACCTGGCCACTTATATGGACCCCGCACTGGTCCGGTTCATGGACTCGTCGCGGGGCCGGGGCCGCGTGCTGTTCGCGTCCGACCACCCGGTCATCCCGGCCGGCAAGGCGCTCGCCGCGGCCCGGAAACTGCCCCTGTCGGACGAGGGGATGGCCCTGTTCCTGGGCGGCGCCGCCCAACGGATCCTCACCGCTCGAGGCGGGGCCTGACACGGCACTACCTTCCTCTCCCGTGGACGCCGGCCCGAGGTCAGCGATCGTCACCGGCGGCAGCAGCGGCATCGGCCTCGCCGTCGGGCGGCTGCTGGCGGCCCGGGGCTACGACGTCGTGCTGTCGGCCCGGCGGGAGGGACCGCTGGCCGCGGCGGCCGACGAGATCGGCGCCCGCTGGGTGGCCGGCGACGCCGCCGACCCCGACGACGCCGCCCGGCTGGTGGCCGCGGCCGGCCGGGTCGACCTGCTCGTCCACGCCGCCGGGGTGATGACCGGGACGTTCGTCCGGCGCGAGTCGCTCGACACCTTCGCTGCCGTGGTGCGGGCCAATCTCACGTCCGCCTTCGTCACCGCCCACGCCGCGCTGCCGGCCATGGGCGCCGGCGGGCGGATGGTGTTCCTCTCCTCGACGTCGGCCCACGCGCCTCAGCCGGGCCTGTCCGCCTACTCGGCCTCCAAGGCCGGGCTCGCCGCGTTCGCCGGGGCGCTGGCTCGGGAGGTCGAGCGCGACGGCATCGCCGTCCACGTCGTCACCACCGGGCCGGTGGCGACGCCCATGCTCGAGGACGTCCGCTTCCCGATGCGCACCCTCGGCGTGGGCGAGGTGGCCGAGGCGGTCGTGTGGCTCGACGGCCGGCCGGGCAACGTCGTCCTTCCCGAGATCCGGCTCACGTCGGTCGGCCAGGGGCCGTTCGCGCCCGAGCCGTTCGTCCCGGAGGCCGCCCGGGCGCTCGGGCGGACCGACCTCCCGGAGTAGCGCGCCCGCGGCGGCAGCAGCCGGTTGGCGTCTCCCACCGCGCCATCGCGCGGTGAGCGACGCCAAACCTCTCTGGCCCCACACCCTCGGCTGATCAGAACGGGCGCTGGCGGGGACCCACCCGGGGCCCGGGGGTGAACGTGGCGGGCATGGTGACGACCCCGTTGAGCTCCGGGTTGCCGGCGTAGAACCGGGTGGCGTCCCGGTCGACGGCGTAGTCGGGGATGCGGGCCAGCACCCCGGTCAGCAGCACCTGGAACATGGTCCGGGCCATGTGCATGCCGATGCAGCGATGCGGGCCGACGCCGAAGGCGAGGTGGGGGTTGGCCTCCCGGTCGAGCACGACCTCGTCCGCCCGGTCGAACACGGCTTCGTCCCGGTTGGCCGACAGCCAGCTCAGCATCAGGTGCTCGCCCCGGCACAGCCGCTGGCCGCCGAGCTCCGTGTCGCGGGCGACGGTCCGGGTCAGGGTCTCGTTGACCGAGAAGTAGCGCAGGAACTCCTCGGTGGCCGGGGCGACCAGCGCGGGGTCCTCGACGAGCCGGGCCCGCTGGTCGGGATGGGCGTCGAGGTGGTGGAGCGCCAGCGCGGTGAGCGAGGTGGTGGTGTCGAGGCCGCCGGCCACCAGGTTCCACAGCACGCTCTGCAGCTCCCCGTCGGTGAGCCGGCGGCCGTCCACGTCCGCGTGGGCGAGCGCGCTCAGCAGATCGTCGCCGGGGTCGGCCCGGCGGGCCGCCGCCACCTCGCCCAGCCGGGCCAGCATGCCGGGCACGTTGGCCACCGCCCGGTCGAACTCGGGCTGGCCGGGGCGGTGGGCGATCGTGCCGTGGAACAGGTCGGCGTAGTCGCGCCAGTCGTCGAGCGGCAGCCCGACCAGCGCCATCGTGAGGATCGCCGGAACCGGGTTGGCCAGGTCGAGCACCAGGTCGATGGCCCCGGTCTCGATCCGCTCGTCGAGGAACCAGGTGGACGCCGCCTCCATGAGCGGCCGCATGCCGGCGATCGCCTGGGGCAGGAGGTAGGGGTTCATCACCCGGCGGAGGGCGGCATGGGCGGGGCCTTCGACCTCGGCGATGCCCTGGGTGGGGATCGTCCGGCCTCGGGGGATGCCGGCGATGCCGAGCCAGCGGACGCCGTCGTCGGGCTCGGGCAGGTGCCGGCTGGAGAACGTCGCCGCGTCCCGGGACACGGCCGCCACCTCCTCGTGGCCGCTGACCACCCAGAAGCCGCCGTAGCGCTGGCTGAACGCAACCGGGCAGGCCCGCAGCTCGCGCCACCGCTCCACCCGGTCGGCGTGCCAGGCGGGGTCGTGGTGGTCGAAGTCGACGGTCGGCCGGTCGGTCACGACCTGGTCCCGTTCCTGGTCAACAGCCGGGGTCCGTCCCCGGTGAGGTGGACGAGGTCGCGCTCGAGGACGCCCCCGACGCCCTCCTCGGCGACCCAGCCGGTGACGGCCAGGACCGTGTCGGCGGCCAGGGTGGCGGTGGCCCCGAGCCCGGGGCCGACGACCGGCGGCTCGACGCCGAGCCCCATGCCGACCGCCAGCGGCTCCCTGGGCAGGGCCTCGCCCGTGGCCGACCAGGCGGCGACGAGCGCCGCACCGGTGGTGCCGGGCCGGCACGCGGCGACGACGGCGTCGACCGCGGCGCGGCACCGCCGGGCCAGTGCCCGCTGGGCCTGTCTCTTATACACA
>JBKPHT010000406.1:0-7124 GCA_046730015.1 Actinomycetota bacterium
GCGCCACCCCCCGCGCCCGCGCCAGCGCGACGGCGGCCGCCGCGACCACCGCCGCCCGGTCCCGGTCGCCGGGCGAGGGCGGGGCATCGGCCGGGGCGGTCGGGAGCGGGGTCACCGGGCGCGACGGTACCGTCGGCCTCCATGCCCGCCCGCGACGCCCCGGACGCCGGCACCGGCGCCCTCACCGTCGGCCGTGTCCCGGTGGCCGACACCTACCCCCTGCGCCGGGCGGTGCTGCGGCCCGGGCTGCCGCTGTCGAGCGTCCACCTGGCCGCCGACGCCGATCCCGCCACCGCCGCCATCGCCGCCCGCACGGCCGACGGCGAGGTGGTCGGCGCGGCCGTCGTCATGCCCGCGCCGTGCCCGTGGATGCCCGAGCGCCCCGGCGCCTGGCGGCTCCGCGGCATGGCCACGGCCGAGGGCCGCCGCGGGGCGGGCGTCGGCGCCCGGGTGCTGCAGGCCGCGGTCGACCACGTCGCCGCCGCCGGCGGGACCCTCGTTTGGTGCAACGCCCGGGTTCCCGCCCGCAGGTTCTACGAGCGGGCCGGGTTCGCCGCCCACGGCGAGGAGTGGGTCGACCCCGACATCGGCCCCCACGTCGCCATGTGGCGCCCGCTTCCCTGACCGGCCGCCGCTACGGTGGCCCGGTGCGCTGGACCGTCCACGGCGAGCGGGAGATCTACGGCTCCGACTGGATGCGGCTCGTCCTCGTCGACGTCGAGATCCCCGGGGTCGAGCGGTTCGACCACCACGTCGTCCGCTACCCCCGGGCCGCGTCGGGCACGGTCGTCCACGACCCCGGCTCGGGCGTGCTGCTGTTGTGGCGCCACCGGTTCATCACCGACACCTGGGGGTGGGAGGTGCCGGCGGGCCGCATCGAGGCGGGCGAGACGCCGGACGAGGCCGCCGCCCGGGAGACCGAGGAGGAGACCGGCTGGCGGCCCGGGCCGCTGACCCGGCTCGGCGCCTACGCGCCGAGCAACGGCACGTCCGACCAGATGTTCCACGTGTTCGTGGCCGACGGCGCGACCCGGATCGGCGACCCGACCGACATCGGCGAGAGCGAGCGGGTCGAGTGGGTGGCGGTCGACGTCGTCCGGAAGCTGATCGCCGCGGGCGAGGTGACCGACGGCCTGTCGCTCACCGCCCTGCTGTGGGCGCTGGCGACCGCTGCGATCTGAGCGGCCGCCGGAACGGGTCAGGCGGCGCCTTCGGCCGCCGGGTTCCAGTTGGCGAGGTCGGCCAGGCGGTCGTCGTTGGAGAACATCTCGACGATCGGCTCGTCGAGGCCCAGGCGCCGCTTGATCCGACGGATCTCGAGCTCCTCGTTCCACAGCACCAGCGTCACCGCCAGGCCGGCGGCACCGGCGCGGGCGGTGCGGCCCGAGCGGTGGAGGTAGGTCTTGGGGTCAGGGGGCGGGTCGGCCTGGATGACGATGTCGAGCTCGTCGATGTCGAGGCCGCGGGCCGCCACGTCGGTCGCCACCAGCACCGGCAGCCGGCCGTCCGAGAACCGCTTGAGGGCCCGCTCCCGCACCTCCTGGCGGAGGTCGCCGTGGATCGCCCGGGCGTCGACGCCGTCGTCGGCCAGCTGGCGGGCCAGGCGGTCCACCGCTCGCTTGGTGTTGGCGAACACCAGGCAGCGGGTGCCCGACCGGCTGATGGCGGCGGCCACCCGGTGCTTGTCCATCTCGTGGACGAGCAGGAACCGGTGGGCCATCTTCTCGACGGTCTGGATGGGCGAGCCCACCTCGTGGAACACCGGGTCGGACTGGTAGCGGTCGACCAGCCCCTGGATGCCGCCGTCGAGAGTGGCCGAGAAGAGCAGGGTCTGGTGCTTGCCGTCGATGTGCCGCAGCACCCACTCGACCTGGGGCATGAAGCCCATGTCGGCCATCCGGTCGGCCTCGTCGAGGACGACGAGGCCGACGTCGGCCAGGTCGGCGACCTTGCGGTCGATCAGGTCGATGAGCCGGCCGGGGGTGGCCACCACGATCTCGGTGCCCTGCTGGAGGGCGGCGATCTGCTTGCTCATCTGGGCGCCGCCGTAGACCGCCACCAGCCGCAGGTCACGGGCCTCGGCGAGGGGCCGCAGCACGTCGGTGACCTGGAGGGCCAGCTCGCGGGTGGGGACGAGGACGAGCCCGGTCGGGCGCTTGGGGGAGGCCGGGGCGACCCGCTCGACCAGGGGGAGGCCGAACGCGAGGGTCTTGCCCGAACCGGTCTTGGCCTTGCCGCAGACGTCGCGGCCGGCGAGGGCGTCGGGGATGCAGAGGCGCTGGACGGGGAACGCAGTGGTCAGGCCGGCCTTCTCGAGCACGGCCACCAGATCGGACGACACGCCCAGCGCAGAGAACGTCTCTAGTTCGTCGTTGCGCATGGTTCCGGTCAATCGTACAGGTCCGCCCGCCCGAGGCCCCAGTTCAGCGGGCGTCGGTGGGCTCGCTGCGCGCGGGGTCCTCGGCTGGCGCGACCACGTGGTCGCCGCCCTCGCTCATGTCCACGACCGACACCGGGCGGGTGAACCCGCGGATGGCGATGGGTCCCAGGCGCCGGTGGGCCAGGCCCTCGCCGAACGCGTCGAACAGCGACGCGGTGACGAGAAGCTGGTGCGGCTCGGCCTCGTCGCACAGGCGGGCGGCGAGGTTGACCGGGCGGCCGATGTAGTCGTCGCCCTCGAACAGGATCACCCGGCCGGCGGCGACGCCGCCCCGCAGCGGCAGGACGCAGCCCCGGAGGTCGAGGGCCTGTTCCATGCGCAGGACGGCGTCGAGCAGCGGCCGGGGCTCGGTGGCCACGAGCATGGCGCCGTCGCCGAGCCACTTGGCCACCCGGACGCCCCGCCACCCCGCCCGCTCGCGGACGACGGCCCGGAACGTCGACAGCGCGGCCACGGCCTCGCCCACGCCCTGCTCGTCGGTGAGCGACGTGAACCCGCACAGATCGATGAACGCGAAGTTGCGCCGGACGAGGGCGTCGGCGTTCTCGGCGTCGGGGACGGGCTGCACGACACCCGATGCTAGTGGTCCGGGGGTTGGGGATTGACCCGCCGGTAACGTCGCGGAGCGATGACCGGGCGCAGCGAGGTCCAGGAAGCACCGTCGGCCCTCGACGCACTGGCCCGCTGGCCGGTGCCGACCGCCGCCGGGGCGGTCGTGGACGCGGAGGGCACGCGGTCGTCGGCGGGCCCCACCGGCTGGTGGACCCGGATCGCGTCGGTCACGAAGCCGCTGGTCGCCTACGCCTGCCTCGTCGCCGTCGAGGAGGGCACGCTCGACCTCGACGCCCCGGCCGGTCCGCCCGGGTCGACCCTCCGCCACCTGTTGGCCCATGCGTCGGGCCTGCCGTTCACCGGCTCGGTGCCGATCGCGCCGCCCGGCCGGCGCCGCATCTACTCCAACAGCGGGTTCGAGCTGGCGGGGCGAGCGCTGGCCGACGCTTCCGGCATGAACGAGGCAGAGTACCTGGCCGAGGCGGTCACCGGGCCGCTCGGCATGGCCGCTACCGAGTTGCGGGGGTCGGTGGCCAAGGACGGCTGGTCGAGCGTCGACGACCTGGCCGCCTTCGCACGCGAGCTGCTGGCGCCGACCCTGATCGCCCCGGACACGCTGGCCGAGGCGACGTCCGAGCAGTTCCCGGGCCTGGCCGGCGTGGTGCCGGACATGGGCAGCCACGACCCCAACCCCTGGGGCCTCGGGTTCGAGCTGAAGGGGGCCAAGTCGCCCCACTGGACCGCGCCCGGCGGGTCGCCCCGGACGTTCGGCCACTTCGGCGGGTCGGGGACGTTCCTGTGGGTCGACCCAGACGCCGCCGTCGCCTGCGTCGTGCTGACCGACCGCGACTTCGGCGACTGGGCGCCGCCGCGGTGGTCGGCGCTGTCGGCCGACGTGCTGGCCGAGGTCAGAACGTCGCCGCGAGCAGGTCGGACGGGCCGGCGGTGACCGCCGACGCCAGCCCGGCCGCCTGGGGCAGCACCTGGGTGGCGTAGAAGCGGGCCGTGACGACCTTCTGGCGCAGGAAGTCGGCATCGCCCTCGCCGGCGTCGAGCCGCGCCTGGGCGGCCCGGGCCGACCGGGCCAGCAGCCATCCGCCCGTGACGATCCCGCACATCCGCAGGTAGGGGGTGGCGCCCGCGAGCGCGTTGTTCGGGTCGGTGAGGCCGTTGGCCAAGAGCCAGTCGGTAGTGCCCTTCAGCACCGCGTGGGCGTCGGCCAGGTGCTTGCCGATGGCCGCCAGGTCGCCCTCCGCCCCGGCGAGCTCGCCGGCGGTGGCCTCGATGCCGGCCAGGAAGTCGGCGACGACGCCGCCGCCGCGCATCGGCAGCTTCCGGCCCACCAGGTCCATGGCCTGGATGCCGTTGGTGCCCTCGTAGATCGGGGCGATCCGGATGTCGCGGTAGTGCTGGGCGACGCCGGTCTCCTCGACGTAGCCCATGCCGCCGTGGACCTGGACGGCCAGGGACGTGAGCTCGACCCCGACGTCGGTACCCCAGCCCTTGGTGATGGGCGTGAGCAGGTCGGCGAGCTCCTGGCGGGCCGTCCGCACGTCCTCGTCCGGGTGGTGGGCGGCGAGGTCGATGCTCTCGGCGTTGAGGTACGCCAGGCAGCGCAGGGCCTCGATGTGCGCCCGCATGGTGAGCAGCATCCGGCGCACGTCGGGGTGGTCGACGATCGGCGACGACTCGCCGGCCGGGGCGCCCGGCGCCCGGCCCTGGCGACGCTCGACCGCGTACGCGACGGCCTGCTGATAGGACCGCTCCCCCAGCGCCAGGCCCTCGACGCCGACCGACAGGCGTGCGTTGTTCATCATCTGGAACATGTACCGCATGCCCTGGTTCGGCTCGCCGATGAGGTAGCCGACCGCGCCGTCGAAGGCCATGACGCAGGTGGGGCTGGCGTTGATGCCCATCTTCTGCTCGATCGAGACGCACTCGACCGCGTTGCGCTCGCCGAGCGAGCCGTCGTCGCCGACCAGGAGCTTGGGGACGATGAAGCACGAGATGCCCTTGGTGCCGGGCGGCGCGTCGGGCACCCGGGCGAGCACGAGGTGAACGATGTTGTCGGCCATGTCGTGTTCGCCGTAGGTGATGAAGATCTTCTGGCCGGTGATCCGCCAGGTGCCGTCCTCGGCGGGCACGGCCTTGGTGGTGAGCGCGCCGACGTCCGACCCGGCCTGGGGCTCGGTCAGGTTCATCGTCCCGGTCCACTCGCCGGTCACCATCTTGGGCAGGTAGACCTCGCGCTGGGCCTCCGACCCGTAGTGCAGCAGCATGTCGATCGCGCCCTGGGTGAGCAGCGGGCACAGCGAGAAGGCCATGTTGGCGGCCGTCAGCATCTCCTGCATGGCGATGGCGGTGAGCCACGGGAACTCGCCCCCGCCGTAGGCCGCCGGGAACGGGACGCCGGCCCACCCGGCGTCGACGTAGCGCCGGTAGGCACGGGCGAAGCCCTCGGGCGTCGTGACCGTGCCGTCCGCGTGGTGGCGGCTGTGCTGGGTGTCGCCCACCCGGTTCAGCGGGGCGAACTCCTGGGAGAAGAACCGTCCCGACTCCTCCAGCACGCCGTAGACCGTCTCGGGGTCGGCGTGCTCGAAGCCGGAGAGTTCGGCCAGCGCGGGCAGGTCGACGATGCTCTCCAGCACGAAGCGCATGTCGGCCAAGGGAGCCGAGTAGTCGGGCATGGAAAAACGGTAGGGCCCCGGTCACCAGGGGCGAAAGGTGGCGCGGGCGTCAGGTCGCGGGAGCGGCCGGGGGCCGCAGGCCGCGCACCGCGGCGGTCAGCTCGTCGGCCGCCGCCGCCACCTCCCGGCCGAGCGCCAGCAGTCGGGCGCCGGTCACGTCCTGGTCGACCGGGCCCGTCACGGCCACGGTCAGCTCGACGCGGCCCCCCGCACCGAACACCGGCGCCGCGACCTCGGCCGGCCGGTAGCTGGCGTCGGGCTCGATCGAGGTCGGCAGCAGGCCCTGGCGGGCGACCGCCAACAGCAGCGACCGCCGGGTGTCGGGCGACGGCGGCGGCCCCGGCGGGGGCGCGATCAGCGCCGCCCACTCCGGCGAGGCGAGCGTCACGCCGAAGCCGAGGCCCCGGATGGCGGGCAGCGCGTCGTGCGCGCCACGGACGCCCTCGACCGCGGCGGCCCGGGCCAGCCAGGCCTCGGTGGTGGGCTCGTCGGCCCAGGCCATGAACACGGCGCCCAGCGGGGGCGCCAGCGGCAGGCGGGCGGCCTCGGCGCCGTCCCGGCCGGCGTCGGCCCGGCCGACCGCTACCAGGCTGTCGTCGTCGACCCGCCAGCCCCGGGCCACGAGGCCGGTGGCGTCCGCCAGCCGGTCCAGCACGCCGGACACGAAGTCGACGGCCGAGTAGCCGCGGCGGGCCGCGTCCCCGATCGCCACCAGGCGGGGGCCGAGCGAGTAGCGCTTGTCCGCCGGGTGGCGGAGCAGGACGCCGTGGTCGCTCAAGGCTGTGAGCAGGGCGTGGGCGGTGGCCTTGTTGAGCCCGCAGCGCCGGGCGACCTCCGAAAGCGTGAACCGCTCGTCGGGGTGGTTGGCGAGCAGGTCCAGCACCGCGACCGACCGGTCGGCGCCGGGCGCCGGGCGAGCCACGCCCTCACCCGCCGCCGGCCCGGGCGCGGCGAGTCGCCCCCGTCCGCGTGCTCCGGTGCGGTCGTGGCCGTCCTGGCCGCGTTGCGCGCGCGTTCGATCCCATTGGCCCGCCCTTGTCAGTTGTCCTGTCCCGGCCCAGACCCTACCCGTACGCAGGGATCGAAGACAGGAACAGTGCTGGTTAGCCTCGCCCCGTGACCCTCGAGCCGATCGACGCCGGCGTCTACGCGTGGATCGGCGAGCCGCCGGGGCGGGGCCGGCCCAACGCCGGCGCAGTCGTCGACGCCGACGGCGTCACCGTCGTCGACACGCTGATGGTCCCCGACCAGTACGAGCCGTTCGTGGCCGCGGTGGAGGCCCTCGGGCTGCCGGTGCGGCGGGTCGTGCTCACCGGCAGCGGGGTCGAGCAGGCCGGCGGCACCGGCCGGTTCAAGCTCGCCGCCGTCTACGGCAGCCGCCAGGCCAGCGTCCACCTCGACCAGCCGCCCAACCTCGACAGCTGGCGGGCGCTGTTCCCGGCGGA
>JBKPHT010000407.1:0-18618 GCA_046730015.1 Actinomycetota bacterium
ACGTGCGGGCCGTGCTGGCCGAGGTCCGGGAGCGTGGCGACGACGCCCTGCGGGACCTGACCGAGCGGTTCGACGGGGTCCGGATCGACGACCTGCGGGTGCCGCCGGCCGAGGTGGCGGCCGCCCTCGACACGATCCCCCCCGAGGTGCGCGAGGCCCTGACGTTCGCCCACGACAACATCGCCGCCTATCACGGCGCCCAGGTGGGCGACGAGGTCGTCCACCACAACGGCGCGGTCGAGATCCGCGAGCTCGTCCGACCCGTCGATCGGGTCGGCTGCTACGTGCCCAGTGCCGCCGCGCCCCTCGTGTCCACCGCGCTGATGACCCTCGTACCGGCCAAGGTCGCCGGCGTCCCCGAGGTCGTGCTGGTCACTGCCCCGGGCCCCGACGGCGCGGTCGCCCCCGGCATCCTCGCCGCCGCGGCGCTGGCCGGCGCCGACGAGGTCTACCGGGTCGGTGGGCCGGCGGCCATCGCCGCGCTGGCCTACGGCACCGAGTCGATCCGGCCCGTCGACGTCATCGTCGGCCCGGGCAGCGCCCGGGTCGCCCAGGCCAAGCGGGAGGTCGCCGGGCTGGGCTTGGTCGGGGTGCCGTCCGCGTTCGCCGGCCCGTCGGAGGTCGTCGTGGTGGCCGACGCCTCGACCCCGCCCGACCACGCGGCCATCGACGTCATCGTCCAGGCCGAGCACGGCCCCGACGGCCTGGCCTGGCTCGTGACCTGGGACGAGGCCGTGGCCGACGCCGTCGCCGCCGCCGTGGCCCGGATGGTGCCCGCGTCGCCCCGGCGGGCCCACCTGGAGGCCACGCTGGCCGAGGGCGGCTACGCGGTCGTCTGCGACGACCCGGCCCAGGCCCTGGCCGTCGCCAACGCCATCGCCCCCGAGCACCTCGAGCTGCTGGTGGACGGCGCCGACGACCTGCTGCCGCTGGTCCGGCACGCCGGCGCCGTGTTCTGCGGGCCGCTGGCCCCGGCCTCGATCGGCGACTACGTGGCCGGGCCCAACCACGTGCTGCCGACCTACGGGTCGGCCCGGTTCTCCGGGGCGCTGCGTGTCGACGACTTCCGCAAGCACATCCATGTCGTGTCGGTGGGGGAGAAGGGCCTGGCCGAGGTCGCGCCGCACGTCGTCGCCTTGGCCGCGTACGAGGGTCTGCCGGCCCACGCCGAGTCGGTCCGGCTGCGCGAGGCGGACCTCGGCCGATGACCGAGCGAAGCGAGGTCCAAGCAGCATGACTGCCGACGCGCCCGCCCGCCGCCCCAGGGTCGAGCCCCGGGCCGACCTGGCCCTGATGGAGGGCTACCACTCGCCCCAGCTCGACGTCGCCGTCCGCCTCAACACCAACGAGGCGCCCGGACCGCCCCCGCCCGGCTTCGCGGCGCAGGTCGCCGCCGCCGTCCGGGAGGTGGACTGGCACCGCTACCCCGACCGGTCGTACCCGGCCCTGCGGGCGGCGATCGCCGCCCTCCACGGCGTCGACCCCGGCCAGGTGTTCGCGGCCAACGGGTCGAACGAGGTGCTCCAGACCCTGTGCCTCACCTACGGCGGACCGGGCCGCACCGCAGCGGTGTTCGAGCCGACCTACGCCCTGCACAGCCACATCGCCCGCATCACCGGCACCGGCGTGGCGGTGGGCGAGCGGGCCGCCGACCTGTCGCTGGACGAGCAGGAGGTCCGCAGCGTCCTCGCCGACACCGCCCCGGTGATCACGTTCCTGTGCTCGCCCAACAACCCCACCGGCATGGTCGAGCCCGAGGGCGTCGTCCGCATGGTGGCCGACGAGGCCCCCGGCCTGGTCGTGGTCGACGAGGCCTACGGCCAGTTCGCCCCGTGGTCCGCCCTGGAGCTGGTCGGGGAGGACCGCCCCCTGGTCGTGACTCGGACCTTCTCCAAGACCTGGTCGATGGCAGCCGGCCGGCTCGGCTACCTGGTCGGGCCGTCGTGGCTGGTGGCCGAGCTCGAGAAGGTCGCGCTGCCCTACCACCTCGACGCCGTGAAGCAGGCCGCCGGCGTGGCCGCCCTCGGGTTCGCCGACGAGATGCACGCCCGGGTGGCGGCGCTTGTCGAGGAGCGGGGGCGGGTGGCCGCCGCCCTGGCCGACCTGCCGGTCGACACCTGGCCGTCGGGCGCCAACTTCGTCCTCTTCCGCCCCCGGGAGCGCAGCGGCGACGAGGTGTGGCGGGGCCTGGCCGACCGGTCGGTGCTGGTCCGCAACTGTGCGTCGTGGCCCCGGCTGGAGGGCTGCCTGCGGGTCACGATCGGGACCCGGGACGAGGACGACGCCTTCCTCGCCGCCCTCACGGAGGTGCTGACGTGAGTCGGTCCGCGCGCCGCAGCCGCACGACCCGGGAGACATCGGCGTCGGTGGCGATCGACCTCGACGGTCCCGAGGGGAAGGTGCGCGCGGCCACCGGGCTGCCGTTCTTCGACCACATGCTCGACCAGCTGGGCCGGCACGGCGGCTTCGACCTCACGGTCGAGGCCCAGGGCGACCTCCACGTCGACGGCCACCACACGGTCGAGGACGTCGCCATCGTGGCCGGCGAGTGTTTCCGGGAGGCGCTCGGCGACAAGGCCGGGATCCGCCGCTTCGCCAGCGGGGCGTTCCCGCTCGACGAGGCGCTGGTCGAGGTGGCCCTCGACCTGTCGGGGCGGCCCTTCGTCGCCTACGACGTGCCGATCGGCGAGGTGCTGCCGCTGGGCGACCCGCCGTTCAACCCGGAGATGGCCGAGCACTTCTGGCAGTCGTTCGCCACGTCGGCGGCGATCACCCTGCACGTGACGCTGCGGTCGGGCCGCAACACCCACCACATCGTGGAGGCGAGCTTCAAGGGCGTGGCCCGGTGCCTGCGCGATGCGGTGCGGGTCGAGGGCGGCGCCGTGCCGTCCACCAAGGGGACGCTCTAGCCGGTCCGGGACGTCGTTCCGTGAGGCGATAGGGGTCGTTCTGCGGTTCCCGAGGCGATAGGGGTCGGGGGCCGACCGCTATCGCCTGGCGAAGGGGGAATGCCGGCGGTCAGGTGGCGAACGCGACGCAGTGGATGCCGGGCAGCGCGGTGGCCGTCCGTCCCCAGGTCGCCCCGCTGTCCTCCGACAGGTAGAGGTCGCCGGTCGGCGTGCCCACAGCGACGAGGGGGCCGGCCGCGGCCAGCGTGAACGTGTCGACGTTGTGGGGGAAGGCCCGCGGCAGGTCCTCGTCGCGATCGCTGCCGCACCGGGTGAACGGCGTCGACGGGTCGGACAGCGGGCGGCGGTAGACGGCCCCCTCGGACGTGCCGGGGCCCGTGGAGGCGGTGGCCAGCAGCCACCCCTCGGCGACGGCGGCGGCCCGGCAGTAGGGGGCGTGGAGGCCCTCGTCGCTCCAGGTCCAGGTGTCGCCGCCGTCGTCGCTCTGGCCCACCCCGACGGCGGCGGCCACGGCCACCACGTCTTCCTCGGCGACCACCTGGTGGTCGTCGGCCTCCGCGGGCACGACCTCGGTCCAGCCGCTGGCCTGGCGCCGCCACACGCCGCCGACGTGGACGCCGGCCAGCGGGCCCTCGCGGCCGAGGGCGATCGAGCGGGTGTCGGGCGGGGCGCCCCACGGGGTCGTCCAGTCCTTGCGGCTCGGGAGGGCGTCGAACAGCGCGTCACGGGTCGGGCCCTCGGGCCCGCCGACCTCGACGAGCCGGGCGTCGGACGTGCCGACCAGCGCCCGGCCGCCAGCGAGGGCGGCGACGCAGCGGGCAACCAGGCCGTCGGGGAGGGCGACGGCGTCCCCGGTGTCGAGCGCGATGACCCGGCCCTCGGCGACGGCCCAATCGCCGGACACGGCCCGGACATCGGCGCCGGCCATCGTGCGCCGTTCCTCTCTGCCGTCGAGGGCGAGATCGAGCAGTCCGTCTGCGGTTCCGACGAGGAGCATCCGTCAAGCATGCCGGACAGTGGCCAACAGGTCACTCCGAGAGGCTACGAGCAGGGGTCACCGGCGGGCCGGGCCGCCGTGCGGCACTCTGTCGGGCGGACGCTACCCGCCGCCCTTCCCGAAGGAGTCGCGTGGCCCGACCCGAGCTCTGGCTGGCCCGGCACGGCGAGACCGAGTGGAGCCGCGACGGCCGCCACACCAGCCACACCGACCTGCCGCTCACCCCCGCCGGCGTCGAGGAGGCCCACCTGCTGGCCCGCTCGCTCGCCGGCGTCCGGTTCGACCTCGTGCTCACCAGCCCGCTCCGCCGGGCCGCCGACACGGCGGCGCCGCTCGGCTTCCCCGACGCCCGGCGGGATCCTCAGGTGGCCGAGTGGGACTACGGCGACTACGAGGGCCTCACCACCGCCACCATCCGGGAGCAGGACCCCGACTGGCGCATCTGGACCCACCACACCCCCGGCGGCGAGACCGCGCAGCAGGTCGCCGCCCGGGCCGACCGGGTGCTCGAGCGGGTGCTGACCGAGGCCACCGAGCGGGTGCTGATCATCTCCCATGGCCATTTCCTGCGGGTCCTGGCCGCCCGCTGGGTGGGCCAGCCGGCCGCGTTCGGCATGGCGCTGCTGCTCGGCACCGCGGCGCTGTCGGTGCTCGGGTGGGAGCGGGAGGCCCGCGCCATCCGGCACTGGAACGTGCCACCCGGCACCCGGCTCGACGCCGCCCACCGACCCGAAACGGGTGCGGAAGCGGCGGGGTCGCCGCCGTAGGATCGGCTCCCCATGGCTCTCGTCGCCGTCCTCGACTACGGCATCGGCAACCTGCACTCGGCCCAGAAGGCGCTGCAACGGGTGGGCGCGGACGCCCGCCTCACCGCCGACCACGACCTCATCCGGGCCGCCGCCGGCGTCGTGCTGCCCGGCGTGGGCAGCTTCGGTCGGTGCATCGAGGCGCTGGAGCAGACCGGCCTCGAGGAGCTGGCCATCGAGTGCGCCGGCTCGGGGCGGCCGTTCCTCGGGGTCTGCGTCGGCATGCAGATGCTGTACGAGGGGTCGGAGGAGTCGCCCGACGTCCCCGGCCTCGGCGTGCTGCCCGGCATCGTCCGGCGCCTGCCCGACGGCGTGAAGCGGCCCCAGATGCAGTGGAACACCCTGATCCGAACCGGCCCCAGCGGCCTGCTCGACGGCCTGCCCGAGCCGACCTGGACCTACTTCGTCCACTCGTTCGCCGCCGAGCGCGACGACCACGCCGTCGCCGTCTGCGACTACGGCGGCCCGGTCGTCGCCGCGGTCGAGCGCGACGCCCTGTGGGCCACCCAGTTCCATCCGGAGAAGTCCGGGGTCGCCGGGCTGGCCATCCTGGCCAACTTCGTGGGCCGGGCGGCGGCCGCCGCCGAGGCCGCCTGACGTGGACCTGTTCCCCGCCATCGACCTGCGCGGCGGCCGCTGCGTCCGCCTCTACCAGGGCGACTACGGGCGGGAGACCGTCTACGGCGACGACCCCGTCGCCCAGGCCGAGTCCTTCGCGGCCGCCGGCGCCCCGTGGATCCACGTCGTCGACCTCGACGCCGCCCGCACCGGCGAGGCCGTCAACCGGGCCGTCGTCGCCGCCATCGCCGCCGCGGTCGACGTGCCGGTGCAGGCGGGCGGCGGCGTCCGCGACGATGCCGCCGCCGACGCGCTGCTCGCCGCCGGCGTCCGCCGGGTCGTGGTCGGCACCGCCGCGCTGGCCGACCCCGCGTGGGTCCGGCGCCTCGCCGCCCGCCACCCCGGTCGGGTGGCCGTGGGGCTCGACGCCCGGGGCCGCGACGTGGCGGTCCACGGGTGGACCGAGGGCTCGGGGCGCGACCTGGTCGACCTCGCCCGTGGCTTCGACGACGCCGGCGTCGACGCGCTGGTCGTCACCGAGATCGGCCGCGACGGCACGCTCGCCGGGCCGGACCTCGGCCAGCTGGGCGACGTGCTCGCCGCCACCGGGCTCGATGTCGTGGCGTCGGGTGGGGTGGGGACGCTCGCTGACCTCCGGGCGCTGGCCGCCCTCGACGTCGGCGGGCGGCACCTGGCCGGCGCCATCGTCGGCCGGGCCCTGTACGAGGGCGCGTTCGCGCTGCCCGACGCCGTGGCGGCGACCGCCGGTGCGTAGCGTCCGGGTCATCCCGTGCCTCGACGTCGACGCCGGCCGGGTGGTCAAGGGCGTCAACTTCGTCGGCCTGCGGGACGCCGGCGACCCGGTCGAGCTCGCCGCCCGCTACGACGCCGAGGGCGCGGACGAGATCGTGTTCCTGGACATCACCGCCTCGTCCGACGCCCGCGACACGATGGTCGAGGTGGCCCGGCGGACCGCCGAGGAGGTGTTCATCCCGTTCACCGTGGGCGGCGGCGTCCGGTCGGTCGACGACGCCCGTCGGCTGCTGCGGGCCGGAGCCGAGAAGGTCGGCGTCAACACCGCCGCGGTCGACCGCCCCGAGCTGATCGGGGAGCTGGCCGTCGAGTTCGGGGCCCAGTGCGTCGTCGTGGCCATCGACGCCCGGCGCCGGGCGGGCGGCGGGTTCGAGGTCTACACCCACGGCGGCCGGACCCCGACCGGGCTCGACGCGATCGAGTGGGCCCGGCGGGCCGAATCGCTCGGCGCCGGCGAGATCCTGCTCACCTCCATGGACCGCGACGGCACCAGGGAGGGGTTCGACCTCGAGCTCACCCGCGCCGTCACCGACGCCGTCGGCGTTCCGGTGATCGCCAGCGGCGGCGTGGGCACGCTGTCGCACCTGGTCGACGGCGTGGTCGAGGGCGGCGCCGACGCGGTGCTGGCCGCGTCGATCTTCCACTTCGCCGAGCACACCGTGGCCGAGGCGAAGCGGGAGCTGATGCGGGCCGGCATCATCGTCCGCCCCGCCTGAGCGGCTGCGGCTTCGGCGCGACGGTGCGGCGATCCGCGCTGCTCCGAGCGCGTCCTACGATCACGGAGTGTTCGAGGACTCCGCGGAGCGGCGATTGGCGCAGCCGGTGCCCGACGCAGGGGCCATCGTCGGGCTGCTCGCGGACGACACCCGCCGGAGGGTGGCGGCGGCCCTGGTGCTGGGGGCGGGCACGGTCGACGAGGTGCGCGCGGCCACCGGGCTGCCCGCCCGGGACGTCGTCGAGGCGCTCGCCCGGCTGGTGGCCGGCGAGCTGGTGGTGCGGGGCGACGACGGCGACCACGTGCTGCTGGGCGAGGCGTTCCGGCTGGCCGCCATCGCCGCCTCGCCCGACCGTCCCGCCCCCGACCCGACCGGCGACGTCCCGGAGGACGAGGCCCGCGTGCTGCGGACCTACTTCCGGGCCGGCCGGCTGACCCAGATCCCGACCCAGCGGGCCAAGAAGCTGATCGTGCTCGACCGGCTGGCCCAGGAGTTCGACGTCGGCCTCCGCTACTCGGAGCGGCAGGTCAACGCGATCCTCCGCCGGTTCCACGCCGACGTCGCCTCGCTCCGCCGCTACCTGGTCGACGAGGGCTTCCTCGACCGGGAGTCGGGCGTCTACTGGCGGGCCGGCGGCAGCGTGTTCTAGTGCCGTGTCAGGCCAGCAGCCAGTCCCGGACGGTCACGGCCACGGCGCCGGCCGAGCCGGCCAGGAAGTGGTCGGCCATCGGGACGACCGCCGTCGTGACCGCCGGCCAGCCCGCCGTCGCCGCAGCCGCCCGCTCGGGGCCGGAGAACTGGTCGTGCTCGGCGACGACGAGCAGCACCGGCCGCCCGTCCCCGGCGCCGCCGCGGCCGGGGACCGGCGGGTCGCTGAACCGCAGCGGCGGGGCGACCGCCACCCAGCCCGCGGCCCGCGGGTCGTCGACGCCGAGGGCCACGTCGGCGCCGAACGAGTACCCCACGAGCCACAGCGGCACGCCCTCCGGCACTTCGGCGGCCAGCGCGTCGGCGGCGGCGACGACGTCGGCCGACTCGGCCCCCGACCCGGCGGGCCGGAAGTCGAACCGCAGCGAGGCCACCCCGGCCGGGGGGAGCGCGCGGAACAGCGCGTCGACCACGATGTTGTGCCGGTCGCCGCCGTACGCCGGGTGAGGATGGCACAGCACGGCCGCGGCCCGGGGCGTGCCGGGCGGCAGGGCCAGGTCGGCGGCCAGGCTGACGCCGTCGCGGGTCCGGAGGGTGATCGCCGCAGAGGCGGCTGCGTCCACCTCAGCCCTCCTGCTCGGTGGGTCGGACGAGCACCTCGTTGACCGCCACGTGCCGGGGTCGGGTCACGACGAACGCGATCGTCTCGGCGATGTCATCGGCCGAGAGCCGCTCGACGCCCGCGAACCGGGCCTGGATCGACTCCCGGATCTCGGGCCGGTTGTGGCTCGACAGCTCGGTGTCGACGGCCCCCGGCTCGACGAGCGACACCCGGACGTGGCGGCGGGCCACCTCCTGGCGGAGCGCCTCGCTGAACGCGCCGACGGCGTGCTTGGTCGCGTTGTAGACCGCGCTGCCGCTGCGGGCCACCCGGCCCGCCACCGAGCTGACGTTGACCATGTCGGCGACCCGGCGGGGCTCGCTCTCGGCCGCCGCCAGCAGGTGGGGCACAGCGGCGTGGGCGCACTGGAGCAGGCCGAGCAGGTTGATGTCGACCATCCGCCGCCACTCGTCGAGGGGGGCCCCGACGACCGGGCCGAGCAGCATCATGCCGGCGTTGTTGATCAGCGTGTCGAGGCGGCCCAGCTCGTCGACCGTCCGCTCCACGGCGGCCCGGGCCTGGCTCTCGTCGGTCACGTCGGCGGTGACGACGAGCGCGGTGACGCCGGCGGCCCGGAGCTCGGCGGCCAGGCCGTCGAGGCGGTCGGTGCGGCGGGCGGCGAGGGCGATGGCCGCTCCCCGGGCCGCCAGGGCCCGGGCGGTGGCCTCCCCGATGCCGCTGGAGGCGCCGGTGACGAGGGCGACCGTCCCGTCGAGGGGGCGGGTCACTGGCGCACCCTTCGGGATGCGCGCAGTGACCCATCGGCCCTTCGGGCCGGGTGACGCGCTGTGCTCATGGTTCGCTCGCTTCGCTCGCTCACGGGGAGCCGCCAACGGCCGGCGAGGGGCTGGGGCGGGTGCACATGGGCTCCACTCTGCCCGGCCGGACGGCGAGTCGTCGGTCCCCGCAGGCGGGCGGTAGCGTCGGGGACGTGCCCGACTCCGCGCCCGCGCCCACCACCGTCGACAACGGCCGACACGCCGACGACAAGCTGGCGATCAAGATGCTCAATGACCGGGTGCTGGTGAGCGTCGCCATCAACGAGGGCGAGCGCACGTCGTCGGGCGGCATCCTCATCCCGGCGACCGCCCAGATGGCCAAGCGGCTGGCCTGGGCCGAGGTGGTGGCCGTCGGCCCCAACGTCCGGGCCATGGAGGTCGGCGACCGGGTGCTGTTCAACCCCGAGGACCGCTACGAGGTCGAGGTCCGGGGCGAGGACTACATCATCCTGCGGGAGCGCGACGTCCACGCCGTGGCGGCCAGCCGCCTGGGCGAGGCGTCCACCGGCCTCTACCTGTAGCCGGCGGGATACCGATTCGGCTGGGCCGGGGGGCGGCCGTAGCATGACAGCGTGATCGAGGCCTCCGACGAGCAGCTCGCCCAGGTCCGCTACAACGCGGACGGCCTGGTCCCCGCCATCGTGCAAGACGCGACCAGCGGCGAGGTGCTGATGCTGGCGTGGATGAACGAGAAGACGCTGCGCCTCACCCTCGACGAGGGCCGCACCGTCTTCTGGAGCCGCAGCCGGCAGGAGGTGTGGCGCAAGGGCGAGACGTCGGGTGAGGTCCAGCTCGTCCGGTCGGCCCGCTACGACTGCGACGGCGACACGCTGCTGTTCGAGGTCGACCAGCACGGCGGCGGCGCCTGCCACACCGGGGCGCGGTCGTGCTTCTTCCGGGCCTTCGGGCCCGGCGGCGACTGACGGCCCCCGCCGTGATCCGCCCGTCGCTCGACGAGTTCCGCACCCTGGCGCACACCCACACGGTCATCCCCGTGTGGCGCCAGCTGCTGGCCGACCTCACCACCCCGGTCGCCGCGTTCACCCGCCTGGTCGGCGACGAGACCGGCTTCCTGCTGGAGTCGGTAGAGCACGGCGAGGCCCGGTGGAGCCGCTGGTCGTTCGTGGGCCGCAACCCGCTGGCGACGCTCACCGCCCGGGGCCTCGACGTCGACGTGACCGGCACCGTGCCCGCCAGCGTGCCCCGCGACCGGGGCATCCTCGTCGCACTCGAGGCCCTGTTGGGGGAGTGGCACGCCCCCGCGCTGGCCGACCTGCCCCCGCTGCACGGCGGCGTCCTCGGCTACCTGGGCTACGACGTCGTGCGGGAGGTCGAGCACCTGCCCGACGTGCCCAAGGACGACCAGGGCCACGCCGATGCGGTCGTCTCCGTGATCGGCCAGCTGGCCGCCTACGACCACTGGCGGCAGCGGGTGGTGCTCATCGAGAACGTGCTGGTGCCGCCGGGTGCCGACGACGACGAGCTCGATATCCTCCACGCCGCCGCCCGGGGCCGGCTCGACGCCCTGGCCGCCGACGGCGCCCGCCCCGTCGACGAGCTGCTGGTCGAGCCGCCCGACCCCGGCGACGACCTTCCGGCGGTCACCTCGACGATGGGCGCCGACCTGTTCGGCCGGGCCGTCGAGGCCGCCCGGGAGCACATCCTCGCGGGCGACATCTTCCAGGTGGTGCTGTCCCAGCGGTTCGACTTCGACCTCGACGCCGAGCCGTTCGACGTCTACCGGGTGCTGCGGCAGGTCAACCCGAGCCCGTACATGTACTTCGTCCGCCAGCCGGGCCTGACCCTGGTGGGGGCGTCGCCGGAACCGATGGTGCGGCTGACCGACGGCAAGGTGATCTCCCGGCCGATCGCCGGCACCCGGCGCCGGGGCCTCACCGACGAGGACGACGCCCGCCTGGCCGGCGAGCTGCGCGAGCACCCGAAGGAGATCGCCGAGCACGTCATGCTCGTCGACCTGGCCCGCAACGACGTGGGCCGGGTGGTGCGGTTCGGCACCGAGCAGGTCGACGAGTACCTGACGCTCGAGCGCTACAGCCACGTGATGCACCTGACGTCCCAGGTGTCGGGCCGGCTGGCCGAGGGCCGCACCGCGATCGACGTCCTGCGGGCCACGCTCCCGGCCGGGACGGTGTCGGGGGCGCCGAAGGTCCGGGCGATGGAGATCATCGACGACCTCGAGCCGACCAAGCGGGGCCCGTACGCCGGGGTGGTGGGCTACCTCGACTTCTCCGGCAACATCGACACGGCCATCGCCATCCGGACGATGGTGGTCGACGACGCGGGCCGGGCCTCGGTCCAGGCCGGGGCCGGCATCGTGGCCGACTCGGTGCCCGAGCACGAGGACCTGGAGTGCCGCAACAAGGCCAGGGCCCTCCTCGCCGCCGTCCCCGCCGCCCGGCGGATGACCGCGGCCCGCCGGTCGCCGCGGCGCTTGGGCGCGGGTGCTGGTTCCCGCGGCGCTAGGGGTCGGGGGCCGACCGCTATCGCCTCGAGAAACCAGAACGATCCCTATCGCCTCGAGAACAGCGGATCGGCCCGGCCCGCCCCCGCGAGAGGGCGGTCAAGGGGCGGCCGCAGGCCGAGGCGGCAAATGCGGAGCATTTGTCGCCGACCCTTGACGGCCCGGGGGTGAGGGGCCGCCAGGACCATGGCGCAAGCCAGCCCCGCCGGGGCTGGCTTGGGAGCCATCGTTTGCCCTTACCGAACGCACCACGCACCCCGCGCCTGCGCCGAGCCGCCGACCGCCCGGTCACGTGCCGCCGGCGGCGTCGTCGTAGGTCCAGTCGGGGCGCTTGTGGGCCTGGTGGAGGTCGTAGGTCGCCTCGCCGTCGGCCAGCTCGACGAGCTTGGGTACGACCTCGCCCCGGTCGGGCAGCGGGGTGCCGTCGAGCGCCGCGTTCACCTCGTCGGCGAACGCGGTGATGATGCTGCCCACCACCCGCTGCTCCTGCACCGGCAGGTAGCAGCGGTTGCCGTCGGTGACCGTCGCCAGCCGGTAGGCGATCGTCTCGACGTCCTCGGGCTGCGCGAGCCCGGCGCCCAGCCGGTCGAGGCCCTCGGTCACCGCGCCGCAGCCGAGCTTGCAGGCCGGGCACTGGCCGCACGACTCGACGTAGAGGAACCCGGACAGCACCCGGGCCACCTCCACCATCGAGGCCGTGTCGTCCAGCACCAGGAACCCGGCGGCGCCCATGCCCGATCCCGCGGCCTCCAGGCCCTCGTAGCTGCACGGCACGCCGAGCAGGTCGCCGGTCACGACCGGGTTGGCGACGCCGGGCACGACCGCCTTGACCGTCCGGCCGGGCCGCACCCCGCCGCCGACCCGGTCGATCACCTCGCCGAGCGGGGTGCCGAGCTCGACCTCGCCGACCCCGGGCCGGACCACGTCGCCCACGACGGTGGCCACCACCACCCCGGGCGAGGCGGCGGTGCCCAGCGACCGGTGCCACTCCGGGCCCCGGGCGAGGATGTGGGCGGCCATCGCCAGGGTCTCGACGTTGTTGACCACGGTCGGGTTGGCCGCGGCGAACTCGGTGGCCACCACGCCGCCCGCTCCCGCGCTCCACCCGCTGCCGGGAACGGTGGCGAACAGGCCCTCGATGTAGGGCGGCACGTTGCGGGGGAGCGGTGCCTCGCCCTCGATCACCTGGAGCAGCCCGGTCTCCTCGCCGAACAGGTAGGCGTCCGGCCCGAGCACCACCTGGACCGGCAGGTCGCCAAGCTGGCCGGCCGCCGCCAGCTCGTCGATCGCGCTGACCAGCCGGTCGGTCTCCGGGCCGAACCGCTCCTTGGTGCCGACGAAGGCCCGCTCGGCCCCGACCGCGAAGGCGGCGATGGCCAGGCCCTCCACCACCGCGTAGGGGTCGGCCCGGAGGATCGCCCGGTCCTTGAACGTGGCCGGCTCGCCCTCGGCGGCGTTGCAGACGACGAACGTCCGCTCGGCGGCCGACACCCCGGCCCCGGCGGCGTCGCGCACCGACTGCCACTTCCGCCCGGTGGGGAACCCGCCGCCGCCCCGCCCCCGCAGTCCGGACAGGATGACCTCCTGGATCGTGGCCCCAGGCCCCAGCTCCCGGGCCCGGCGGAGCCCGTCGAGCCCGCCCCGCGACCGGTAGTCGTCCAGGTCGGCGACGGGCGGGTCGGCCAGCAGCACGGGAGGCATCGCCTCACCCTACGGCGGGGCCGTCGGCGCGCCGGTCGTCACGGCGGGATCGGGGCCCGGGGCTGCCAGACTGGCGGCATGGCCGCCGACGCGATGCCCGACCTGCGCCACACCCCGGGGGCGTTGGCGATCTCCCGCGACGTCGTCCGGGTGGCCGGGCCCGAGGCGGTCTCCTACCTGCAGGGGCAGGTCAGCCAGGACGTCGAGGGCCTCGCGGTGGGGGCCACCGCCTGGACCTTCGTGCTCCAGCCGGCTGGCAAGGTCGACGCCTGGGGCCGGCTCACCCGCACCGGCGACGACGAGGTGGTGCTCGACGTCGACGGTGGCCACGGCGAGGCCGTCGCGGCCCGCCTGCGCCGGTTCCTGCTCCGGACCAAGGCCGACGTCGACCTGCTGGCCTGGCAGGCCGTCGCCGTCCGTGGCCCCGGAGCCGACGAGTTCGCGGCCGGCGCCGTCGGCGCCGAGCTGGCCGTGCCGGCGGGGTGGCCGGGGGTCGAGGGCGTCGACCTGCTCGGCCCCGACGTCACCCTGCCCGCCGGGGTGCCGCCGGCCGGCATCCCGGCGTTCGAGTCGCTCCGCATCCGCACCGGTGTCCCGGCGCTCGGCCGGGAGCTGACCGACGCCACGATCCCGGCGGAGGCCGGCCAGGCGGTGATCGACCGGTCGGTGAGCTTCACCAAGGGCTGCTTCACCGGCCAGGAGCTGGTGGCCCGCATCAACAGCCGGGGCGGCAACGTCCCCCGCCGCCTGCGGGGGCTGGTCGTGCCCGGCGACGAGTCGCCGGCGGTCGGCGCGGTCGTGGTGGTCGACGACTCCGAGGTCGGCACGGTCACGTCGGTGGCGCCGGGCCCGCGGGGCGGCAGCGTGGCGCTCGCCACGGTGAGGCGGGCGGTGGCGCCGCCGGCCGAGGCGTCCGTGACGGGGGAGGCGGGACCCGTGCCGGTCACCGTCGTCGAGCTGCCGATGGCCGGCTGACCGGGAGGGAGGGGGCATGTCGGGGGAGTCGCACTACGAGGTGCTGGGGGTGGAGATCACGGCGACGGACGCCGAGGTCCGCGCCGCCTACCGGCGGGCCGCCCGCGACCACCATCCCGATGCCGGCGGCGACGACCGGCGGATGCAGGACCTCAACGCCGCGTGGCAGACCCTGGGCGACCCGGTCCGCCGTGCCGCGTACGACCGCCGCCTCGGCCGGGCCGAGCAGGTCACGGCCGCCCCGTCGACGCCGGGCGAGACCGCCTGGGACGTCGACGCCGACGGCTACCGCAGCGCCGAGGAGTGGGCCGACCTCGCCGACGACCGGCCGATCGCCGAGGTGCGGGCGCTGGACGGCTGGTGGGCGATCCTCCCGCCGGCCACCGCGGTTGCGGCCGTGGCCGTGTTCTTCGGGTCGTTCGTGTTCCGCTCCGCCGCGCTGCTGGCGGTGGCCGGCGGCCTGTGCGTGCTGGCGTTCGGCCTCTTCGTGCTCGCCCCGCTGCGGGCCATGAGCCGGAAGCCGTGAGCGAGCGGTCCCGCTAGGGTCCCGGCCATGCCGGACGTCGCGTACATCGTCAAGCTCACCGCCGCCGACGGAAAGGTCGACGAGGCCCTGGCGGTGCTGGGCAAGCTGGTCGACGCCACCGAGTCCGAGCCGGGCACGCTCCAGTACGTCATGCACACCGACGCGGCCGAGCCGAACGTCATCTGGTTCTACGAGCGCTACGCCGACAGGGACGCCTTCAACGCCCACGTCACCAGCACCGCCATGGCCGAGGCCATGGGCGGGCTCGGCGGTCTGCTCGACGGCGCCGCCGACATGCGGCGGGTGAAGATCGTCCGGCGCAAGGGCGAGGCGAGCTGACCCGCCGGGGATGGCGACCTACCTCGACCGGATCCTGGCCGCCCACCGGGCGGCCGCCGCGGCCGACGACCGCGACCTGGCCCTGTTGGTGGCCGAGGCCCGGTCCCGCCCGCCGGCCCGGGGCTTCACCGCGGCGCTGCGCGCCGTCGAGGGCCTGGGCGTGATCGCCGAGGTCAAGCGCCGGTCGCCGTCGAAGGGCGACCTCGCCGCCGGCCTCGACCCGGCCGCGGTGGCCGGGGACTACGAGCGGGGCGGGGCGACCTGCCTGTCGGTGCTCACCGACGCCGACCACTTCGGCGGCTCGCCCGCGGACCTGCAGGCGGCCCGGGCGGCCACGGCGCTGCCGGTGCTGCGCAAGGACTTCACGGTCTGCCCGGCCGACGTCTGCGACGCCCGGATCATGGGCGCCGACGCCGTCCTGCTCATCGCCGCCGCACTCGACGACGACGAGCTGGGCGAGCTGCACACCCTGGCGCTCGACGTCGGGCTCGACGTCCTGGTCGAGGTGCACGACGAGCAGGAGCTGGCGCGGGCGCTGGCCGTCGACGCCGACCTGGTCGGGGTCAACCAGCGCGACCTCGTGACCTTCGAGGTCGACCACGAGCGGGCCGTCCGGCTTGGCAAGGCCCTGCCCGACACGGTGGTGCGGGTGGCGGAGTCGGGCATCCGCGGCCCCGACGACGCCCGGGCGCTGGCCATGGCCAGGTTCGACGCCGTGCTGGTCGGGGAGCTGCTCGTGACCTCGGGCGACCCTGCGGCCGCGGTGGCGGGGCTGCGGGCAGCGGGCTGAGGCCCTGCGCAGGTGCATGCGCATGCCGGTATCCGCTTCGGGCCGGCCCGGCAACCTCGGTAGCCTGCCAGCGGTGTTCGTCAAGGTCTGCGGGATCACGAGCGAGGAGGACGCCCTGCTGGCGGTGGCCATGGGCGCCGACGCGGTGGGGTTCGTGTTCGCGCCGTCACCCCGGCAGATCGCTCCCCAGAAGGCCGCTGACATCGTCAAGCGCCTGCCGGCCGAGATCGTCACGGTGGGGGTGTTCCGCGACGAGACCCGGCAGCGGGTCGTCGACATCGTCCACCGGACCCGGCTCCGGGCCGCGCAGCTCCACGGCCGCGAGTCGACCGCCGACAGCCACTGGATCCGCCAGCGGGTGCCGCTGGTCATCAAGGCCTTCGTCGCCGGCGACCCCCGGTTGGACGAGGCCGACGAGTACGGCGCCGACGCCATCCTCATCGACTCCTCGACGCCCGGCTCGGGCGAGGTCTTCGACTGGTCGCTGGCCGAGGGCGCGCCGTCCAACCGGCGGGTCATCCTCGCCGGCGGGCTCACCCCCGCCAACGTCGCCGACGCCGTCCGGGTCGTTCGGCCGTGGGGCGTCGACGTGGCCACCGGCGTCGAGTCGGCGCCCGGCCGCAAGGACGCAAGCAAGATGCGGGCCTTCGTCGAGGCGGCCAAGGCGGCCGAGCCGCCGGAGCCGCCGGCCCAGGGCGACCGCCTCGTCCGGCCGTTCGACTGGATGGTCGACGAGCGTCCCTGAGCCCACCCCCGACCGACCCCCGACCCACTGGATCCGACATGAGCAACATCGCCACCGCCCCCGTCATGGGCGACCCCGGGCCGTCCGGCCGCTTCGGCGACTTCGGCGGCCTGTACGTCCCCGAGACCCTGGTCCCTGCGTGTCAGGAGTTGGAGGTGGCGTTCCGGGACGCGTGGGCCGACCCGGGGTTCCGGGGCGAGCTCGACCGGCTGCTCCGGGAGTACGCCGGCCGGCCCTCGCTGCTCACCGACTGCCCCAACCTGTCGGGCGAGGTCGGCGCCCGGGTGCTGCTGAAGCGCGAGGACCTCAACCACACCGGCTCCCACAAGATCAACAACGTGCTCGGCCAGGCCCTCCTGGCCCGGCGTATGGGCAAGACCCGCCTGGTCGCCGAGACCGGCGCCGGCCAGCACGGGGTCGCGGCGGCCACCGCGGCGGCGCTGATGGGCCTCGACTGCGTCGTCTACATGGGCGAGGTCGACATGGCACGCCAGGCCCTCAACGTGTTCCGCATGCGGCTGCTGGGGGCGGAGGTCCGGCCGGCGTCGTCCGGCAGCCGGACCCTCAAGGACGCGGTCAACGAGGCGCTGCGCGACTGGGTGGCGTCGGTCGAGACGACCCACTACTGCCTGGGCTCGGCGATGGGACCCCACCCGTACCCGTACATGGTCCGGGAGCTCCACCGGGTCATCGGCGACGAGGCCCGCGACCAATGCCGTGAGCGGCTGGGCCATGATCCTGACGTGGTCGTGGCATGTGTGGGCGGCGGGTCGAACGCCATCGGCATCTTCTCCGGGTTCGCCGACCTGCCCCACGTCGAGCTGGTCGGGGTCGAGCCGGCCGGCGGCGCGGCCATCGGGCACGGCATCCCCGGCGTGGTCCACGGGTCGAAGTCGTACCTGCTGCAGGACGAGGAGGGGCAGGTGCTGGAGGCCGAGTCCGTGTCCGCCGGGCTCGACTACCCCGGCGTCGGCCCCGAGCACGCCCATCTGGCGGCGGTGGGTAGGGCCCGCTACGAGCCGGTGACCGACGCCGAGGTGCTGACCGCGTTCGAGCTGCTGGCCCGCACCGAGGGCATCATCCCGGCGCTGGAGTCGGCCCACGCGCTGGCCTGGGTGAGCCGGGAGCGGGCGGTGCTGGCCGGCCGGACCGTGCTGGTCAACCTGTCGGGCCGGGGCGACAAGGACGTGGCCCAGGTTGCCCGCCTCCTCGGTGCGGACCTGTCGGGCACGGAGGCGTCGTGAGCACGGTGGCGGGCGTGGAGGGATCCGTCGGCGCCGGCCGGCTGGAGTCCCGGCTGCGGGCGGCGCGGGACGGCGGCCGCAAGCTGCTCGTCCCCTACGTGACCGGCGGGCTCCCCGGCTGGGAGCACACGGTCGAGGCGTGCGCCGCGGCCGGGGCCGACGCGATCGAGGTCGGCATCCCGTTCTCCGACCCGGTGATGGACGGCCCGACGATCCAGGAGGCGTCGGAGGCGGCGCTTGCCGCCGGGGCCACGCCCCAGGGGATCGTCGGCGCGATGGACGACATCGAGACCGGCGGCGTGCCGCTGGCGGTGATGACCTACTACAACACCGTCCACCGCTACGGCCACGAGCGGTTCGCGGCGTCGCTGGCGGCCGCGGGGGTGGCCGGCGCGATCGTGCCCGACCTGCCCCTGGAGGAGGTCGGGGAGTGGGCCGGGGCGGCCGACGCCGCAGGCGTGGAGACCGTCCTGCTGGCGGCGCCGACCGGCTCGGACGAGCGGCTGGCCCGGATCTGCGAGCGGTCCCGGGGCTGGGTGTACGGGGTCGGGCTTCTGGGCGTTACCGGGGAGCGGGCGGAGCTGGCCCGCAGCGCGCTGGAGATCGCCCGCCGGCTCAAGGCGCTGACCGACAAGCCGGTGCTGGTCGGGATCGGGGTCTCGACCCCGGACCAGGCGGCCGAGGTGGCCCGGGTCGCCGACGGGGTGGTCGTGGGCTCGGCGTTGGTCCGCCGGCTGCTCGATGGCGGCGGGCCGGAGGGCGCCGGGGCGTTCGTGGCCGAGCTGCGGGCCGGCCTGGACGCGGCCTCCGGGAACGCCGGGTGACCGACGGCCGGCCCCCGATCGAGCCGCCGCCGGACAGTGCTCCGCCCGCGCCCCCGTACCGCCCGCCGCCACCCCTGCCGCGCTGGCCGCCGAGCGCAGCAGGCC
>JBKPHT010000408.1:0-2975 GCA_046730015.1 Actinomycetota bacterium
GTCGGCTGACCCCCAGGCGCCGCTAGGACGCCTCCCACGGGCGGTCGCGGGGCTCGTCGTAGAGCACACCCACGTCCTCGCCGTCGATGGCCCGGTTGGCGTGGGCCAGCCACTGGTCGGCGCCGGCCAGGGGCTGGGGCATGGCGTCGCGGGGGAACCAGCCCACCTCGCGGGTCTCCAGCGGGTGGGCGGCGAGGGTGCCGCCCGTCGCCCGGCACAGGAACACGAGGCTGTACAGCGGCACCCGGGTGAAGCCGAGGCGCAGCCCGTCGAGCAGGGCGATGAGGCGGACCGGCCGGCACTCGATGCCGGTCTCCTCGTACACCTCCTTGACCGCGATCTCGCTGGCGGAGTAGCCGACGTCGGCCCATCCGGTCGGGTACAGCCAGATGCCGCTGTCCGCCCGCTGGACCAGCAGGATCTCCTTGTCGTCGTTGTGAACGACCGCCCCGACCGCCACCTTGGGCGTGACGTAGCCGGCGACGCCGTCCCCGACGCCCTTCATCCACTCGTCGACGAAGTGCTCGGCGTCGAACCCCTCGTCGGCCTCCGCCGCGGCCCGGATGTCGCCCGCGACCGCCAGCACCTCGTCGAACCGCTCGCGCTCGTACAGGCTCTGCGTGAACCCGAGCCCGGTGCGGGCGATGCCGGACAGGGCCTCGGCCCAGCGGATGAGGTCCTGGCGGGTCGGCGGCAGGCGGCGGCTCACCGGATCGACGTTACCGGGAACGTCTCGGGCGGCCCCGGCGTCAACTGCGTAGAGTCGCGACGACGTGCCGCGGGCACGACTTGGGGGGAAGATGAGACGGCGGCAGGGTCCCTGGTGGCTGGCCGCGCTGCTGGCCGCGGTCGCGGCCGCGGCGGTCGTGCTGACGGCGGCGGCACCCACGGGCGCCCAGCAGGCCGGGGTGGAGGCCACCGCCGACCGGGCGACCGATCTGGTCGACGGCGACCGGGTGACGGTCACGGTCACCGGCGCCGGCTCCGGCGAGTGGGTGGACGTGACCCAGTGCGTCGGGGGCGTCACCGACATCTTCGACGGGTGCGACGACTACGACTTCGCCGGCGGCCCCGCCGACGCCACCGGCTCGGCGACGCTGACGGTCGCCGTGGACACCCTGCTCGACACCGCGGACGGCGAGACGGTGGACTGCCGCGACCCCGGCGCCTGCAGCCTCGTCGTCGCGGTCGACGGCGGGGCGGCCGCGGCGGAGCTCCCCCTGCACTTCGTCCCCGACGCCCCGCTCGCCCCGCCACCGGTCATGACCGTGACCCCGGACGCCCTGCTCGCTGACCGCCAGACCGTGTCCGTTGCGGTGACCGGCATGGTGTGGTCGACCCGGGCCCGGGTCACCCAGTGCGCTACCGCCGCGGTCGATTACCGCCTCTGCGACACCGAGGTCGCCGCCTACGCGGAGGTGGTCGGCGGCGCCGTCACCGTCGACCTGGCGGTGTCGGCCGTGCTCGACACCTACGAGGGCGGCGCCGTGGACTGCCGGGAGCCGGGCGCGTGCATTGTCGTCGCCACGTCCGGGTTCGGGCGGATCACCGGTAAGTCGGCCACCGCTCCCGTGACCTTCGACCCCGCCACGGTCGTGGTGCCCGCCACGCTCACCGTCGAGCCCGCCGCCGACCTGGTGGACGGGCAGACCGTGACCGTCACCGGGGCGGGGTTCACGCCCGGGTTCGTCGCGCTCTACCAGTGCGGCCCCGACCCGGCCGACGGGAGCTGCCGGTGGTCCGGCACGGGCGCCGACGTGGCCGCCGACGGCACGTTCTCGGTCACGGCGCAGGTACAGGCCATCCTGGACACCGACGCGGGCCAGGTCGACTGCCGCACCAGCGACCCCCGCTGCCAGATGGTGGCGACGGCCGGGTCCCCTGCGTCGCTGCGGGCAGGGCGGGCGGAGCTCGGCTTCGTCCCCGACGGACCGGTGCGGCCGGGGCCGGCGGTGACGGTCACGCCGAGCACCGACCTGGGCGACCCGGCGGTCGTGACCGTGACCGCCAGCGGGCTGTCGCCCCACGGCTTCGCTGCGGTCGCGGTGTGCGCGGCCGGCACGTCGCGCTGCGACCCCGAGGCCGACACGTACGTCGACGTGGACCCCCAGGGCGCCGCCGGACCCGTGACCCTCGGCGTGGCCGGGACCTTCACGGCCGGGGACGGCACCGCGGTCGACTGCCGGGCGGACCCGGGCTGTGCGGTGGTGGTCCGGGACGAGCTCGGCGGCCGCAGCGGGTCGGCCCCGCTGTCGTTCGCCCCCGCCCTCGCGCCGACCGAGCGCTACCGCCAGCCGGTCTTCGACGAGGTCACGGTCACCCGCGACGTCGTCTACCGCGAGACGACCGACGCGTCCGGCGCGCCGGTGGAGCTCCGGCTCGACGTCTACGAGCCCGCCGGCGACACCGCCGCCCAGCGACCGGTCGTCGCCTGGCTGCCCGGCGGCTGGTTCACCGGCCGCCCGCGGGGCGACATGGCGGCCTACGCCGAGGACTTCGCCCGCAAGGGCTACGTCGCCGTGACCGTCGACTACCGCCAGCGACCCGGCCTCCGTTGCTGCCCCACCGACGACGCCCCTGGCGTCGAAGCCGCCCTCCTCGACGCCCACGACGACGCCGCCGCCGCGGTGACCTGGCTGCGCGACCACGCCGCCGAGTACCGCATCGACCCCCGGGCGGTCGCGGTCGGGGGCGACGAGGCCGGCGCGTCGGCAGCCCTCGCGCTCGCCCACCTGCCCGGCCAGATGGGCCGGTCGGGCCCGTCACCGGTGGCCGCCGCGGTGGGGATCCAGGGCGTCGACCTCGGCTGGCCCGACGCCGGGGAGCCGGCGGTGCTCGCCCTCCACGGCGACGACAACCTGGCGCCGCTGCACCTGAGCACGTTCGCCTGCGCCCGGGCGGCCCGGGTCGGCGTCGGCTGCGAGACCGTCGACTACGAGGGCGTCTGGGACGTGGCCACGTCGCGGCGCCGAGAC
>JBKPHT010000409.1:0-5406 GCA_046730015.1 Actinomycetota bacterium
ATCCGCGACAACGGGGTCTGGGCCCGGACGCTGCGGCGCGACAACGTCCGGCTGGTGACCGACGGCATCGAGCGGGTCACCCCGGCCGGCGTCCTCCTCCGCACCGGCGAGGAGATCGAGGCCGACGTGATCATCTACGGCACCGGGTTCACCGCCTCCGAGTTCCTCATGCCGATGCAGGTGACCGGACGGGAGGGTCGCGACCTCCACGAGCAGTGGGGCGGCGACGCCCGGGCCTATCTCGGCGTGTCGGCCCCCGGCTTCCCCAACCTGTTCATGCTCTACGGCCCGAACACCAACATCGTGGTCAACGGGTCGATCGTCTACTTCTCCGAGTGCGGCGTGCGGTACATCCTCGGGCTGCTGGGGCTGCTGCTGGGCGGCGGCCACGGGGCGGTCGACGTTCGCAAGGACGTCCACGACGAGTTCAACGAGCTGTGCGACGCCGAGAACCGGCGGATGGCCTGGGGCGCGTCCGACGTCAACTCCTGGTACAAGAACGCGCACGGCCACGTCGCCCAGAACTGGCCGTTCACCCTGCTCGAGTACTGGCAGCGGACGGTGGCCCCCGACCCCGACGACTACGTGTTCACGCCGGCCGGTCCACCGCCGACAGGGTGAAGTAGAGCCGGTCGACGCCGACGAACGCGGCCGCCGCCACCGCGGCGGCGACCACCCAGCCGACCGGGCCGGGCACCAGGTCGTGGATGTCGGCCAGCACGACGTACACGAAGATCCCGGCCAGGACCGCGGTCGGCAGCATGAGTGCGAGCGTCCACAGGTACGACCCGGTCGTCCGGCGGGCCATGCCCTGGCCGCCCGACTCGGCCGGCAGCGTCGCGTTGGAGAACGGGATCACGCCCCGCACCTCCGGCGAGAGGACGTGGTCGAGGATTCCGTTGGCGACCCGGTACCGCTCGGTCTGCACGCGCCGCAGGCGGGCCACGGTGGCGGTGAAGATCGCGCCCAGCACTCCGACCCCCAGCACCACCCCGGCCAGCAACGCCTCCGGGGAGCCGAACGCGTCGGACCGCACCTCGCCCCTCACCACCAGCGACAGCACCACCAGCACCCCGCCGTTCAGGGTCAGGAAGAAGCTGGTCAGCACGTTCCGGACCGTGTCGATGTGGTTGGCCACCTCGGCGCAGGCCACGTACTCGGCCACCAGCAACTCGTCCTCGGCCGCGAGGAGTCGCGACCCCGGCATCTCCCCCACTAGTCGTCCTCGCCCGGCACCGCCAGGCGCACCACGTCCATCCGGACGTGGTCGATCACCCAGTCCTCAATGCACCCCCGGAACTGGCGCCGGTTGGTCTCGTCCAGCGCCGGCGACAGCGTCGCCCGGAACCGGCCGCCGCCCTGGTCCTCGATCTCCCCGACCACGTCCGACGCCACCTCCAGCCGGCACGTCCCCACCTGCGCCTCGACCATCTCGGCCAGGGTCTGGTTGGTCTCGCCACCGTGCTCCGACGCCTTCACCACCAGCTCGACCGTCGACCCCGCGGCGACCCGCTCGTGGGTCGACAGGGTCGCCTCCCGCAGCGCCAGCACGGCCAGCACCCCGATCGCCAGGCCGACGGCGCCCCCGAGGACCATCAGCGCCCGGCGCAGGAGCCTGGAGCGGCTCACCCGTGCCCGGCCCGCCGCAGCAGCTTGCGGATCTGGGCGTCGTCGGCGCCCGGCACGTCCTGGGCCAGCACGGTCACGTCGTCGACCAGCAGCCCGCCCCGCGGGTAGCTGATGTTGCCCAGCCGGCGGGCCAGCCGCTCCTCGCCCACCGGGGTGGACGTGGTCGACGCCACCCGGTCGATCAGCCACGCGATGCCGGACAGGATCACGCCGCCGCCCACCAGGAACGTGATGAACACGTTCATCTGCGACGGCGACTCCTTCAGCCAGGCGAACCGGTCGCGGGACGGCGGTCGGGACGCCCGCAGGATCTCGCGCAGGGCGGGGTCGAGCTCGTCGCGGGTCCGGTGCTCCAGCCGGGCCAGGCGGCGCAGCACCAGGCCGGTCGCCAGCCCGACCTCGGCGATGAGCACGACCAGGCCGAAGAACAGCGCCCGGTTCCACTCCCACCGGTTGAGCGACACGACCATGTAGATCAAGCCCGCCAGCAGGGTCCCGATGCCGGCGAGCCAGGCGATCATCCTCATGCTGCCGTCTCCTCTCCTCGGCCGTCCCCGGGGTCCGGCGCAGGCGACTGGATCGTGACCCGGCCGGCGTCGCCGTCGACCTCGACGACGGTGCCCGCGGGCAGTTCGGCCACTGCGCCCGCGTAGCCGACCACGGTGGCGACCCCGCTCTCCCGGGCCAGGATCGCCAGGTGCGACAGCACCGAGCCGGTCTCGGCCACGATGCCGGCCAGCCGCGACAGCAGCGGGGCGAGGCCGGGGGTGAGCGTCGCGGTGACCAGCACCGAGCCGGTGGGCGGGTCGGAGGTGTCGTAGGTGACCGGGCCGGTGGCCACGCCGCCGCCTGCCCCGGTGCCGCCCCCGACCTCGGCGGCGGACTGCACCCGGATCGGCCGGCCCCGGTCTGACACCTGGAACCAGGTGGGCAGCGGCGCCCCGAAGTCGTGCTCGTGGGTGGCGACCAGCGCCGGGACCACCTCGGCCCGCTTGGTGGCCACGGCCTCCACGTGGGCCAGGTTCATGTGGCGGATCAGCCCGGGCCGGGGGAGCTCGCCCGCCGCCGTCATCCGCTCGCCCAGCGCCCAGGCCGCCCGGCCGGCCAGCTCCTGGATCCACCGGACCCGCAGCCGCAGCGCCTCCCGCAGGATGCCGTTGTCGTTGCCGCCCTCGCCGTCGGGCCCGAGGTTGAAGGCCGACGCCTCGGGCGGCAGCTCCGGCTCCGGCGCCACCCGGGGCGGGGCCAGGGCCAGCACGATCGGGCTACGGGCCAGGATCTCGCAGTCGCTCAGCCCGTCCTGCCGGGCCTCGACCAGCACCCGCAGCGCCACCGACGCGCCGGTCATGCGGTTGCCGCCGGTGTCCGTGAGCATCCCCATCAGGATCTCGTGGGCGTGCAGCGCCCGGAGGATCACCCGGCTGCGGTGCAGGAGGGCGATGAGCTGGCGGCTGGTCAGGTCGGGCAGGGCGGGGACGGCCTCGAGGTCGGCGTCGACCCGGTCGAGCAGGTGCTCGGCCAGGGCGGGCATCGCGCTGCGCAGCCGCCCGACCCGCCAGGCCACCCGCATCCGCTTCGCCGCGGGGACGGGGTTGAGCCGGTGGGCCACCGTCTGGCGGGGCCGGATCTCGCCGGACAGCCGCAGGTCGATGGCGACGTGGCCCTCGATGGCGACGACGAGGTCGCTCGCGTCGACCTCCCGCGGGGTGGCGGCGCCGGCCAGCAGGACCGCCTCGCGCACGGCCTCCCGCAGCGGGGGCACCCACAGGTCGCGCTCCAGCTCGGTGAGCGGCTCGGGGAACGTCTCCGCGACCGGGCCGGGCCCGTAGATCGGCCCCCGCGGGACGCCCTTGATCTCGGTCGTCACCGGCCGGGACTGCAGCAGCCACAGGGTGTCGTCCGCGCCGATGGCCCACTCGACGTCCTGGGGGCCGAAGAAGGTGGCGGCCACCTGGGACGACAGCGCGGCCAGGGCCCGTAGCCGGGCCCGCGACAGGTTCGGCCCGTCGCCGAGGGCGCGCTCGACCAGCCGGCCGGTCTCGTCGAGGACGAACCGCGAGCCCTCGACCTCACCGCTGACCAGCGCCTCGGGCGCTCCCCGGACGGCGGTCACGACCCGGCGGTCGGACCGTCCCGACACGGGGTCGACGCCGAACATGATCCCTCCCACGTCCGGCTCGAGCAGCGGCTGGACCAGCACCGCGATCGGCTCGTGGGCGGCGCCGGCCCGCTCCCGGGAGTCGAGGACGGTGCGCACGGCGGCGGCGAGCTCGTCGAGGCCGTGGACGCCGATCACCGACGCGAACTGCCCGGCCATCGACGACTCGGCCGTGTCCTCGACCACCGACGAGCTGCGGGCCACCAGGTCGTGGTCGGCACCGCCGGCACGGTCGAACGCCTCCTGCACCGCGCGATGGCCCTCGACGTCGGCGCCGCCGTCGACCTCGGCGCAGAACGCGGTGGTGAGCACGAGGCCCGGCAGGGTCCGCAGCCCCGCGGCCCGGGCGCGGGCCAGCGCGGCCGCCTTGCCCCCGGTGAGCCCGACGTCGGAGGCCGCGGGATCGTCGAGGTCGACGACTAGCGCCACGGGGGCCACCGCGTCCCGGCCCGGCGGGCCGGCGTGCAGGGGGGTGCGTGCCACCCCGGCATCCAAGCCCCCGTCCGGCCGGGGTGTCAACGCGTTACTTCCGGCGGGAGGAGGCGGTCGCGGACGACCTTGCCCATCGGGTTGCGGGGCAGCGCGTCGACGATGTGCACCAGCCGGGGCCGCTTGTACGGCGCGAGCTGCGGTCCGGCCCAGGACAGGACCGCGTCGCCGTCGAACCCGGGCCCGGCCTCGACGTAGGCGGTGACGACCTCGCCCCACTCCTCCGACGGCGTGCCCACCACGGCCACGTCGACCACCGCCGGGTGCGACCGCAGCAGGTCTTCGACCTCCCGGGGGTAGACGTTGTAGCCGCCGGTGATGATCAGCTCCTTGGCCCGGCCGACGATCGCCAGGTAGCCGTGGTCGTCGAGGGCGCCGACGTCGCCGGTGCGGAACCAGCCGTCCGCCGTGAAGGCGGCGGCGGTGGCGTCGGGCCGGCGCCAGTAGCCGCCGAACACGTTGGGGCCCCGGACCAGGATCTCTCCCGACGGCTCGTCGAGCCGGACCTCGACACCGGGAAGGGGCAGGCCGACGGTGCCGGGCCGCCGCTCGCCGTCGACCGGGTTGGACACGAGCATGACCGTCTCGGTCATGCCGTAGCGCTCCAGCACCCGCTGCCCGGTCGCCTCGGCCAGCCGGGCGTGCAGTGCGGCGCTGAGCGGCGCGCTGCCGGACACGCAGAGCCGCAGGCCGGCCAGTCGGCCGGCGCCGGGGGCGGCGGCGAGCCGGGCGTACATCGTCGGCACGCCGAAGAACAGGGTCGCGCCGAGGTCGGGGTCCGCCGCCGCGGCCAGCACCTCCTCGACGTCGAACCGGGGGTGGAGGACGGCGCTGGCGCCGGCCAGCAGCGTGCCGTGGATGCCGACGCCGAGCCCGTGCATGTGGAACAGGGGCAGGCAGTGGACGAGCCGGTCGTCCTCGGTCCACCGCCAGGCCAGCACGAGGGCCTCGGCGCTGGCGAGCAGGTTGCCGTGGGAGAGCAGCGCGCCCTTGGGGGTGCCGGTGGTGCCGGAGGTGTAGGGCAGCAGGGCGGGGTCGCCCGGGCCGGCGGCGTCGGCGTCGAGCGGGGGTGGCGGGCCGTCGGGCAGAGCGACGTCGGTGCCGGCCACGACGGCGCCGGGGCCGAGGGC
>JBKPHT010000410.1:0-3208 GCA_046730015.1 Actinomycetota bacterium
GGCGACGCGTCCGGCGACGGCGGCGACGAAGACGGCGACGGCGGGGCCACTGGCTCCGGCCGGGCCGCGGCGACCGCCACGCAGGCGCCCGGCACCGACCGTGGTGGCGATGGCGACGGCGGCAACCGCGAGACCCGCCCCGCCGCGTCGGGACGCGGCCGGGGCCGGGGCCGCACCCGCAAACCGGCCGTGACCAGCGAGGGTGGCGAGGACCGCGACCCCGAGCTGCCCGACCTCCCCCGGGAGGGCCGGCCGGCGACCGTCGAGGCGGCCGCCGCCGCGACGGTCCCCAAGGCGCCGGCCAAGCCGAAGATCGGCGACTCCATCCCGCCCGAGGCGCTGCGCCAGATCGAGTCCAAGAAGGGCGACGACGCCGGCGAGGGCAAGCGCAAGCGCCGCCGCCGGGGCGGCCGCAACCGGTCCGGCGACAAGTCCGCCGGCGACCGGTCGGGCGGCCGCCAGTCCGGCTCGCCGGTCGAGGCGGTCATCGCCCACGACCCGACCGAGCTCGACGACGAGACCCTGGAGCGCCGCCGGGGCCGTGAGCGCAAGGGGCGGGCCGTCGGCCGCTACTCGATGTGCGTCCACGTCAGCGAGAAGGCCACGCAGATCGCCGTGCTCGAGGGCCGCTCGCTCATCGAGCACTACGTGTCGCACCCGTCCGACGACGTCAGCCAGATCCACGGCAACGTCTACCTCGGCCGGGTCCAGAACGTCCTGCCCGGGATGGAGGCGGCCTTCGTCGACATCGGCACCCCCAAGAACGCCGTCCTGTACCGGGGCGACGTCCACTACGACCCCGAGGACGTCGAGAGCAGCTCCGGCCGGCCCCGCATCGAGGACGTGCTGCGGGCCGGTCAGACGATTCTGTGCCAGGTCACCAAGAACCCGATCGGGGCCAAGGGCGCCCGCCTCACCCAGGAGGTGTCGCTTCCCGGCCGGTTCGTCGTGCTGATCCCCAACTCGTCGACCTACGGCATCTCCAAGCGGCTGCCCGACGACGAGCGCAAGCGGCTCCGCTCCATCCTCGACCGGGTCAAGCCGGCCCAGCACGGCGTCATCGTCCGCACCGCCGCCGAGAACGTGACCACCGAGGAGATCGAGGACGACGTGCTCCGCCTGCTCGACCAGTGGGCTCAGATCGAGTCCCTGGCCAAGCGGTCGAAGGCCCCGACCCTGCTGTACCGCGAGCCCGACATGGCGGTGCGGGTGATCCGCGAGGAGTTCAGCCAGGACTACCGCAGCGTCCTCATCGACGACCGCGAGCTCTACACCGCGGTGCGCGACTACGTGTCGTCGATCAGCCCCGAGCTGGCCGACCGGGTCGAGTTCTACGACACCGAGACCGAGCCGCTGCCCCTGTACGAGCGCCAGCACGTCCACGAGCAGCTCCACCGGGCGCTCGACCGCAAGGTGTGGCTGCCGTCCGGCGGGTCGCTCATCATCGAGCACACCGAGGCCCTCACCGTCATCGACGTGAACACCGGCAAGAACGTCGGCCGGTCGAGCCTCGAGGAGACGGTGTTCCGCAACAACCTCGAGGCCGCGGTCGAGATCGCCCGTCAGCTCCGGCTGCGCGACGTGGGCGGCATCATCGTCGTCGACTTCATCGACATGGAGCGCCGGGACAACCGCGACGAGGTCGTCCGCGTGTTCCGCGACGCGCTGTCGCGGGACAAGACCCGCACCCAGGTGTTCGAGATCTCCGAGCTGGGCCTGTGCGAGATGACCCGCAAGCGGATCGGCGAGGGCCTGCTGGAGTCCTTCACCCACCGCTGTCCCGAGTGCGACGGCCGCGGCGTCGAGGTGGACAAGGAGCTGCTGCCGGACTGAGCCGCGGGAGTGGCGACCCGGGCCGGAGCCCGGGTAGGCTGACCCGTCCCCTTCGAGGTTGTGTGCCCGATCGCGGGCGCGCCAGGACGAGGCAGATCGCATGTACGCAGTCATCAAGAGCGGTGGCAAGCAGTATCGGGTCGAGAACGGCCAGACGCTCGACGTCGAGCTGGTCGGCGCCGAGGACGACGACAAGGTCGAGCTCACGCCGGTCCTGCTGGTCGACGGCGACACCGTGCTCGCCGGCCCCAAGGCGCTGAGCAAGGCCAAGGTCACCGCCAAGGTGGTGGGCGAGTCCAAGGGCCCCAAGGTCACCGGCTTCACCTACAAGAACAAGAGCAACCAGCGGAAGCGCTGGGGACATCGCCAGCGCTACTCGACCATCGAGATCACCGGCATCAGCAAGGGCTGAGGGAGGCCGACGACATGTCCAAGACCAAGGGCGCCGGCTCGACCAAGAACGGGCGCGACTCGCAGTCCAAGCGGCTGGGCGTGAAGGTGTACGACGGCACGGCCGTCCACGCCGGCACGATCATCGTCCGCCAGCGGGGCACCCGCTTCCACGCCGGCGAGAACGTCGGCCGGGGCGGCGACGACACGCTGTTCGCCCTCGCCAACGGCAAGGTGAAGTTCGGCCAGCGGAAGGGCCGCAAGCTCGTCGACGTCCTGACCGGCGACTGACGCGCCGCCGACCGACCCCGACGACCCGGGCCCCCGCCGCGGCGGGGGCCTCGTCGCGTCCGGCCCCGGCGCGGCGACCGGGTTCGCACCCGGCGGAGGCGGCCGTCATACTCCACAGGCAGTGGCGCAGTTCGTCGACGAATGCAACCTGCACGCCAAGGCCGGCGACGGCGGGGCGGGGTCGGTGGCCTTCCGGCGGGAGGCGCACGTCGCCAAGGGCGGCCCCGACGGCGGCGACGGCGGGAAGGGCGGCGACGTCTGGCTGGAGGCCGACCACAACGTCGCCTCGCTGCTGGCGTTCAAGGACCAGCCGTTCCGCCGGGCCGGCAACGGCACGCACGGGTCGGGCAAACGCCGCCACGGCTCGTCGGGGGATGACGTGGTCGTGGCCGTGCCCGAGGGCACGGTGGTGAAGGACCGGGAAGACACGGTGCTCGCCGACCTCGTCCGGGCCGGCGACCGCTACCTGGCCGCCGAGGGCGGGCGGGGCGGCCGGGGCAACGCCCGGTTCCTGTCCAACCGGCGCCGGGCCCCAGCGTTCGCCGAGCAGGGCGAGGAGGGCGAGGACCGCTGGCTCCGCCTCGAGCTCAAGCTGCTGGCCGACGTCGCCCTGGTCGGCTTCCCCAACGTGGGCAAGTCGACCCTGATCAGCCGCATCTCCGCCGCCAAGCCCAAGGTGGCCGACTACCCGTTC
>JBKPHT010000411.1:0-16150 GCA_046730015.1 Actinomycetota bacterium
GGGCGTGACGAGGCGTACCTCTTCCCTCACCCCGCGCTAGTTGCCGAAGTCCCAGCCTCGCTCGCGCCCGTGGTAGCGGTTGAGGACGTTCTTGGCCATGAGGATCCTGTGCACCTCGTCGGGGCCGTCGGCCAGCCGTAAGGACCGGGCGCCCTGGTACATGGCGGCCAGGGGCAGGTCACCGCTGACCCCGGCGGCGCCCCACACCTGGATGGCACGGTCGACGACCCGGTGGAAGGCGGCGGGCACGAACACCTTGATGGCCGAGATGTCGGTGCGGGCGTCCTGGCCGGCGGCCAGCTTCTCGGCGCAGTTGATGGTCATGAGCCGGGCCGCCTGGATGTCAATGTATGAGTCCGCGATGAAGCCCTGGATGAACTGCTTGGTCTCCAGCGGGCCGCCGTGCACCTCGCGGGTGATGGACCGCTCGACCATCAGGTCGAACGCCCGCCACATCGACCCGAGCGAGT
The DNA here is from genome assembly GCA_046730015.1 of Actinomycetota bacterium. Taxonomy (GTDB): domain Bacteria; phylum Actinomycetota; class Acidimicrobiia; order Acidimicrobiales; family VFJN01; genus ZC4RG19. The sequence continues at coordinate 471 of JBKPHT010000411.1, forward strand.
TCATGCAGTGGTACACACGGCCGGCACCGAGCCGGTCCTGGGCGGCCTGGTGGCCCGACCCGCGGGCGCCGAGCGCGTTCTCGAGCGGTACCCGGACGTCGTCATAGATGATCTCGCAATGGTCGCTCTCGCGGCCCCACACGTTGATGCCGCGCACGATGTTCACGCCCGGCGTGTCCGAGGGCACGATGATCTGGGTCATGGCGGCGTTGCGGTCGGCGCCACCGGCGACGTCCTCGGTGCGGCACATGACGATGAGGAAGTCGGCTCGCTTGCCGTTCGAGGTGAACCACTTGTGGCCGTTGATCACCCACGTGTCGCCGTCGCGGCGTGCGGTGGTCTTCAGCGAGCGGGGGTCGGAACCGGGCTGGTCGGGCTCGGTCATGGAGAAGCCCGACTGCATCGTCCCCTCGATCAACGGCACCAGCCAGCGCTGCTTCTGCTGCTCCGTGCCGTACTTCACGAGGATCGACTGGTTACCCGAGTTGGGGGCGACGACGCCGAACAGCGCCGACGCGCCCACGGCGTAGGCAAGTACCTCATACATGTAGGCCAGCTCGAGGAAGTCGAGCCCGGCGCCGCCGTACTCGGCGGGCAGGTGAGGCGCCCACAGCCCGGCCTCGCGCACCTTCTCGTGCACGTGGGCGCGCAGCTTGCGCGACTGTTCGCGGTCGCCCTCGGTCAGCTGCGCCCCGGCGCGCATCTCGGCCCACAGCATGTTCTCGTTGGGCAGGATCTCGCGGTTCACGATCCTGGCGGTAAGCGCCCGGACCTCGTTGATCCGGTCCGACACGGTCGGGATGGGCTGGACGTTCATCTGCAGCACGGCACGCTCCTCGCTGCGATCGTCAGCCCCGACGGTAGGAGGCCGGCGCCGACGACGACAGTGCCGAAGGACTCCATCCGATGCGTGCGCATCAAGGCCTAGTGCGATCGCCTTACTTTGGGGGGGCGGGGCGAGGCCCCACCTCCGGTCGTGGGGCCATACGGCTTCGCCGAGAAAGGTCCGGATCTGGCTGGAGACCTCTGCGGTGCCTACGCCGCGATGCCGCCGATCCCGCCGGTGTCATCAGGAAGCGGCGAGTCCACGTTCGGCCCGTCCCAAACCCCGCTGTCGCACGTGAGGGTGCCCTGGTCCGATTCGAGAGTGGTGCCGTCCTCGACCACCAGCCACTCGGTGAAGCCGCCAACTGCGTGCGCGGACACGAGGCCGCCATTCCCACTGGCTCCGGCGGCTTGTGGCGCTGCCATGAGCGCCACGGTGGCGGCGGCGGCGAGGCAGAGGTCACGTGGCACGGCCGGGCAACAATCGGGCACCTACGTCCTCGCGTGCGGCCGTCGCCGCGCCCGGGAGGAATCGGGTCACAATGCGAGCCGTTCGCTGGTCAGACCGTGTATCTGGCGGGCAGCCGAGGTCCTCGCGGGCGGCATGTCCCACGTTGTGGCCCTGAAGGTCGGGGGTTCGAGTCCCCTCGGTCACCCCAGGTCAGAGCGTTGAGCATGTGACGGAGGGGGACGGAAGTCCCTCCCGGCAAATCTAACGCACAACTATCTGCCCTCTCGATCGACTCGCGCAGTGGGTCGCCCCGTCGATGGTCGGCCCTCGGCAGGAGGCGAGGGCCTCTTCAGTTCCCAGGCGTGCCATCCGCCGTGCCATCCAGGGATGGCACGGCGTGGCGCGTCACGCCCCCTGGCGCCGGCGAGGACCCACTCGTCACCTACAGCTTCAAGGTGCAGGCTGACGCCCTCGCCCGACCCGCGTACGACGTCGTGCACGACGCCCTCGCAGACGCGGACGGCGGCCGGTACGCCGATGAGTCCCGCGGCGGGTAAAGAGGGGGCATGCCAGGACGCGCACCGATCTCCATCGCCGACGCGCACGCGCAGCTGACCGCGCCGGGGTCGCCGTTCGAGATGGAGGTCGTCGACATCGACGGCCGGCCCGCCAAGACGTGGAAGAACGCGATGCCGTCGATCCGCGCCTTGCTAGAGGCGAGCCGAGCGCACGGCGACGCCTCGTTCATCGTCTACGAGAACGAGGGGATGACCTTCGCCCAGCACTACGCAGCCGCATCGGCGTTCGCCAACGCGCTGGTGGACGGCTTGGGAGTGCGCAAGGGCGACCGTGTCGCCATCGCGATGCGCAACTTCCCCGAGTGGCCCATCGCGTTCTTCGGCGCCGCCGCGGCCGGGGCGATCGTGGTGCCGTTGAACGCCTGGTGGACCGGGCCCGAGCTCGAGTACGGCCTGTCCGACTCCGGGACGAAGGTCCTCGTCGCCGACGGCGAGCGGATGGAGCGGCTCGCCGAGCACCTGGCCGGCCTGCCCGGCCTCACGACGATCGTCGTGCGCGGCGACGTCCCCGAGGGATGCCTCGCATGGGACGACGTGGTCGGCGAGCCCGATCCCGGCAACCCACCGGCCCTGCCCGACGTCGAGATCCACCCGGACGACGACGCCACGATCTTCTACACGTCCGGCACCACCGGCCGTCCGAAGGGGGCCCTCGGGACCCAGCGGAACTTCACCACCAACATCATGTCGTTGGCGTTTTCCGGCGCCCGCACGGCGATGCGCAGCACGCGACCGGACCCGGCCCCGGACCGGGCGGGCGCGCCGGCGCAGAGCGCCAGCCTGCTGTCTGTCCCGTTCTTTCACGCGACGGGCTGCCACTCCGTGCTCCAAGGGGCGGTCGCCTCCGGCTCAAAGCTCGTGCTGATGTTCAAATGGAGCCCCGAGCGGGCCCTCGAGCTGATCGAGCGCGAGCGCATCACGGCCTTCGGCGGCGTGCCGTCGATGGTGTGGCAGGTCCTCCAGTCGCCGGATTTCGACAAGCGCGACATCTCCAGCGTGCAGAGCATCGGCTACGGCGGTGCCCCGGCGCCGCCCGAACTCGTCCGCAAGATCGACGAGATGTTCCCGGGCCGCACGCCGTCGAACGGCTACGGGCTCACCGAGACGTCCAGCCTGACGACCGGCAACGGCGGCGCCGACTACCTGCGCAAGCCCGACAGCGTCGGCGTGCCTGTCCCCGTGTGCGACCTGAAGGTCGTCGACGAGCTCGGCAACGACCTGCCCGAGGGCCGGACCGGCGAGCTCTGGATCAAGGGGCCCAACGTCGTCCGCGGGTACTGGGGCAAGGCCGAGGCGACCGCGCAGACGTTCTCGGACGGCTGGCTGCACAGTGGCGACGTCGCCCGCATCGACGAGGAGGGCTTCGTCTTCATCGTCGATCGCGCCAAGGACATGATCATCCGGGGCGGTGAGAACGTGTACTGCTCGGAGGTCGAGGCCGCGATCTTCGAGCATCCCGCCGTCCTCGACGCCGCCGTCATCGGCGTGCCCCACCAGGTCCTCGGCGAGGAGGTCGGTGCCGTCGTCCAGCTCAAGCACGGCGAGCATGCCGACGCCGAGCACATCCAGGCCCACGTGCGCGAGCGCCTCGCGGCGTTCAAGGTGCCCGTGCACATCTGGTTCCGCGGCGACGACCTCCCCCGCAATCCCGCGGGGAAGGTCCTCAAGCGTCAGCTGCGGGACGAGGTGGTGCCGTCGAACTGACGCCGGTTGGCGACCCAGGCGTCAAGAATCCTGACGTACGCGGTGGCTCGTGACCGATTTCTCACAGTCAGGGGTTACCGGACCCGTAGTGAAGCTATGTTGGCGCCGGGGGACAGCGGGCGTCTCAGCCGCCCGGGGAGGGGGTAGCTCGTGAGCTTCCTGGCCACGGCACTGTTCAGCGAAGCGTCGCTCCGCTTCGTGCTGCTCGGCACCGCGACAGGTGCGCTGACCGCGCTCGTCGCGCTCGGCATCGTCATTGTGTACCGGGCGTCAGGCGTCCTGAACTTCAGCGCCGGCGCCATGGGCGGGATCGCCGCGTACCACTGCTACGACCTGCGCGACACAATGGCGACGCCGGTGGCGGTGACGATCGGCGTCGTCGTCGGCGTCCTGCTCGGGCTGCTCACCTACGGCGTGCTGGCGCTGCTGCGCGACGCCTCGCAGCTCGCGCGCCTCATCGCCACGCTCGGGCTGTTCGGTGCCGGCCAGGCGTTCATGGTGCTGCGCTGGGGTCCCGCCATCGTGCAGCCCCGGCCCATGCTGCCGTCACGGAACGTGACGCTGTTCGGCGACGTGATGATCGGCATGGACCGGCTGCTGCTCATCGGCATCGCCCTGGCGTGTGCCGTGGTGCTGCGGTTCGTGTACTCGGGGACGCTGTTCGGCCTCGCCACCTCGGCGGTGGCCGAGAACCGCCGGGTCGCGGCGAGCGCCGGCTGGTCCCCGAACCAGATCGAGCTCGTGAACTTCGCCGTCGCCGGCGGCCTCTCCGCGCTGGCCGCCATCCTCCTCGCCCCGATCGTGACGCTCAACGCCGCCGTGCTGTCGATCGCCGTGATCCCCGCGCTGGCCGCCGCCCTGGTCGGCCGCTTCTCGTCGTTCGGTGTCACGGTCGCCGCCGCGCTGGTCATCGGCATCATCCAGAGCGAGATCTCACTGTTCCAGCCCGACATCGCCAACGCCCTCGGCGTGTCCGCGGCGTCGCTGACCGGCCTCGTCCAGGCCGTGCCGCTGGCGATCATCCTCGGCTTCATGATCATCACCGGCCGGTCGCGGCTGCAGCGGGGCGAGACCGTCGCCCGGCTGCCGCTGCCGGGGTCGGGCTCGGTGTCACTGCTGCCCCTGATCGTGGGTGGGGTGGTAGGCGTGGCGCTCCTGTTCGGGGTCGACACCTGGACCAGCGCCCTCATCTCCACCTTCGCCATCGCCATCATCCTGGCCTCGGTCGTCATCGTCGCCGGCTACGCCGGTCAGCTGTCGCTGTGCCAGTTCGCCCTGGCCGGGTTCGGGGCGTGGATCGTGGCCCGGCTCGTCTCGGTCAACGGCTGGCCGTTCGAGCTGGCGCTCCTCGGCGGCATCGTCGTGACGACCCTGGTCGGTCTGGTCGTGGCCCTGCCGGCGGTGCGCACCCGCGGCACCAGCCTCGCGGTGGCGACCCTTGCCATGGCGCTGATGTTCAGCTCGCTGATCTTCAGCAACAGCGCCCTGATCGGCGGCGTCCGCGGCCTGCCGATCGACGACCTGTCGTTCTTCGGCATGGACGTCGACCCGCTGAACCACCCGCAGCGCTAGGGCGTGTTCGTGCTGGTGATCCTCGTGCTGGTCGGGCTGGTCGTCGCCAACGTGCGGCGTGGACGGGCCGGGGCCCGGCTGCTCGCCGTCCGCAGCAACGAGCGGGCCGCGGCGTCGCTCGGCGTGGGTGTCGTGGGGGCGAAGGTGCACGCGTTCGCGGTCGCCGCCGCGATCGCGGCCCTCGGCGGCGCGCTGCTGTCCCTGCGGCAGCCGAACGTGCAGCTGAGCGTCTACAGCGTCGTCGGCTCGGTCCTGCTGATCCAGTACGCCGTCGTCGGCGGCCTCGCCTGGATGGCCGGCGTCGTGCTCGGCGCCGCCGGCGCCCCGACCTCCATTGGCAACGTGATCTTCGCCCACGTCGTCCCGGAAGGGACCGACATCGTGTCGTGGCTCGCCGTCCTCTCGGGCGTGTCGGCCGTGCTGGTGCTGCGGCAGGCACCCGATGGCGTCGCGTCCCTGTGGTCGCGTTCCGCCGAACGCATCACCGCGCCGTTCCGGCTCCCGCGGCGGCGCGCCGAGGAGGTGCCGGCACCGGCACGGCCCCGCCGGGCCCCGGCGACGCTCGAGGTCAGCGACGTCGGCGTGTCGTTCGGGGGCGTCGTCGCCCTCGACGGCGTGAGCTTCTCGGTGGACCCGGGCGAGGTCGTCGGGCTCATCGGCCCGAACGGCGCCGGCAAGACGACGCTGCTCGACGTCGTCACCGGCTTCACCGCCGCGGCGCGGGGCTCCGTGCGCTTCGACGGGGCGCCCATCGACGGCTGGTCCGTCGAGCGGCGCGCCCGAGCCGGGATCGTGCGCTCGTGGCAGGCGGTCGAGCTGTTCGAGGAGATGACGGTCAAGGAGAACCTGCTCGTCGCGGCCGACGACCAGTCCCGGTGGCAGTACCTCGTCGGGCTCGTGCGGCCTGGCCGGCAGAAGCCGACGGCGCTGATGGACGACCTCGTTGCCGAGTTCGGGCTCGGCGGCGTGCTCGACCAACGTCCCTCCGCCCTACCCCACGGCGTGTCGCGCCTGGTCGGCATCGCTCGGGCGCTGGTGAGCGAACCGGCGGTGCTGCTCCTCGACGAGCCGGCCGCCGGTCTCGACTCCCGGGAGGCGTCCGAGCTCGGCTCGGCCATCCGGGCGATGGCGCAGCGGGACGGGATCGGCATCCTCGTCATCGAGCACGACGTCCCGCTGCTGTTGCAGACGTGCGACCGGATGGTCGTGCTCGACTTCGGCCGGAAGATCGCCGAAGGCTCTCCCGGCGACATCGCCCGCGACACCAGCGTCATCGAGGCATACCTGGGGTCTGCGGGCACGACGACGGAGCAGCCGGTATGACGGGCCTGGTCGAGACCGTCGGGCTGCGCGCCGGCTACGGGGACGTCGAGATCGTGCGCGGCCTCGACGTCCGTGTCGACGCCGGGGAGGTCGTCGCCCTGCTCGGGCCCAACGGCGCCGGCAAGACGACGACGCTGCTCACGATCTCCGGCGAGCTGCCGCCGCTCGGCGGCGAGGTGCGGCTCCTCGGGCAGGCCACCCGCGGCCCGCTGCACGTCCGGGCCCGGAAGGGTCTCGCCGTCGTCACCCAGGAGCGGGCCGTCCTCATGGACCTGACCGCCGCGGAGAACCTCCGGGTGAGCCGGTGCGACATCGGCCGGGCCGTCGAGCTGTTCCCGGAGCTGAAGGACCACCTGCAGCGCCGGGTCGGACTGCTGTCGGGCGGCCAGCAGCAGATGCTCGCCCTGGCGCGCTGCCTGGCCCGGTCGTCGAAGGTGCTGCTCGTCGACGAGCTGTCCCTCGGCCTGGCGCCGATGGTCGTCGACCGGCTCCTCGCCACCGTGCGGGCCGCGGCTGACGACGGCATGGGCGTGCTCCTGGTCGAGCAGCACATCCACAAGGCGCTCGCCGTCGCCGACCGGGTCCTGGTGATGAAGCGCGGGGCCGTCGAGCTCGAGGGCACCGCCGCCGACCTGCGCGACCGGGTCGACGACATCCAGGAGGCCTACTTGGAACCCGCCACCACGGAGGGGACTGCGTGATGATCCGACGTCCGCTGTTGATCGCTTCTGCCCTGGTCGCGCTGCTGGGCGTCGCGTGCGGTGACGGCAAGATCGGCGGTGTCACCAGTAGTGGCCGAGACGCCGCGTCGCCGGCCACGACAGCGTCCGATGCCGGCGCTGACGACGCCGCCGACTGCCCGGGGGAGCCGTTGAAGTTCACCACGATCGCCGCGCTCACCAGCCAGCTCGGCAACGACGGCGACCGCGCCCGCATGGGCACCGACGCCGCGGTCCGGGCTGTCAACCGCGAGTGCGGGCTGGACCGGCCCATCGAGGTCGAGTTCTGCGACGACAAGGGCGACGTGAACGAGAACCTCGCCTGCGGCCGGAAGGCCGCTTCGAACGGCTCGCTGGCGCTGCTCAGCTTCATCGGGTCGTTCGACGACGGCGTGACGGCGTCCGGCCTGCCGGCTCTCTACACCTGGGGGACCTCGGCCTTCGAGCTGACTAGCGACAACGCGTACTCCTCGATCAGCGGCATCTCCGTCGGCATCTCCGGCGTCACCGCCGCCAAGGCCAAGGGCGCCGACGACTTCCTCCTGGTGCTGCCCGACGTGCCGGCGCTGCAGTTCGCGGCCACGCAGGTCGAGCAGGTCGCCGACATCATCGGCATCGACGTCGAGGTCATCTACTTTCCGGCGGACACGACGGACTACGCGCCGATCGCCGCGCAGATCGCCGAGCGCGAAACCGATGCCATCGGGCTGCTCCCCGCCCAGCCGGTCGTGATGTTCAACGCGCTGGCGGCCGAGGGCATCACCGCGGAGGATCACATCATCACGACGGCGTCGGTCGTGATGTCGCCCGAGGTCGTCCATGAGCTCGGCGACACGCTCGACGGTCTGATCGTCGTCAGCCCGGGACTCCCGCCGACCGACGCCGACAACCTCGGGATCGCCGAGTTCCGCGACGACATGGAGGCGGCCGGGTTCGACCCCGACGACCCGGACGTCGACTTCAACACCGTCGTGACCTGGTCGAACGTGAAGAAGCTGGAGGGGGCGCTCAGCCACCTGAGCCCCGAGGAGGTCCAGTCCCTCGACCCCAGGGGGTCGTCGACGCCGTAGTCGCCAACCCGGTGGACCGGCCGGAGACGGCACGCTACGACTTCCGCGAGAACGCCCTCCCCGAGCTGCCCGATCTCGCCGCCTTCCGGATCTTCACCCGGGAGGTCGCCATCCTCCAGATGCACGACGGCAAGTACGACGTGCTGTCCAACGACTTCGTCGACATCCTCGAACCCCCCGACCTCAGCTGACGCTTCAGGCGTCGTGCTCGCGGAGGACCTGGCGGATCCGCTCGTGGGACAGGCCGGCCGCGGTGCCGACCTGGCGGAGGCTGTGGCCCTCGTGCACGGCATCGACGATGCCGTCGTGCAACCCCCGGCGCGCCTGCTCCGCGGCCGCGGCCCGGGCCCGGACCCGGGCCAGGGCGGCCGGCGGATCACCCTCGCCGTCGGGGCCGGCGCCGGCCGGCCGCAGCAGCAGCTCGGCCAGCCGCGCGAAGGCCGCTTCGGACGGCGGCTCCCCGTCGAGGGCGCCGAACACGATCTTGCCCATCGTGAGCAGCGTCAGCACCCGGGCGAGGTCGTCGATGGCGAGCGCCGGGTCGATGAGCCCGAGCTCCACGGCTTCCTCGTTGGCGCTGGCCGAGGCCCCCACGTAGCGCTCGAGACCGCGCATGAGGATCTGCGCCACGTGGGGATCCCGCCGCGCAAAGACGATCACGTCGAGCAGCAGCAGCATGTGGCGGTCCGGACGCGCCGCCATGGACTGCACGAGCCGTTTCGTCGCCTCACCTCTCGGCAGCGCCGCGGCCTCCCGAGCCGAACGGAGGATGTCCTCGACCGGCGTGAGCCCGAGCGTCGCCAGCAAGAGGTCGAGCTTGCTGGCAAAGTGGGCGTACAGGGCGCCAGTCGTGACGCCGGCCCGGTCGGCGATCCCGGCGACGGTGGTCGCCTCGTACCCCTTGGTCGAGAACTCCTCGAACGCAGCCTCGATCAGCGCGGCCCGGGAGTTACGCCGGGAGCTCTCCGATCGCGCCGCCAGCACCGAATCGAGATCGTCCCGTTCGTCGACCTCCGCCATCGCTCGAGCGTACCCCCGTCATGAACGGCGTCCCGATGACCTCGGTGCTGCTCGCCACCCTGCTCCTCCTGTCCAGCGGCCTTGCGGCGATGCCCCTGGTGATCATCTCAGTCGCGATGGCCTACGTGGCATCCGAGCGGCTCACACCATCACCCGCGCCGGCAATGGCCGAGCCCCCGGCACCAGTCGAGACTGCGGCAACCACCTCGGTCGGCGACCGGGCCGAGCACCTGGCGGCCGTCGCACCCTGGCATGTCCGGGTCGAGTTCGAGCGGGAGTACGCGGGAGCACCGTTCACCGGCACGGTCGAGGGCCCCGCCTTCGACGCTATGGCCGAGGCGATGCAGGAGGTGTACGGACGCGAGCTGACCCTCCAAGGCGACGGCGGCTCGATCCCGCTGTGCAACGTGCTCCACGAGACCTTCCCCGACGCGGACATCATGTTGCTCGGGGTGGAGGAGCCGCTCTGCCGGATCCACGGTCCCAACGAAAGCGTCGATCCGAGCGAGATCGAGAACATGGCCCTCGTCGAGGCACTCTTCCTGCAGAAGAACGCCGCAAGAAAGCCCGCCGCAGCGAGGGCAGACCAACCGAATGAGGTGACAGGCCCATGCTCAACGAGATCCCCGACCTTCCATCGGGCGTCATCGGATTCGAGGTGTCCGGCAAACTCCAGACCGAGGACTACCGAGACATCCTCCTGCCCGCCTTGCAGGCGGCAGCCGCCGACGGCGAAGTGCGCGTCGTGATCGTCATCCCCAAGTTCGAGGGCTTCTCCGGCGGAGCCCTTTGGCAGGACCTCAAGATGGGCGTCGAGCACTGGCGCGCATGGAAGCGCATCGCACTCGTTTCTGATGTCGAATGGATGATCCACGGAACCGACTGGTTCGGGTGGATGACGCCCGGTGAGATCAAGCACTTTCCCCTGGCGGAGCGAGCCGCAGCGATCGCATGGGCAGCCGGGTAGGCCGATGAGGCCGGCTGCTGGCTGCCAGCACGTTCTCGGCGGACCTCGACCCGGGCAACAACAAGGCAACTGCGCCCCCGTCGGCGGTGCTCGGCGACCGACGCCCTTCCCCGGTCGGGCACAGGACAGTCCGCAGGCACACCATGCGGTCGGCGGTTGGCTCGTGCCGGCGCGGGTGGCCCGCTTCCACGTTGTGGCCCTGAAGGTCGGGGGTTCGAGCCCCCTCGGTCACCCCAAGTAGCAGGGCTTATGCCGTCGCCGGTAGCCACGGCATCGGGACCGCACCCAACTATGCCGACAGAGAGCCCCGGCCGCGTGCCAAGCCGAGGCACACGGCGTCACGGCTGGCGGCGCCGATAACGCCCATTCGCTGCGGCCAGAGGCGCCGCCGGGTCAAGCGGTCGACGTCGCGCCCGGCTGTGTAGTCCTGAGGGCGGTCGTCGTTAAAATCGTTCTCGTCGCCGCTCAGCGCTTGCGCAGGGGCGGATGGCCCAGAGCGTACGGTTCAGTTCACGACGATTCGGGCAGGGCGGTGACGTTGGCTTCGGCCAGGGCGGCGCGGGCGTGGACCGCGATGAGATCCGCCTGCTTCCGGGCTCGGCCCTCGACGGTGGACGCCCCCTGACGAGCGTCGGTTAGCCACGGATCCACCTGATCGCAACACGACGGGAGCGACGATGCTCTCTCGCCAGCCCGTCAACCGGTCGGGTGACCGTCGACTGACAGACGCGGCTGGCTAAGCGGACTCCGGGTCGCGGCCTTGCCACGTGGTGATGCAGGCTTCATTGCCTTCGACGTCGGCCAGCACCCAGAAGGCGGGAGCGTGGGCATCGGACACCAGCCGGCCGCTGGCCGCCAGCGCCGCGTCGATCCGGTGCCTGGACTCGTCGTGGGGAACGGACACGTCGACATGGATGCGGTTGCGCTGCGGCCTTGGCGCGTCCATCTGTTGGAACCATACGGCGGGGCCCTGACCGACGGGATCGACGATCGGATCGGTCGGGCCATCGCGGTCTGCCTCGTCGGCGTAGCCCAGCACGGCTTTCCAGAAGGGTCTCACTGCGGGGATGTCGAGCGCGTCGATGGCGAGTTCGAGGATTTGGTCGGACCGCTGTGGGTCCCGCTCGACGACGGGATCGGGGCGCAGCCCCAGATCGGTCAGCGCTTGGGTCACGGTGCGTGCGAGAGCGATGTCCGCCTCAGTGACCTCGGCGACCGCCAGCGTCTGGACCGACAGAACCACACGGTGGCGTCGCAGGTCCATCCATAGCCGCTCGTCGGCCTCGCGCCCGGCCACGGTCGTCGCTGCCGCGGCGACGGTCACCGCCCGAGCCAGCGAGTCGACCTCGACGCTGGCGCGCAGAACACCGAGCACGTACCGCCACCCGAGCGGTCCGACGGCATCGGAGATCTGTTGGCGGGTCAGCATGGCGGTTCAGCTTGCCGCACGAAGGGGTCGGCGGGCCACGTGGGTCTCCAGGCCTCAACGGTGCCATCCAGCCCGACGACTTCTTCGACCAGGCGGCCCGGCTGGTGCTCGACCAGGGCCTACGGGCACTGGTCGTGACCGGGCCCGGCGGCCGGCCGGGTGGTGTGGTGGGCCTCCGACACCGCAGCGCGCGTCGAGGCTCTAGGGATCGGCCTATCCGTCCCGTGGGACAAACGCCACCGCCGGCTCACGCCCGCTCTGCACCGGGTGCTGTCCGAGCCGCGGTTCAGCAGGCGGGCGGCAGCCCTCGGCGCCTGCGTCCGCCAGGAGGACGGCGCCGCCACCTCCGCGGACGCCATCGAGAGCCACCTGCCCTGAACTTCAGACGGGAGATCTCCGACAAACGAACGCCGTGGACCCGGCGATCGAACGGCACCGAACGTTGCGGGCAGCGGCTTGAGTCGATGATGCTGCGGCCGTGCAGGAGGGTCGACGTGTGTCCCAGGGGATGGCGTCTGCGCCGTTGCACGAGCAGTCGGCGTATCTCGAGGCGACCCTGAGGGAGAACGACGTCGCCCAGGCGGTGCTCGCCGTCGCTCAGGAGCTCGACCTCCCAGACTGGTACTTCGGTGCCGGTGGCGTTGCCCAGACGGTCTGGAACGTGCTCCACGGGTTCAAAGCATCCGCGGCCATCAAGGACTACGACCTCGTGTACTTCGATGCGGCGGACCTCAGGATCGAGACCGAGAGCGAAATCGAGGCTGAGGTGGCCGACCGGCTCCGCGGCGGCGGCATCGTCGTCGACGTCAAGAACGAGGCGCGAGTCCATCTCTGGTACGAGCGGCGCTTCGGGCGCCATCTCGAGCCATACCGCTCGACCGGCGATGCCATCGCCACGTGGCCCACAACGGCGTCAAGCGTCGGTGTCCGCTACGACGGCCACACGTTCGTCGTGTGTGCCCCCTTCGGCCTCGCGGACCTCTTCTCCATGGTCGCCCGCGCCAACAAGACGATCGTGACCAGAGACGTCTTCGAGGAGAAGGTCGCCCGCTGGGCCGCACAATGGCCCCAACTCACGGTGATCCCCTGGTGACACACCGAGCCGGCGTTCAGTGACGCTCGCGCGATGATTTCTTCTCGGGGGTGTCCACCCTCGACCGAGTAGAGGAACAGGCTGCTGTGGGCATCTCGACCCGAATCGCGGGCGATGGAGACGTTGGTATGCTCGCCGATCTCCGTCGCACCTGGAACGAAGAGAGCGTCGGCGGCTCCATTGACGACCCCGGCTTCGACGCCGCGTTTCGTGAGTGGTGGACGGCCGAGCGCCGGACCCGAACGTTCTTTTTGGTCGAGGTGGGTGGTGCAGCCGTCGGCATGGCGAACATCAAGCGCTACGACCGCATGCCGGTAGCAGGCCGGCTGAGCGCTGGGTCGTGGGGATGCGTCGGCAATGTCTTTGTCCTCGCCGAGCACCGGAACGCCGGCGTCGGACAGGCGCTCATGGACGAGCTCGTTGCCTGGGCAGGTCAAGTGGGGCTGGCTCATCTCCGCGTCGCTCCGTCGCCGATGTCGAAGTCGTTCTACGCTCGGCTCGGCTTCCTCCCGGGCGCCGTCGTCGAACTCGATCCCCCGCGGACGTACTCCACGAGCACCTGACCCATAAGTGCCGCATGGTGTCGGTCGCGAACCGTCCGCGACCCGGCGATCTGGGGCATCCCCCACGCCCGGCATCAGTGCCGAGTTCCAGGTCATCGCGATGCGGTGTTTCACTGATCCAGAGGTGCCCTAGATTCTGGAGTGCGCGGCCTGGCTGTGGGCCTCCTAGCGTCTGGGCCGATGGCAGAGCTACCTGTCGAAGCTGGGGTCGACGTCAAGCTGTTGGCCTACGGCGGAGCACACCCGCTTATCCACTTCGTTGACGTGGCTGCTGGGAAGGACCTACCGGTACCTTCGCCGGCCGACGTGGGGTCCGTCGCGCTCGATCGTCTGCTACGGCGTGAGGGCTACTTCGCGTTCACGCTGTCGCATGCGCTGGTCACGCTGCCTTCGGATCTCGATGGCGCTTGGAGGGCGGTAGACGGTCGATGGGCTCCTGTGCCGGCTCGCGATCCTCGCCTAATGTCGGTGACGACGTCGTCGCGGGACGCGGCTCTACTCATCGACCGCTGGGGCCAAGTCCACAGAGAGGTCGCGTGGACTGGCACGGCCATGCTTCGTGCCGAGGTCGAGGCCGGCGTCGTGATCGAGGACGACCACGGGACCATGACGCTCCTCGGGTTCGCCGGAACGACTACGCCGTGGCACGACGTGATGGTCGCTGGTGTCGCCAACGGCGCGGTGGTGGGCGCGGAGCGGCATGGCCCGGCCCTGGTCCGCTTCGACGCGTCCGGCAACGAGACCGGGCGGGCGAGCGTCGAGGACGGTTGGCGATGGTCGTTTCTCGGCTCGCTGTCGCCGAATGGCCGCTACTACCTCGATGAGGTCATGGAGGACATCCCCTTCCACGAGGCGCTCGAGGGAGCTCGGAGCGAACGCCGGCTGCTCGTGGGGGATCTCGAGACCGGCGCCCTGATCCCCGTGGACACCGTCGGCCATTCGACGGGCTACCGGATCTGGGACAGGGGCAGCGAGCGGGTCTTCCTGACGACGTTCACCGACCTCGGGACATTCACCGTCAACGATCCCACCCTCCGCCGGGCGACGTCGGCCCGCATCAAGGCCGCACCGCTCATGGATGTGACGGGCGATCTGGAGTCGTTCCCGCGCACACTCCCACGCAGGCTCGGGGATCGTCGCGGGGCAGCGTTCTCCCGGGCCCCCGGAACGGCACCGGTGCGCAGCCCGGCGAGTCTGTTCGAAGGGACCACAGTCGAGGCCGACGCCGCATCGCTGGCGACGTTGGCGCTGCGGGCGATGCGGATGGTGGCCAAGTACGACGCACGACTGCGTCAGGGAAGCCGGAGCCGTCTCGGAGGGCGGCCTACCGTTTCCCGGGGATTCGCCTGGCCGCGCGCCGATGACCGACCCCTGCTGTTCGTGGGCCAGGTCGACTTTCGGGACACGCGTGGGTTGCCGGGAGCGGAGGAGCTCCCCGGCGCGGGAGTGCTCGGGTTCTGGTTCGACTCCCGCGAGACGCCGGTGTGGGGGTTCGATCCGGCGGATCGCGCGTACTGGCGAATCGCCTACTTCCCCGAGCACCGCTTGACAGACGCTGACGCCCCCGATGACCTGCCTGACGAGGCCCACATCGTGGCGCAGCCGCTCTCATTCGAATCGGAGATCACATTCCCGCCGTATGACCTTGTCGCCGGGCCGTTCGGGTGGACACCGGCACAAGAGGATGCCTACGACGATCTAATCGCGCCGGGAGCCGGTCCCGTCCATCGGCTCCTCGGCCATCCCAATCCGGTACAGAGCGGAGAGATGGCGTCGGAGTGCCGGCTCGCGGCGAACGGCATTCCGGCGGACACGGCTGGCGGCGACCTGTCGCCCAGCCAGCAGCGACGACGGAGGGAACTCCTGGAAGCGGGCGAACCATGGCGGCAGCTCCTCCAAATCGACTCCGACAGCGGCGCCGGTCTCGACTGGTGCGGTGGCGGTCGGCTCTACGTCTGGATCCGCGAGGTCGACCTTCACGCCCACCACTTCGACGACTGCTGGGTCATTCTCCAGACCGATTGAGCTGTGCGCGTTCTGGCAGGTGTCGAGCGCACGAACGTGCTCTCCGCCCACCACTGGTTCGCGAAGCGCCTCAACCCGAACCGCCGTGCCCCATAGGTGCCTGCTTGAGACTCCGCGTGGACGCGTGGGCTGGTGCCTAGCGTCCTGGGGTCTCTGACGGGATGGCTCACGAAGTGCCTGCCGCCGGTCGTGATCGGTTGGCTTTCGAACGAAGTGCTTCCCGTTGGAGTCCTCGCCGCGGGTGGCTCGAAAGAGGAACGTGCACCGACGATCTGAAGCAGGAGTGCCCTCGCGGATCCCAACTCGGAGCCCATGGAGGTACTCATGTCAGTGATCATCGG
>JBKPHT010000412.1:0-3528 GCA_046730015.1 Actinomycetota bacterium
GCGCAGCGCCTGCGCCGGCCAGCTCACCACGAGCTGGGCGATATCCTCGGAGCGCAACCCACCGAGGTCGATGTCGATCGCGTCGGTCTCCCGGCTGAACCGCAGCTGGCGTGGCCGGTCCTGGCGCAGCAACGCGCTGGCCAGCCGCACGCCGAACAGGCCGAACCTGGCCAGCAGGGCTTCCCGCTCGATCGAGGTCAGCCCGAGCTCGGGCATCGTGTTCACGAACCGGTCGGCGGACAGCAGCAGCTCCTCAGCTTCGCGCGGCGCCACGTCGGCGATTCGGCGCAGCTGAGCCACTTCCACCTCGGTCAGCGTCACGGCCGTCTCGGCCAGCAGGCCGGCCACCGGGACCACGGTCTGGGCCAGCCTCCGGACCTTGGGGTCGTGCCGGTAGCGGGCGGCGATGCGCTGGGCCGAGGCCATCGAGTCGATGCGGCCCACGCCGACCTCGTCGGCCCGGGACAGCACGGCCACGGCGTTGACCGGGGTGGCCTGCGAGAACTCCTCGTCGTGGAACGCCTCGAGGAAGTTGATGTCGGACGAGTGGAGGTGCCGCATCAGGTACAGCACCGCGTCCGCGGGGGTGACCTGGTCATCCCCGGGGGTCAGGAAGGCGGTGGTGCGGGCCGACACGTCGGTGGACAGCGAGGCGATGCCCGGCGTGTCGATGAGCGTCATCTGCCGCAGCGACGACGACGGCCACTCGATGACCAGCCGGCGGACGTCGTCGGCGTCGGTGCCGCCGAGGTCGACGGTGATGGCGCCGCCGTCGCGGCTGAACGGCACCTGGCGGGCCTCGCCGTGCGTCGGCTCCAGGGTCGCCCGGTAGGTGATGCCGTCGCTGTACCAGGTGACGATGCGGGTGCACTCGCCGGCGTCGGTGGGGGCCAGCTCCTCGCCCACCAGGGCGTTGAGCAGCGTCGACTTGCCGGCCTTGACCTTGCCGGCGATGGCCACCCGCAACGGCTCGTCGAGGCGGTCGAGCACGGCCTGCAGCCGGGTCTGGGCGGCGGGGACGGCGCCGTAGGACTGAGCGGCCCGGGTGAGGAGGGTCCGGACGCTGCCGAGCAGGTCGGCGGAGGTGCGGGTCATGCCCCCGCCCCCGTGGGCGTGCCCTGCCGGGCCTCCTTCTTCAGCTCCGGCGCCAGGGCGAAGGCCTTGTCGCGCAGCACGCCGATGCGCTTGAGCTCGGCCTCGACGTCGCGCAGCCGCTTCTGCCGGGTCGCCTCGTCGGACTTCACCGCCTGTTGGGCCGCGGTCAGCGCCTCGCTCGTGGACTTGTGGAGCTCCTCGGCCCGGGCGGCGAAGAAGTCGCGCATGCGGCGCTGCACCCGGCGCAGCGTGTCGCGGGAGTCCTTGCCGACCACGAACCCGACCTCGTCGGTGTACTTGCGATGGGCCTGCCGGGCCTGGTTGCGGCGCATCGTGAGCTGCCGCTCCTTCTCGCCCCGGAGCGCCTGGCGGCCCATGAACAGGCCGATGATGATCGTCGCCGGGTTGGCCATGGCCAGCCCGGCCATCCGTCCCAGCATCCCGAACATCAGCAGACCCCCGTAGCTCCCGCGCAGCGCAGCCATGCCCTGGCCGCCGATGCCCATCTTGGCCGCCTCGATGTCGGTGTTGGCGTCGACCGTGGTGAGGATCTCGGTGGGGTTGGCGACGTCCAGGTCGACGACGATGTCGGCGCCGTCCTCGCCGAAGTGCTCCGCGACCCGGGCGGTCAGCTCCTGGGCCCGGCCGTGGAGGAACGCGTAGTTGTGGACGACGTCCTCGGCGACCCGGCGGTAGAGCCAGGCCTGGAACTCGTTCCAGGTCTCGGCCGGGTCGCTCGCCTCGAGCGCGTCGTCGGCCTGCTTGGTGACCTGGCGGAGCCGGCTGCGGAGGTCGTGGTCGACGTCGGCCTGGAGGTCGACGACGCCGTCGTTCAGCGTCTGCTGCCACTTCGACACCCCGCTCTTCAGCCGCTCGGCCCTGGCCTTGAGCTCGGTGAGGCTGGTCACCATCTGCTTGGCCTGCTCGGGGTCGTCGAGGGCCTGCCGCTCGCTGCGGAACTGGGTGTCGAGCATGGCGGCCACGGCCACCACGTCGCTGGCCGCGGCCCGGATGCTGAGCTTCTCGGCGTTGGCCGCGATCTGGTTCTGCAGGTAGCCGGCGAGGGCCGGGAAGCCCGACTCCCGGTTGAGCTCGCGGTCGTTGGACCGGAGGGCGTGGATCCGCAGCGACGACGACACGCAGATGATCTCGGAGCGGACCCCGGCCCGGGCCAGGTGCTCGACGTCGAGGTCGCGGATCTTGCGCCAGGCCGGGTAGAAGTCGGTCTTGGTGAGGACGCAGACCACGTTGGGGCACATGCGCCGGGCGGTCTGCAGGAACTCGAGTTCCGGGCCGGTGAACTCCTGGCTGGCGTCCGAGATGAAGATGACCGCGTCGGCCATCGGCAGGGCACCGATGGTGGCCGCGCTGTGGGCCGAGCCGAGGCCCCCGACGCCGGGCGTGTCGACGATCACGAGGCCGTCGGTCAGCAGCTTGCGGGGCAGCTTCACCTCGACCGAGCTGACCTTCCGCTCGCCGGTCGGATCGGACGCCTCGGTGACGTGTCGGGCCACCTGCTCGACCGCGATCTCCTCGCGGATGGGCTCGCGGGTGGGGTCGGTGCCGTCTCCGCCCGGGTCGAACAGCACGGCCGCGGCCGGTGGGTCGCCGTAGCCGATGGCGGTGGGCACGGTGGTGGCGATGTCGTCGTCGACGGGGCAGACGGGGGCGTTGAGGAGGGCGTTCACCAGCGACGACTTGCCCTGCTTGAACTCTCCGATCACGAACACGTGGAACGCCGGGTCGGCGAGCCGCTTGCGGGTGAGGGAGAGTCGGTTGGCGAGGTCGGAGCGGGCGTACGCGTTCGCCGCCTGGCGCCCGAGGTCCACTACCGACAGTGCCTGCCGGACGGTCGCGGACCGTTCACCGGCGTTGGGGTTCCCCGCCATCGTCGCAACTCCTTGTGCCCCGCAACGGTACCCCGGTTCCCCGGGGCCTCCGGCACGGCCGGACCGGCCGGGGGCGGGTCGGCTACAGCAGCCCGCCGTCGACGATCGTGTCGCTGTCGTCGACCGTCGTGTCGACCGAGTTGTCGGTGAAGCTGTGGTCCTCGTTCGCCGAGTCCTCGATGTCGAAGCTGTCGGTGATCGAGTTGTCGGTGACGTCGAGGTCGGCGTTGTACGAGTCCTCGGTGTCGAAGCTGTCGGTGATCGAGTTGTCGGTCGCAGCGGTCTGGTCGCCGTCGTCGGCCATCTGGATCGTGCCGCTGTTGCCGTCGATGTCGACGTCCTGGGTCTCGGCGCTGGAGCTGGCCCCGTCGCCGAAGGCGACCGACAAGCCCTGGTCGGCGTCGATGTCGACGTCGTTGGACTGGACGGTGCCGCCGGCGCCGACGGCCGACTCCTCGATGGTCGAGCCCTCGATCTGGGTCAGGTCGCCGTCGCCCTGGTTGAGGGTGGCGTCGCCGCCGACGTCGTCGACGATCGTGCCGTC